>CBDUIJ010000286.1:0-7570 GCA_965367215.1 uncultured Granulosicoccus sp.
CGAGGGTGAGACCGGTGACGCGGGGCAGGTCGGCCATTGCCGCTCCACTGGTGGCAACAATAGCCAGCAGCGTCAGGGCGCGTGTCAGTATTTTCATGGGAATATTCCTTCGCTTCTACGGTTTTGAACTTGCAGGTCTGCAGTGTAGAGCGGCTGAATGCGCGTTTGAAGGGAATGTTGCCGTAACGTACCGGAATGAAATGTGTTATTGATGCAATCCAGCTGCAGAGCATGCGCCAGGGAAGCAGAGCAGAGGTTCGTATGTCAGATGATGAATTCCAGCTTGTATCCGGCACGTCCCCGCAATCGACCGTGCCCATAGAGCCTCTGTATTCAATGCTTCACGATGCGCCTCTGAAGTCTGTCGAGTACCTTCACCGCGAGCTGTCCAGAATCGATAGTGAAAGGGATCTGGAGAAGATCGTTTCGAACCTGGGCATTACACGGCGAAAGGCAATCGAACAGGTAGGGTTGGTGCTGGCTCAACGAAAACAGGGCTGAACTCGGCTCCTTGCCATATCGGGAAGCTCATGAGCATCTGAGCGATGGTGATAAGCGCCAGACGGATCACACCGTTTACATCTGTTGCAACAGACCGCTGCGATGCCAGGCGCCGGTGGCCATGACCTTGTGGAGGTATTCGCTGAAGTCTGTTGCCGGTCGGCCGAGCGCTTCCTCTACACCGGTAGCTGGCGTCGAGTTTCGGCCATCGAATACAACCGTGAAGAGTTCGTGCATGAGCCACAACATGTCTTCCGGCAGTCCTTCGCCCCGAAGCGCCTGCAGAAAATCTTCCACGCTGATCCGGGTGTACTTGATGGGGTAGCCTACCGCTTCAGAGATCTCGGCTACGCACTGGGCGAAGGTCATGGCACGAGGCCCGCTGACCTCGAATAGTCGATTGCGCAGTTCAGGTTGCGTCAGCGCGGCTACCGCCACATCAGCGATGTCATCGATATCGATGAAGGGTTCGACGATGTCTCCAGCCGGCAGCATCAGTTCACCGCCCACAATACCCTCGATCATGAAACCTTCACTGAAGTTCTGCATGAACCAGCTGGCGCGAACCACATTCCAGTCCAGCCCGCTGTTCATCAACAGGGTTTCGGCACGCTCGGCTCCTTTCTCGCCACGGCCGGATAGCAGCACCAGATGTTGCAGGCCGACGTCTTTCGCCAATGCGATGAACTCTCCAATGGTGTGCTCGGCGGACGGAATGGCAAGATCAGGATAGAACGTGACGTAAGCCGATGTTGTGCCCTCCAGTGCTGCGCGCCAGGTCCTTGCATCCTCCCAATCGAAAGCCGGTGAAGACGAGCGCGACACGCCTCGCGTGGAATGGCCAAGCGCCTGCAATCGTTGCTCGACACGCAGTCCGGTTTTGGCAGTTTTTCCGATGATCAGAATGGGTGAAGTAGTCATTGGTCGGTCTCCAGATGGGAATAGGGAAAGCCGGCAGATGTCTTTTTTGCCGACGTGATTCATTCTGTCTGCATTGCACTGGAGTTGAAATCACAGAATGTCTATGATGTTTATCCAATCGTCCAGACTCGTCACAAGCCATGACTGAAACTCGATTGGATGCACCGCGTATCGATCCGGAGTTACCGCCAAGCTCGGATCCATTTGGCGAAGTCCTGCAACTACTGCAATTGACCGGTGTTCTCTACTGCAACGCACAATTGAGTGCCCCCTGGGGTATCGAGTTGCCGCAACTGCCTGGTGTGATGAACGTGGAAGTGGTGACATCCGGGCACTGCTGGATAGAATTCGAGGGTGAGACGCCGGTATACCTGCCAGAGGGCAGTCTTGTATTGATTCCCCGGGGACGTCGCCATATCTTGCGCGGAAACCCTGGAGACAAGGCCACATGGCTCGAAGATATTCCGGTTGAACGCATTGGAAATCGCTTCGAGAACATGCAATTCGGAGGTGGGGGGCGGCTCACCCATGTGACCTATTACGGTGTACGTTTCGACCCGTATCTGGCCGACCGCCTTGTCCGTTTGCTCCCTGACATGCTACATGTGCGGACACACATCGATGACGGCAGCTGGTTGCAAAGCACGATTCAGTTCATCGCGCGCGAAGCACAGCTGCGCTTGCCCGGTAGTGAAACCGTCATCACTCGGTTGGCGGATATTCTCGTCATCCAGGCAATTCGTACCTGGATCGAGAGCGTGCGCGAAGAAGAGCAGGGATGGATTGCCGCTTTGCATGACCCCCTGATTGGCAGGGCCATGTCACTGATGCATCGCCAACCTGAACGAAACTGGCATGTCGAGAGTCTTGCGCATGAGATCGGCATGTCACGTTCCGGATTTTCAGCACGTTTCACGGCAATGGTGGGAGAGTCGGTAAAGCAATACCTGACCGGGCTACGCATGCAGCTGGCACACCGCGAGCTGCGCGAAACCACTGATACGCTCGCCAGGATTGCCGAGCGCGTCGGCTACCAGTCAGAGCATGCGTTCAATCGCGCGTTCAAGCGCGAGATGGGCATGGCGCCGGGGGCTGTGCGCAGGCTTCACACCCGACAATGACAGAAAGGCATCGCGGGAATCACCTCACTCGGGCTTCGTATCTGTTTTGTGTATACTTGAATTCAACATCCGCAGAGTCAGCTCCCTGGATTGAATCGTGAGCTTATCGCCATCTGTCAGCGGCCCGCTGACCGCAGTCTTCGACACGGGCAAGACCAATATAAAATTGTCGGTGGCTACAGCCGATGGCCAGATTGTCGAGACACTGAGTTTTGCAAATCCGACCCTTCAAGGTCAGCCTTGGCAATACCATGATCTGCGCACCATTGCCTCCTGGCTACTGAAATCCCTGGCTGAGTTGTCACGTCGTCATGACATCGCGACACTCGTTCCGGTTGCACACGGTGCTGCGGGTGTATTGGTCAGTGACGACCCCGACCGCAACGGCGGTGTTGCACTACCCATGATCGATTACGAACAGGATCTTCCCTTATCCATTCGTGAAGGTTATGCCGCCATCGCCGGCAGTTTTCACGACAGGGGCAGTGCGATGATGCTGCAGGCAACGCATCAGGCGCGACAACTCTACTGGCAGGAGCAGGTCGCGCCACAGGCAGTGGCTGATGCTCGTTGGTATCTGTGCCTGCCGCAGTACTGGGCCTGGTATCTCAGTGGCAAGGCAGTCTCGGAATACACGATGCTCTCAGCCCAATCGCATCTGTGGAATGCCGTCGAACAACGCTTCGCCGATATCGTCGACAAACGCGACTGGCGCCGCTTGATGCCGCCTATTGCTCCTGCATGGCATCGCCTCGGACCGCTGAGAGCGCCACTCGCCAAGGCGATTGATGCGCCGCGCGAGATCGACATACTGGTTGGTGGTCACGACAGCAGTCTCAATCTCTATCGCTATCACGCCGCAGGACTCACTGACGTTTGTCTGGTGTCCACCGGTACCTGGATCGTAGGCATGAGTACGGAAACCCCGATCGAGAACGTCGACGAACAACGAGGCATGGCGCTCAACAGTGATGTCACGGGACGCGTTGTGGGCGGTGCCTTGATCATGGGAGGTCGCGAATACGCTCAAGTACTCGGGGATGACGCGTGTGGCAACGATATATCAGCAGATGCCGCCGTATGCGAGCGCTTGATCGCCAGGGATACGATGGCACTACCATCCTTTGGTGATGACGATGGCCTGTTTCCAGGAAGTGCACGGCGCGGAGCGATCACCGGCCCGCCTCCTGAAACGTTCGCGGAACGCAAGACTCTTGCCGTTCTGTACAGCGCACTGCTGACGATAGAGTGTATCGATGCACTCGGCGCCCGTGACCTCGTCGTTCTCGATGGCACTGCGCTCACGGATCCACTGTTCGCAACCCTGGTTGCAACGTTGCGACCTGACAGTCAAACCCTCTACAATCTGGAAAGCTATGGTGTGGCTGCTGGCGCTGCGCTGCTCACAGAGCATGAAACACGGCAAGAACCAGCCCCCATCACACTCGAATCACCATCACCCTATACCGGCGACGTTGACGCATTGCGCGACTATGCCGAACGCTGGAAACACCGGAGTCGACCATCATGAAGGATACAAATTCAATACGCCAGGAGATGGTTGCGACCTGTCGCAAGATGAACGAGAGCGGAATCAATCAGGGTACCGCCGGCAACTTGTCGATACGTATCGACAATGGCTTTCTGATTACGCCCTCATCTCTGCCTTATGACGATATGCAACCCGAGGATATCGTGGAGATGGGTTTCGACGGTACCTATGTCGGGCGACGCCCCTCATCGGAATGGCGTTTTCATCGGGACATTCTCGCCCAACGCGAAGACATCAACGTAGTGTTGCATTGTCACTCACTGTACGCCACGACGCTTGCCTGTCATCATCGCACCATACCGAGTTTTCACTACATGACAGGGGTGGCCGGCGGAAACACGATACGCTGCGCCGGTTATGCAACCTTTGGCACCCAGGCTCTGTCGGACAATGCACTGACGGCGCTCGAGGATAGACTGGCCTGCCTGCTGGGACAACATGGACAGATCTCACTCGGCAAGGATTTCGCATCGGCACTGTGGCTCGCGATCGAAGTCGAGACACTGTCACGCATCTACGTACAGGCATTGACACTGGGCGAACCGCCGATACTGCCCGATGACGAGATGGAACGTGTCATCGAGCAGATGCGGCGCATGAGCTACGGTCAAGCGCCGGACCCTGAAGGCAGTAACGAAGTGGCGCGGCCGCGAGAAAACTGAACGGCCTCACCCGGCCAGATCAGATCAACCGATACTGCGCAGCCTTGTTGCGCAGGAAGGGCAGGCCCTTCGACATCACCTCATCATGATTACTGGCGACCGGACGCCATACAGCCAGTCCGTAGCCGATCTCGGGAGGCATGTTGATGAAGCTCTCCATTGCAAGACCACCCTCAAAGCCAATGGCTGCCAGTGTCGAATAGATTTCATCCCAGTCGCAGGTGCCTTCACCCGGTGTGCCGCGGTCGCTCTCGCTGAGGTGGATGTACTTCAGAAACTCCCGTGAATCGAGAATACCGTTGCCCGCACCTTTCTCCTCGATATTCATGTGATAGGTATCGAGATGGATGAAGATATTGTCAGAACCGATGCGGTGAATCATGTCTCGTGCCTGCCAACCGGTATTGATCAGGTGATTCTCGTAGCGATTCACAGGCTCGATTCCAAACAGCAGCCCGATTGACTTTGCCTGCGCAGCAGCGGCCTCCAGGGTGCGGGCAATATTGCTGTATTCCGCCTCGGTAGGCGGTAGTCCGGTGCGTTCGCCGATACCACCATAGGTGACACCTGAGAGGGCCTCGGCGCCACAGTCCTTGGCTTTCTGCAAGGCGAGTTTCAGGTAATCGATTGCCTTGTCCGGGTGCACAGACGCCCAGCATTCCTCGGGCAGTCCCAGCGAGCAGATAGCTCTGAGATCATGTTTCTCGAGCAGTTTACGGGTGTGCTCCGTATCGATCTCGTTCGGGCGCAACATCGGTATCTCGATGAAGTCAACGCCGTACTGCAGCGCACCGGCTACCGCCCGCTCGGCACCCTCGCGGTCCCAGTTCATTGTCCACATGCTTGTGTGCACGCCAAAGCCTTTCATGTCTTGATGCCTTTTCGTTTTTTGAATAGTGTGAATTGTTCGGAACGCAGCACCATCACAAGGATAAGAAACAGGCCCCAAACAGCGGTCGACAGATGTGGGTTGGCGCCTATAAGGTTCAGCCCCGAAGACAACATCTGCAAGATCAGTATCGCGAGAATGACGGGCAGCACCTTGCCGTGCCCACCGAACGGGTCGATACCACCCAGAAATATTGCCAGCACCGTTACCAGCAGCAATGCTTCGCCGTGACCGACACGTACCGAGTTGAAGCGTGCCAGCATCAGGATTCCGGCAATGGCACAGACCACGCCTGACAGGGTGTATATCAACACCAGGGTGCGGCGAGTGGGTAGCCCGGAATAATCGGCTGCGCGAATATTGGACCCGACCATATAGACCGAAAATCCGTGACGGCTCTTGCGGAGTAGTATCTGCCAGGCGAGTGCCACCACGGCAAAGAGCCACAGGGGTGCCGGCAAACCGAGCAGGCTACCGTGTCCGAGCGATGCGAACTCTGCAGGAAAGCCGGAAACATCACCGCCACGCGTCAGGAATTCACCGAGTCCACGCAGGAAAATCATCATGGCAAGGGACACGAGAATAGGGTGCGCACCCACATAGGCGATGATCACGCCCATGACGGCGCCTGCGATTGCCCCCGCCAGTATTGCCGCGACGGCACCCAGGAGGATTGCCGATGTACCGGCTTCCGGTCCTCCAAAGGCAAGCACAATGCTAGCCATCGTCAATCCGGAGATATTGGCTGTATAGACAATTGCCAGATTGAGCCCACCCGAAATCATCGGTGCCAGCATTGCAATTGTCAGCAGTCCGAGCAGGGGCGCTTGATAGCCCATGGACGCAAAATTGGCGGCGGTCAGAAAGCGTGGACTGAGAAAGCTGAAAATCAGCACAAGCAGCACCATCAACAGCAGCAGATCCACGGTTTCCTTGCCAAGGAGACGGCGAATTCGTTCAACACCCTTCATGATTCCTGCCTCCGCGAACGTGCGGCAAACAACTCGCCCAGACTGATATTTGACGTGGATATAGCGACCAGAATGGCCGCGCCGATCAGCATCTGGAATGCGAACGGGGAGATGCCCAGCAGATTCAGTCCATTCTGCATCACGGCCACGAACAGCACACCAAGCACACAACCGGTGATCGTGCCCTTGCCACCACCGAGGCGTGCGCCACCGAGTACCACGGCAGCCAGAACCTCAAGCTCTCGTCCATAAAGAGCGTTCGGAACTACCTCTTGTACGATGTTGACCTGCATCAGCGCAGCTATGCCCGCCATCAAACCGCTCCAGCCGAAGGCCAGTGCCTGCATGGCCGCGATATTGACGCCGGCACGGCGCGCACCTTCCGGGTTATCACCGAAGGCGTACAGCTGACGGCCCAGATTCACACGCCGAATCAGCAACCAGGTGATACCGACACAGAACGCCATGACAGCTACGGGCAAGATAAGCTCTGACCACGTGCCGTCGGGTGACTGGTGCTCGAACAGGATGATGCGCTCCGTCCACCAGTCCGGGAGGGCGTAGATACTGCGTCCGCGGCTGAGCCACATCAACAGGCCGAAGAACACCTTGAAGGTTGCAATGGTGACGACAATCGAGATGATGCGGAATCGATGAATGAAGAAGGCATTGACCAGGCCCAGCAGGATGCCGACACTGCCGCACAGCAGGAAGCCCAACACCCAGTTTCCCCCACCCAGGCCGATGAGTACTTTGGCTGCCACGAACTGGACTACCGAGGATGCGACAGCAAAGGAAATATCGATACCGCCGGCAATGAGCACGACCAGCAGACCAACTGCCCAGATCAGATTCACCGAGTTGTTGTTCAGCAACGAGGTCAGGTTGCCCAGCGTCAGGAAGGTATCGGTGGTGATACCGAGGGCGATGCAAGAGAGCAGTAGAACCACGAA
>CBDUIJ010000287.1:0-7530 GCA_965367215.1 uncultured Granulosicoccus sp.
GGCCCCAGCTCATACCCGCACCACGAGCCGCCTTGCTGCAAACGGACTCGACTTCATTGCGTGACAGGCGCAGTGTCTTTACCGGATCATTCACCGTACTGTTCATCAGCCGAGCTCCTGGTTCAGCTCATCGGGGTAGGGGGCGCCCTGAAACAGGCTGATTCGTACCCAGCGATCCGAGCGCGGATCAAAATGACTGGCACCGAAGAATGCCAGCTTGCAGCGCATCAGGTCGATCGGCAGAATATCTTCTGCAATCAGATTGTCGCGGACTTCGGCATAGGGAAAACGTGCCCCCATCTGCGCACGGCGAACCATGAAACGTTGCTCGGGGTGTTGCAACAGAAAGGCGGCGACCGGTGCGTCATCTGCCCAGGGCTGCAGAGTGCTGTGCAGTATCTTTGCCAGACGTGCCACGCATAGCGGTTGTTCACGATCGGCACCGTCTTCCTCGGCACGCTCTCCCAGCCGTGGCTCAAGCTTCTCCTCGGAGACATACCAGAAGCGAGCACTGTTTTTCGGATCCTCAAAATCGATGGCAAGCGCCCAGTCGTAGAATTCTTCCAGAAGCGTACGCAGGCTGGCAACACTCATTGCACCATCGAGCCGGAAAGCGACAGATTCATCGGCGCTCAGACAGGCCGACAAACCATCAACCAGGTGCCCATGAGGTTCCAGAAGAATGGACAACAAGGCTTCCTGACCCTCGAGTGACAAGGCCTGTTCACCCCACTGCCACAGGACATTCCACGGTCTGAATACCTCCAGATCAAGAACTTCCAGGCGTTCTGCCAACTTGTCCAGGTCGGCACGCAAGGCGGCAAGTTTCGGTACCTGGATGGGATGCTCGGAATGCCAACTACGGGCATTGGCGCGTGCCTGCTCGAGTGCTTCGCGCATGGCAATGACAGCGTTCGAGTCAACTTCATCGCAGGAGCGTACCCGCGACAAGGCCTCCTCGCGAGTCATCATCCAGTTGTTCAGCAACACAGGGTGACGCACGATGAACGGCGCCATTCCCAGTCCGGTGGAATTGCCGACACCCAGACGATGCCGCAGTTCCGGGTCAAGCCTGATGGCCTGCTTGCCCCCTCGGCAGCCGGCGATGTGCTCCGCGATATCGACCACGAACTGTCGTGTCAGCCAGACCGACAGCATCTCCACCTGGAACGGTGCATCGAATTCGGGACGATCGCTCAGATCACGCCGATCTGCGGCACCGAATTTTCCGGAACCGTAAACCGCGGTGGTGCGCATCAGATAACCGACCGCATCGATTTGCGCAACATCCGGCTGTCGCCCCTGTGACAGACAATCCACGACATGCGCAAACAAGCGAACCGAGCGATTGGCGCGGCTCAGGGACAGCTCCGAGGAGCTGATTCTGCCCGCTTCCTGCAAGGGGACATTGTGGAACAGCCGCTCGATATCGGCCGGCGTGGGATCTCCATCGAACAGGGTGAATGTCGCATCCCAGGCGGTGGCGATCACTCGGTCCGAACGCATCTCATCCGGCAGATCATGGGCAAAGGCAATCAGAGAATAGGTTCTCTCAGGGCCAATAGCCCGGTAGATGCCGACGCCGACTCCTGTGGCGTCCATGTCCCAGACCGGCCTGTCGAAACGCCAGCCTTCCTGGCGCATACGACGCAGCAGGATGCGCAGAAAGGACAGACGCGTCGGGTGGGCACAGCCGAGCCGATCCAGTCGCATGACCTGCTCGGGCGAGCGTCGAGCAACAGGCTCTATGGTGCATTTTACAGGCGTGGATGCAGACATCTCATTACCCCTTCTTCAAGGACAGTGTAATGCGTAGCGCGTCCCACAGCGAGGGCAGTAGAACCAGCGATACGGGAACGGCTGTCACCACGATGAAACTCTGCAATTTACCGATGCCGCCTGCGCCGGTCGAGATCAGTATGAGCGCCATGACTGCCATCGCAATGCCCCAGAAAGCACGTAGCCCCACCGACGGGTTGTCACCGGACATGGCAGTGGCAATGACATAGCTCATGGAATCGCTTGTGGTGGCGACGAAAAACATGGTCAGCACCAGAAAGGCCAGAGACAGAACAAAACCTGCGGGCATGTTCTGAGTAATGGCCAGCAAGCCGGCAGGCAGATTGAATCCTTCAAAGGGCCCGGAGATGACACCTGGCGTGGCCAGCTCGAAGGCAATGCCGGAGCCACCGATAATGGTGAACCAGAAATGAGTCACCAGCGGTGCAATCACGGACAGGGTCACGATGATGCTGCGAATCGAGCGTCCACGACTGACACGGGCGATGAAAATGGCCATGAGCGGTCCGTATCCCAGGAACCAGCCCCAGAAGAACACCGTCCACCAGCTCAACCAGCCCGGTGCGCCGAACAGCCCGGCATCACCGCGATACAAGGCCATGCCGAAGAAGTGCTGGAAGTAGGTTCCCAGCCCGCCGAAGAAACTGCTGAAGATGAATTCGGTCGGGCCGGCAATCAGAATGAACGCCAGTAACAGGAAGGCAAGGATGACGTTCAGCTTCGACAGGAGCTGGATACCCTTGGACAGGCCGGAAATGGCCGAGAGGGTGAAGACCGCTGTCAGCGCCAATATCATCACCGCCTGAGTCGCAAAGGTATCGGGAATACCAAATAGTGCATTCATGCCGTACGACATCTGCAGCCCCAGAAAACCGATAGGACCGACCGTGCCTGCAACGACCGCAATAATGCAACTTGCATCTGCGAATACGGCAATGGGCCCATGCAGCGCACGCTCGCCAAACACCGGATACAGCAAGGTGCGTGGTGCCAATGGCAAACCCTTGTCGTAGTGGTAGTGCATCAGCATGATGGTGGTGAGCGAGCCCAGTATGGCCCAAGCCAGAAACCCCCAGTGCAGAAAGGACTGCGCCATGGCCACCTGGGTACGTGCCTGGGCGTCGCCGCCGAGATCACCGAATAGCGGGGGAGTCGAGAGAAAATGCGCGATGGGTTCCCCTGCGGCCCAGAACACACCACCTCCTGCCAGCAGGGTACACATGATCATGGAGGCCCATTGAAACCAGGTGAACTCCGGTCGCTCCAGATTGCCGAGAACCGCACGGCTACCCGGCAGGAAGCAGATGAAGATGCCCATGAGAAAGGTGGCTAGCAATAGCAGTTGCCAGTACAAGCCGAACCAGGTGGCTGCGAAATTGAAACCCCAGTCCACTGCCGCTGATAATGCGTCGATATTGACCAGTGCGAGGGTGCAGAACAGCAGGATGAATCCGCCCGTCAGGGCGAACAGGGTCTTGTCCAGTGGTTCCGAGTTCTGCGCAGTTGCCGCTGTTGGGTCTCTACCGGTGCCTGGAACTGATACAGGGACTGTTGTTGTATCGCTCATGGGAAGTAATCTCGATGGGTGGTGATCGGACCGTCAGGGTTTGCTTGAGGAAAAACTGCTGGCAAAGAAACGTTGCCAGTTGCCACCCATGACAGCGGCGATGTTCGAATCGCTCATGCCGGCGTGCTTCAGGCCAGTGGCAATCTGGCCGAAGTGGCGGTTGTCAGAGAACCAGTCGGGCATGTCGGGAAAGCCGGGCGCCGCGGCGCTGCCTTCACCGAAGTCGATGGATTTCGTCCAGCGCCCTACGCGCATCCACTCGACAATACTGTCGGGTTGGTCCTGACACAGATCACTACCGATGCCGATATTCTCGGGACCCATCAGTTCGGCCGTGCGACAGATCATGTCGCAGTAGCTTTGCAGTGTGCAGGCACTACCGTTTTCAAGGTGGTGCGGGTATAGAGAAAACCCCAGCATGCCACCACTGGTACCGAGCGCTCGCAATACCGCATCCGATTTGTTGCGACCTGCCGCATGCCAGCTTGCCGGGTTGGCATGGGTGATGGCTATCGGGCGGGTGGACAATTCAATGGCTTCCAGCGTTGACCGTTCGCCGGAGTGGCTCATGTCAATGACAAGTCCGACCCGGTTCATCTCGGCAATGACTTCCCGCCCCATTCGGGTGATGCCACTATCGACAGCTTCGTAGCAACCCGAGGCCAGCAGCGACTGATTGTTGTAGCTCAGTTGCATGAAGCGCAGCCCGAGGGTGTGCAGAATCTCGACCAGGCCGATATCATCCTCCATGCAGGAAGGGTTCTGCGAACCGAAGAAGATGGCAGTACGGCCCGTTTCCCGTGCCAGCGCAATGTCACTGGCGCAGCGGCCCTGCATGATGAGATCGGGATACTGTTCGAACCAGCGGTTCCAGCGTTCGATGTTCTGTACGGTCTCCCGAAAATTTTCGTGATAGGTGATGGTCACATGCACCGCATCAACGCCGCCTTCGCGCATTTGTCGGAATATCTTCTCCGACCAGTTTGCATACTGCAGGCAATCGATCAACGGTGCCCGGTCTGAACCTGCTGCGGTATCCGCAAGTCCATGAACGCTCACAGCGGATCACCCGCTGCGACATAAGCGGTTTTGACCACGGTATAGAATTCGGCGGCGTAGCTGCCTTGTTCGCGAGGCCCGTAGGATGACGCGCCTCGACCACCGAAGGGCACGTGGTAATCGGTACCGGCGGTAGGCAGATTCACCATCACGCAGCCGGCACGTGCGTTCGCGCGAAAGTGGGAGGCGCGAGCCAGGGATTGAGTCATGATGCCTGCCGTCAGCCCGAACTCACTGTCATTGGCCATGTTCAGCGCTTCTTCATAACTGTCGGCCTTGATGACGCAGGTAATCGGGGCAAACATCTCTTCGCGATTGATACGCATGTCGTTGCGGGTGCCGGAGAAAACCGCTGGTGACATGTAGTAGCCATCTGTTGCTCGCTTCAGTCGCTCACCACCACAGAGCAGGCTTGCACCCTCGGCTTTACCGGTCTCTATATAGGCAAGGTTCTGCTGCAACTGGGCATCGCTGACCACGGGTCCCAGCTGCGTGTCTGCATCCAGCGCATGGCCCACTGTGAGTGCTTCGGCAGCTTCCACCAGGCGCTCGACAAAGGCGTCGTGGATGGATTCATGCACAATCAGTCGGCTGGCGGCCGTGCATTTCTGTCCGGTTCCACCAAAGGCTGCACCAGCAGCGCAGGACACGGCCAGGTCCAGATCGGCATCGTCCATGATCACCAGCGGATTCTTCGAGCCCATCTCCATCTGTAGCCGTGTCATGTTGCCGATGGCAGAAGCGGCGATACTGCGCCCGACAGACACCGAACCGGTGAAGCTGATGGCATCGATTCGGGGGCTCTCGATCAGACGCTGACCGACTTCACGGCCCGGCCCGGACACCAGGTTGAACAATCCGGCAGGTATGTCCTGACGCGTGATGATGTCGGTGAGGGCGACTGCACTGGCCAGTGTGAGGTTGGCAGGCTTCCAGACGACGGCATTGCCGAACGCCAGTGCCGGCGCGATTTTCCAGGCCGGTGTGGCAACCGGGAAGTTCCAGGGGCTGACGATGGCCACGACGCCGACAGGTTCGCGGCGCACATCCACTTCGACACCGGTGCGCACGCTTTCTGCCAGATCACCCTGATTGCGTAATGCCTCGGCGGCAAACCAGGTGAAGAACTGACCCGCGCGGTAAACCTCTCCCTTGCCTTCTGCTGCCGGTTTGCCTTCTTCGCGAGCAATCAGTTCACCGATTTCCGCCGAACGGTTCATCAACTCCGTGCCGATGGCCATCAGCACATCGTGGCGCTTCTGTACACCGGCCGCCCACCAGATTTTCTGCGCCTTGTGGGCCGAGTCCAGGGCTTCTTCCAGTAGCTCGGTATTGGCCTGAGCGTAGTTACCGATCAGGTCCGAGACATCCGACGGGTTGCGGTTCTCGATCTGAGTGGCACCTGCATCCCAGCGCCCGGCGATATGAATTCCTGTTTGTTGCATGTCAACACTCCGCGTAATCAATGGGCGCATGTTGACGAGGGCGAGGTATTCAGTCAATCTAAACTAATTGACTCTATATTAAGAAAAATTGAAATGGCGCTGAAGCTGGAAATGCTGCGAGTCTTCAAGGTGGTGGCAGAGAAGGGCAGTCTGGCAGCGGCCGCCGAGGCGCTCCACCGGACCCCAGCCGCGGTGTCGATGACACTGACAC
Organism: uncultured Granulosicoccus sp.; assembly: GCA_965367215.1. GTDB lineage: Bacteria > Pseudomonadota > Gammaproteobacteria > Granulosicoccales > Granulosicoccaceae > Granulosicoccus. The sequence goes on from CBDUIJ010000287.1 coordinate 6,083, forward strand.
AGCTGACGGAGAGCGTGGGTGCACCGCTGTTCGAAACGGATCGAAAGAATCGACTGACACCACTGGGTCGTCTGGTATTGCAGGAGTGTCACCGTGCCACCGATACTTTCGATCGCTGTACCGATGCCATCCAGCGCCACGTGCTGGCCACCGCCGGCACGGTACGTATTGCGGCCGTACCTTCGGCTGCCGTGAGTCTGCTGCCATTGGCAATATCCGTTTTTCGCCACGAGCATGCCGATGTCCGTCTGGAAATCAGCGATGTGGACAGCGCCGCGGTGCGTCGTCGTATCCAGACCGACGAGGCAGATATCGGCATCATTTCCGCCACGCCGTCGGAAGCCCACAAGGAAGACGTCATCCTGACCGACAGCCTCGGTATCGTATATTCCGAAAACGGCGCCATTGCCGAAGCGCTGCGAGACCCTGACGTACGACCTGGTTGGGAGCTACTGTCACTGGAGCTACTGATCGCCAACCCCCTGTGCGACATGATTCATCACCCGCAGGTGGCGGATCATCTGGCGCGATGCACACTGCAGGCGCGCAGCACCACGGCACTACTGACCTTTGTACAGAATGGCCTGGGAACGACGGTACTGCCCAGCAATGCGATCACCAGCGGCATGGCCAATGTCGCCTTCGTGCAACCCGACAACCCATGTGCCTACCGCGAGCTGCGCAAGATTCGCCATGAGGACAAACGTCTCAGCCCGGTGGCCGAGGCGTTCTGGAATGCGTTGAGTGCATGAGGCTGGATGCCTTGCCCACTGTTTGCAATTCTGATTAAATGTTGCGCCGACCGTCAGTCTATGGTCCGTAGGCGTTAACGTGATTCAACGCATGTTCAAACCCAGAGTCGAAACATGCCGGATCATCGCCAGATACAAGCCGTAGACGCACCCCATGTCGTTGGTGTGCAGATCAGCAGTAAACATCACTTCAGCAAGACATCGAAAGAGGCCATTCAACTGATCGAGAATGTCGGCGTTGAAGGAGATGCGCACGCAGGCTCCACCGATCAACACCTCTATCACATCAAGCGCTTCGGACAACAGCCGAACCTGCGACAGGTTCATCTGATTCACACGGAGTTCTTCGATGAAGTATTCGCGAAGGGGCATGAGGTCCACCCGGGCGATCTGGGGGAAAACATCGCCACCAGAAACATCGATCTGCTGGGTCTTCCGACGGGCACTCGTTTACACCTCGGTGCAGACGCAGTCGTTGAACTGACCGGTCAGCGTAATCCATGCCGTCAGATCGAAGACTTTCAGCCAGGTCTGCTACAACACTGTGTGGAGCGCAAGCCAAAACCTGCAGGTGTTGTTCGCAAGGCCGGCGTGATGAGTATTGTGCTGCGGGGTGGGGCAGTGAGGCCTGGTGATGTCATTGGCATTGAACTACCTGCCGAGCCGCATCAGCCACTGGTGTACAGGATTCCTGAA
>CBDUIJ010000288.1:0-7504 GCA_965367215.1 uncultured Granulosicoccus sp.
CAACACAGCGTCCCCTTCGTCTAGTGGCCTAGGACACCGCCCTTTCACGGCGGTAACAGGGGTTCGAGTCCCCTAGGGGACGCCATCTTTCGTTTCTGCGAAATGTTTCGCAGATCACAGTAAGTATAAAGTGATCTGCGCAACGATGATGATGCGTCTCTTCTCCTCGATAGGCACTTGAATCCGACACCGCTCCCTCATTGAAGGTCCGAGCACTGTCCATTCCATCCAGTTCTTTTCAAATTATTTATCAGCCCTTGGGCATTCCTGCGTCAGCAAAAGCGAACTTCTGTGATGTGAATCATATGAGCTTCGCCCCTTGGGCACTCCTGCGTCAGCAAAAGCGTACTTTTGTGATGTGAATCATGTGAGCTTCGTCCGTTGTCACGCAGCAGCCGGATCTTGCGCCGTTTTCACAACGTTGCTGTCCGGCATCCGGACATCCCTACGCGGATATGTCCGGACCCCATATTGACGTGATGATTCAGGCGGTCGGTTCGGCTGGCGTGACTTGTCGAGCTTCCAGCCTGCGGCTGCGTCTGTGTGCCAGGCGGGAGGCAACACGGTCACCCAGTACCAGCAGGCACGGTGTCAGAAACAGGGTCAGCAAGGTGGTGAACGCCAGGCCGCCGGCAATGGCGCTGGACAGTTGCGTCCACCACTGGGTCGATGGCGCGCCGAACGACAGTTCACGGTCGATCAGATCCACATTCATCGCCAGTACCATCGGCATCAGACCCAGAATGGTGGTGATGGCTGTCAGCAATACCGGCCTTGCCCGGACAGAGCCTGTGATCAGTGCCGCCTGAATGGCGGGGGCCCCTTGCCGGATGTAGCTGTTGTAGGTGTCGATCAATACGATATTGTTGTTCACCACGATACCAGCCAGTGCAATGATGCCGATTCCCACCATGACGATGCCAAAGGTCTGTCCGGTAATCATCAGGCCGATCAGTACGCCGGAGGTGGAAAACACGATGGCTGTCAGCACCAGAAATGCCTGATAGAGGCTGTTGAACTGGGTGACCAGAATCAGGGTCATCAGGAAGATGGCGGAGATGAAGGCCGTCATCAGAAAGATCATGGTTTCCTGCTGCTCTTCGGCTTCACCCTTGAACTGGACACTGACTTCAGGATCACGAGACTGCTCCAGCAGTGTGGCCTGGAGCGTCTTGAGTTCGGTATCGACCAGGCTGCCTTCGGCAACATCGGCTTCCACGGTAATGACGCGGCGCCCATCGGCACGTTTGATGACGCCGGTCTTGGGCGCAGGGCTGACACTGACAAAATTGGAAATCGGCACCATGCCCAGACGTGTGGGCACTCGAAGCTGGCTGATCTGATCCAGATTGCGTTGCTCGAGCGGGTAACGCACCCGAATATCCAGCTCGTCGGTGGCGTCATCGGGTCGATAGCCTGCCACCCGTATCCCGGTGGTGATCAACTGAATCGCATTGCCGATCAGGGCAACATCGGCACCGTAGCGTGCGGCCTCCTGACGATCGACCTGCAGCCGCCATTCGATACCGGGCAAGGCGCGGTTGTCGCTGACATCAACGAAATTACCCTGGTCACGCATGATCTGGCGTAGCGCGTCCACCGTGGTGTCCATCTTGTTGGTCGGGGCGCTGACCTGGATGTTGATGGGCTTGCCACCGCCATCCGGGCCCCCTTCATTGGCGGCGAATTCGACTCGAATACCGGCAATATCACTGAGTTCCTGACGCAGTTCGGTCGTGATCTCGGCGGCCTTGCGGCGCTGATCCCAGTCGATGAATTCCAGATTGATGGTGCCGATGATGTCGCCGCCATCATCGTTGCCCGATGTGCCTGTGCGGGTGTAGACGGATTCGATCTCGTCACGATCGAACAGGCGCTGTTCCACACGCCGCATGATCCTGTCCTTTTCGCGAATGGACAGATCGCCTCGTGCATGGACCTGTATCGCCATGGACTCGGGTTCGACACCGGGGAAGAATTCGACGCCCTTGCCGATCATGCCGTACAGCACATAGCTGGCAACCGTGAAGGCAAGTACGGACAGCAGGGTCTTGACGGGGTTGAGCAGCAGTGTATGCAGGAGCGACAGATAGCCGGCGCGAGCGCGACCACTGTCTGACGTCAGCTTCTCGAAGGTCTGGGTATCCGGATCATAGATGTCTTCATGACCTTGTAGTGTCGCGGCATCCTGCGGCCTGACTGCCGGGTTTCGACGCCCGATATACTTGCCGAACACCGGGATGAAGATCAGGGCCATGGCCAGTGAGGCCAGCAGACAGCTGATCACGGTGATGGGCATGTAGCGCATGAACTGGCCGATCAGGCCGGGCCAGAACAGTAGCGGGAAGAACACGGCCAGCGTGGTGAAGGTGGAGGCAATGACCGGCCAGGCCATGCGTTTGCTGGCATTGGCGTAGGCATCGGCGGTACTCATGCCGGCATCGATGTTGCGATCCGCCAGCTCGGAGACAATGATGGCGCCATCCACGAGCATGCCGACCACCAGGATCAGGCTGAACAGGACCACCACGTTCATCGTGTAGCCCATGGCGTTGATCACCAGGATGCCGGTGAGAAAGGAGCCCGGAATGGCAAAGCCGACAAGAATCGATGAGCGGATACCGAGCGTTGCCATGATGACGATCATGACGAGCACCACACCGGAGATGACGTTGTTCTGCAGATCGGTCAGCATGATCTGAGTCTCTTCCGACTTGTCCTGATGAAAGCCGATAACCAGTGTGGCTGGCAGACGCTGCTGTTCGGTGCTGACAACTTCGCGTACCGCATCAATGGTCTCGATGATATTGGCACCGAGGCGTTTGGAAATTTCCAGAACCAGTGTTGGCTGGCCGTCGAGCCTGGCAAAGCTGCTCGGGTCCTTGTAGGTGCGGCGAATGCTGGCCACATCGCCGAAGGTCACCACGGCGGTGTCCGTGACCTTCACCGGCAGGCTCATGACATCTTCGATGTTCTCGATGACGCCGGGTACTTTCAGGACCATGCGTCCTGCGCCGGTGTCGATGGCACCGGCCGCCACCAGCAGGTTGTTGTTGCGGATCAGTGAGAACAGGGAGTCGAAGTCCAGCTGATAGCTTTCCATGACCAGCGGATCGACCACGATCTCGAGCACCTCTTCACGCTCGCCGGCGATATCCGCTTCCAGTATGCCGGGCAGCGCTTCGAGCTTGTCCTTGAGGCTGCGGGCAATGCGTATCAGCGTGCGCTCGGGCAGGGGGCCCGACAGGCTGATGTTGAGGACCGGGAAAAGCGCGATATTGACCTCGTTGACGCTGGGTTCATCGGTCGCGGCTGGCAGGCTGGATTTGGCCACATCGACACGTTCACGCACATCAGCCAGGGCTTTGTCGCCATCGAAGCCGGCATCGAATTCCAGCAGGACCGAGGCGTGGCCTTCACCGGCGGTGCTGCTCATTTCCTTGACGCCGCTGATGCTCTGCAGCTCCTTTTCCATGGGGCGTACCAACAGACGCTCCGCATCATCGGGTGATATGCCGTCGTGGGTCATGGAGACGTAGATGATGGGAATCGGAACATCCGGCTCGGATTCCTTGGGGATGCTGGCGTAGGCCACGATACCGCTGGCCAGCAGGAACAGCATCAGCATGATGACCGTGCGGCTGCGATCGAAGGCGGCATCGATGAGCGCGTACATGTCAGTTCTGGCCGCTGACAGCTGGCTGGTCTTCTGCCTGCGCCAGCTGGGTCTGTACCTGCTCACCCAGGCCGACAAAGCCCTGACCCAGGGTAATGATGCGGGTTCCTGCCGGGATACCGCTGACCCAGGCGCCCTCTATCGATGTGCTGACCAGCTGGATGGGCAGGAAGAGCACACGGTTGTCTGCATCGACTGCCTTGACACCGAGCTCACCATCGTCACCCAGCGACAGGGCTGATGGTGTGATGAAGGTGGCTTCGACCTGCTCCACGGGAATGGTCAATGTTGCACTGATGCCGGCCGCAAAGGCGGCATCCGGATTGTCGACCCGTGCTTCAACGCGGAAGCTGCGTGTCTGGGGATCGGCAATCGATGATATATAAGTCAGTTTTCCGGGCAGGGATTCACCGGTGATCAGTTCGACGCTGACCGGCTGGCCAATCTGTAGTGTCGACACCGCCTGCTGCGCCGCCTGCGCCGTGACATCAAAGGCACTGTTGTCGACCAGCTCGGCGACCACATCGCCTCGTTCGATCAGCTCTCCGCGCTCCACCGGCAGATCATTCACCAGGGCGTCGAAGGGGGCGGCAATGGTGGTGCGGTTGATATCCAGTTCGATATTGCGCAGCTGAGCCAGAGCGGATTCCAGAGCGGCTTCAGCCTGCTCGGATTGCACCTTGGATTGCAGTCGCTGGCGCTGCAGAGTCTCGGCGGCTTCCTGTTCGCTGCGAGCGCTCTTGACGCGTGCCGATGCTTCGGCAAGCATGTTCAGCCGACTTCCCAGATCAAGCTGTACAAGCGCATCGCCGCGGCTTACTCGGGAGCCCTTGCCGACCAGCAACTTGTCGACCTTGCCACTGGTCTCGGCCTTGAGCAGCAGGTACTGCACGGGTGCCAGTTCTCCCTGCAAGGCGATTTTCCGGGCCATTTCCTGCAGTTCAACCGTTTGCACCTCGACCGTCATCAAGGGGTCGGACTTGTCTTCATCGGCGAGTACGGTGTCGTCGGATTGCAGCAGGCCGGTGGCCATCCACACGCTCAGGACGATGACGACGGTCCCGGCTGCGAGCCACGACTTATTCACGATGCATACTGCTCCTTCCGAGTAAGCGATACAGTATAGTGGCTGTTTGACAGCGCAGGAGCCGTCATGACGTGTTACAAGCGGTTCACGCCAATGCAAGATCAGGCGAATGACTGAAGGGACCGCTGGATGATGTCTGATATGCCAATTCGGAACGGTTTGCGCCCACTGGCACGCTGGTTTGCCGTGTTGCTGGTCTGCCTGTTGCAGGCTTGCGCAAGCCCCGCCGGCAAACTGGATGAGTTGGCCGAGAGTCAGGGCTTCGAACGCTCCCGCCTGGTGGCAGGTGGCTTCAAGTTGCTGGTGTATCGCAATGCCCAGGCGCAGGCGGGTAGCGTGTCCCGGCGATCACCGAAGAGTGGCGGAATCCTGCATGTCTACCTGGAAGGCGATGGCTCTCCCTGGATTCATCGCACCATCGTCATGGCCGACCCGACCCCGCGGCGGCCGTTGATGCTCCGCCTGATGAAGCTGGATGATCAGCCGGCGGCCTATCTGGGGCGGCCCTGCTACAACGGTACGTCCAGTGACGATGGTTGTGACGATTCACTCTGGACCTCCGGTCGCTATTCACGCACGGTGATTGACAGCATGGCCTCTGGTTTGCGGGTGCTGGCTGACCGCTTTGGCGCCAGTGAACTGTGGCTGATGGGACACAGCGGCGGAGGTGCACTGGCCATGCTGCTGGCAGAAGAGAACCCGATGGTCACGCGAGTGGTTACCATCGCCGGCAATCTGGATACCAGCGCCTGGACATCGCACCACGGATATTCCCCGCTGTACAGTTCGGTCAATCCGGCCGATTCACCGCCGCTGCGCAAGGATGTCTGGCAGTGGCACTTTCTGGGTGGCCGGGATGCCGTGATTCCGCCGCCGCTGGTGCGACGGTTCATCATGGAGCAGCCGCAGGCCACCGGCTTCGTGATGCAACAGTTCTCACACGGTTGCTGCTGGCATCTGCTGTGGCCGCGGATGCTGGAGGCGTTGGCACAAGGTGATCCGGGTCTGATCCCCGGCACCCAGTTCAAGTATCGAGATACGCTGCTAGAAGCTTCGGATAATCGGTGAAGATGCCATGAACCCCGGCATCCTCATCATGACCCGATTCCATGTCGCCACTGATGCCGAGTAGCCGTGCAGCCTGTTCCGGATCATTGACGGTGTAGCAATAGATACCGAGACCCGCCTGTCGTAATTCTCTGGTCTGGGCCGGGGTGAGGCTAGCACCGTCGCAGTGAATGTTGCGGCAGCCGTAGGTGTCTGTCAGTGCTTCCCAGTCGTCGGGAATGCCACCCACCAGCAGGCCGCGAGGAGTATCGGGAAGACGTTCCCGGGCCATTGCCAGTGAGCTCCAGCTGAAGCTGGAGAATACCAGTGGCAAATGGGAAGGCCAGCGCTCTTCCACCAGAGTGCAGATGGCTTCGACGGTTTTTTCTTCGAGTCCCTTGCGGGGTTTGATTTCCAGGTTCAGCCCCATGCCTCGCGCCTGTAGCAGATCGAATACGGCCGCAAGCCGCGGGAGCGGTTCACCGGCAAAGTCTGCCATGCCCTTGCTGGCATCCAGCAGGTCCAGCTCGGCGGCGCTGTGTTCGCACAGAAGGCCCTGACCGTTGGTGCAGCGATCGAGTTTGTCGTCGTGGTGCACGAAGGGTACGCCATCGGCACTGATCGACACATCGATCTCGACACAGCTGGCACCGTGATCGGCCGCCAGGGATAACGCTGCCAGAGTGTTCTCAGGTGCATCACCCGATGCGCCGCGGTGGGCGATGATGCGTGCAAGTAGAGCCGGGCCAGTGGCTTCTGACATGAGGAAAAATCAGTTCAGTTGAGTGGATTGCTGCAGTGTAGTCGTGTCTTGTTCAGCGCGCCATGCCCGCTGCGACTGGCTGCGCAGATAGTCTTGTCGCAGACGCTCGTACTCCAGGTATTCGCGCGCAAAGGTGCGAGTGCAGAAATCATCCAGGCGATTCAGCTTGCAATCTTCCTGGCGCAACATCTCGTAGGCAATCTGCGTCAGATTGACATGCGCGCAGCCACCCATGAACGGCAGCAGGCTTGCCAGCACAAGTGTGCCGAGCATGGCCGATCTGCGAGGTAGTCTTGTTGCCATCATGTCGTGTTCAGGAAAACTTTCCGGTCTCGGGGTATAGGCAGAGCGAAGACGCAAATCAAGCTGACAGGCCCTGTAGATAACGGTATTCCGGTATCCGATGAGTTATCTGCCGCGGCCTTTTCAGACCTGATGCCGGCGGCACATCGTGCTCGCCTGCAATCCTGCAGTTCCTGATTCGCTGTATTTGTCTGCTGTGTGAGATTATGCTTCAGGTTCAAGGCAAGACCGTCGCCAGCACGGCAACTCCTGACGGTTGTTTACGGTTACTCGACTCCCGACTGCAGAAAAAATGAACCTGATCAAGAATTCCCCTGTTGACGTTTCCCCGGAAAAGCTTGCGCAGCTGTTGACCGCTGCTGAACGGGCAGCGCAAGCCGCTGGTGAGATCACTCTGCGCTACTTCCGCGCGGACATGCAGATAGACAACAAGGCTGGGGAGCAGGCTTTCGATCCGGTGACCCAGGCGGATCGACAGGCTGAACTCGCCATTCGTGAGTGCTTGCTGAATGAGTTTCCGGATATCGGCTTTCATGGAGAGGAGCATGAAACCGTGATTGGCGACAGCGGGCTGACCTGGGTTGTCGACCCTATCGATGGTACCCGGGCGTTCATGAGTGGCATGCCG
>CBDUIJ010000289.1:0-7483 GCA_965367215.1 uncultured Granulosicoccus sp.
TCGGTTCATGACAGACAGAGTGCCGATGATGGCATTCAGTGGTGTCCGTATCTCATGACTGACGTTGGCGACGAACTGTGATTTGAAGGCGCTGGCCGTCTCCGCGCTTTGTCTGGCCTGGTCCAGCTCGGCATTCCTGGCCTCGAGCAGTGTCAGGGTTTCCTGCAGGTCGACCGTTGCAAGCCTTATCGCCTCGCTTTGTTGTGCATGGAAACTCTGCAATTCTCTGGACAGATAATTTATGCCATGCGCCAGTTCGTCCAGTTCGCCACCGATGCCTACAGGCGGCACTTCGATGTACTCGTTTCTGGCGAGTGAGCGTACGGAAGTGGTCAGGGAGCGCACTGGAACAATGACTGACTGTGCGAGTCGATAAACAGCCGCAAGCGAAACTGCGAGAACCAGAGCCACGAACAGGAACGCCTGTTTTATCGCGTCGTACTGTTCTTCATACGTCAGTGACAGATCGACATCCAGCTCGATACGTCCGATGAGGCTGTTGTCCACCAATGCACGATTGGTGTTCAGTGGATCGAACAGGGGATCTTCATAGAGCGTCAGATCGGTTCGCTGAATGCTGGCTTCTACCGTGCTAAGCAAGGGTTTCCGGGAGAAGAGGTTTCGTGCGAATTCGGCAAATCTGCTGATGTCGGCATATTGATGTTGATGCTCAGGGTCCTTTATCTCGAATACCTGCCTGTTGTCTCGCTCGTAATATCGAACGGCATAGATCGAAGGCACATCCAGTATCGGTTGGGCGGCTTCCTCGAGTATCACCTCGTTGTTGGTCGCAACCCCGAATTCGGTAGCTCGTGACAGTCCCTGCGCAAGGGTCAGGGCACGCTGCAGCTCTGCAAATTCACTATGACGCACGCTGTGCACGATGAAATACAGGCTCATCAGAATACCGACCAGCAAGGCGGGTACAAAGGCGAGCAATAGCAGACGAGTGGCAATTGACAGGTTCTTCATGGTTCGAAATCCTCGTCACTCAAGGTCTGGCCATTGATGATGTGACGGTCACGGATAAGACCGAGTGATCTGGCAACGCTTTCGTTGTCTATCACCGAAAAATACCGGGGGTAGGAAACGCTGGCTGCGTTCTCCAATGGTAACGAGTCTGAACGCACTCTTTGCGCTACTTCGCGCAGAATCTGTGAAGGTGTCGAATAGCAGGTGATCAGCGCACCGGCCTTGACATAGGCACGACTGAAGCCGATGACAGGCTTGTGGTATCCGTAGGCTGTCAGTAGTACGGTAGACAGGGTCGACGAGTTGAATATGCTGTTGTCGGATGTTGCGATCAAGGCATCATGCGAATGCAGAACATCACTGAGCTGAGACGACATGGGGTGAGTGGCAAGATAGGGAAAACCCTCAACAGTCACCGGAACGTCCCCTTCATCGCTCCATGCTTCTGAACCGGAGAAGACGGAAAAACGGGACAGAGAAGGGTAGGTTCGATTTGCGACAATGGCCTGCCGGCTCACCGGCTGATCGATGACCAGCGCCGATATTCGATCGTGTTCTTCGCTGTCTGCCTCAAGGCTCCGGAAGCCCTCCTCGGTCAGCAGGGTACACAGTATTCTCTGTTGCTCCAGGGATTCCACGGCGACCCGACAGCCTTCGGTGCCGGTAGCCAGATAGAGGTCTGCCTTCGGCCAGTAGTAGTCAGCAGAGGCAGCCTCATCGGCAGTGACGAACTCGACCTGCATGGCGCTGAGTTCTTCGTCCACCGATAGTCTGACCAGCTGATTGGCTTCCTCCCTCAGCCCCAGTATAAGCAGCACCTTCCGGGATGCATTCTCCACAGACTCAATTGTCTCGATGACATCTTGTTCGGCAGCGACATTGGCTAAGTCTGCATTGTCGGTATTCTGTGCAGAAGCAGTCTGTACCGAGCACAAGGAAACCAGGCAGAAAACAAGCAACGATGCGAAAGACTTGCCGCTCATGGATTCACGCTGGTGCAGATGGCGCTTATGTCAAGGGAGCTCGATCTGGAGTCTGGCGAAGTATTGATTATCTATCTGGTTTCTCTTCAGGTAGTCAACAGTTCCGCCCAGGTCCAGTTCGGCCTGAAAAGCAATGGATGCCTTCAGCCTGGCCAGTCTCAATCGTTTCTCGATTCTCAGGTCCAGGCGATTGAGCCTGGACTTGTCTCTGACATCGTCCCATACCCAGTTGCTGGTGTAATAAAACTCACTGCTCAGTGAAATATCGTTACGCAGACCGATACCTCCGAACAAGGTCAGTGTATTCCTTGGCATGAGCCCACGTGGTCCCAATGTGGAATCTTCGCCAAATGTATAGGCGTAGGCGGCTCGGATCTGGCTGTTTTTCGTGGGCTTGTGGTCGATCTGCAATTCCGCGGAACTGAAACTGTAATTGAATCGGTTGCGGTATGAGCGCGCGATCTGATCGAAGGTATCGCCAACGGTCTCATCAAGCAATCGCGTGCCGATGAGCTGCTCCATGTTGTGATAGGACAACTTGGCGTCGATACTCAGGTTGCGCCTCGGGTTGTTGTGGTAATAGCCGATGTCCACCACATCGATTGTCTCCCGCTTGATAGTGCCTTCGTTGACGATGAACAGGTCAGTCACCTTGTCGCCATTGCTGATCAGATATTCCAGTCTGACTTCACCCTCTTCTTCCAGTAGCAGCGGCGTGCGTGTACCGCGGGAAAAACCCAGTCGAAAATGATGCCCGGGTGCATATCGATGAGTCAGGCTCAGGCGAGGGGAGGCAGAGACGTCGCTGAGTGAATTGTTCTCGACCATCAGCCCGGAGTTGAATAACCAGTCCGGGTTGATGTTGTATTCGGAATGGGCAAAGGCACGCTGAGTCGAAACATAGCGCGTCATCAAATCATTGAACAGGAAACGACCCTTGACCGAATCCTGCCTCAAAGCTCCGCCAAACACGATGCGATGGTCGGCGTTCAGTCGCCTGGTTCGCTGTACTTCCAGTTCATGCCGAGTTGAACGAGAATCGCGGTTGACAGGCGCGTCAATGGTCAATCCTGCGTGTTCGGGTCTGCCCGTGATGTCCTGCAGATTGAAGGTGGTGGTCTTGTCATCCTTGATGTCGAAGTAGTTGTAGTAATACTGCAGCCTGATGGCATCATCTGCAGCTCTGGCACGTTCCCAGACAAACTGCGTATAGGCATTGTTCGTGTCCGTATACCCGACGAGGTCATTTTCCTGCACGATGCTGTCAAGCTCGGTATGCCCCCCCTGTATGCCGCCGACATCAATCGCCAGTCGGTCTACCGGGTTTATCTGCCAATGTGATCTGACCGAGGCGAGTTTGCTGCGCTCCCTGTCGGGAATGTTGGAGAAGCCTTCATCACGTTCACTTTGTAGTGTGACTCTGTAGTGTGCGTTCTTTCGTGCTCCGTGGTACGAGAGAGTCCCTGTGCGAAATTCATTGCCTCCGGCCTCGGTATTGGCATACCAGCCGGATCGGGCTGCCGGGGCACGTGTAACGATGCTGACGACGGCCGCGAAGGAATTGGGTCCGAAAGTCGCGGCATTCGGGGCACGGGTAACCTCCACTCGCTCGATATCGGTGAGAGCGACGGGTAATTCACTCCAGGGAATTCCGCCGTAGAGCGGGACATAGATCGGTCGACCATCGACGATCAGTTGCAGACGCGGATTGTATCGTTCGGAGGTGCCGTTATAGGTCGCTATGGGGTTGCCGTTGACCAGTCTGCCGATCTGAAACCCGGGCACAAGACGCAATATATCGACAATCGTTCTGGCCCCGCTGAGTCTGATCATTTCAGCATCGATGAGCGTGATGGAGGCCGGTGAGCTGGATAGCGGTTGAATCAGTCTGGAGGCCGACAGAACGATGGGAACATCGTCATCGAACAGATCCAGTTGGTCTTGTGCGTGCGAGATCTGTAACAGCGCTGAAACGCAAAAGAGTGTGGGAACTGGCAGGGTGTCACGGAACACTCGAGATATTGAAGCAAATCGCACGTATATAGGTCTCCGTTGGAACTGCTTCAGACAAGCGCTGCGAGGGGTGATTCCTGATGGAACGCTCGCATGCTCTCAAGAATCGTGAGGTGCAGCCGACGGCGAATCTACAGGTGTGTCCGAGGCTGCGCAAGTGAACTTCCCTGAGTTTGTATAGTGTGCCATGTCTGCCTGAAGGTGAAAACCGGAAGGCCTGAGTCGAACTTGTGATGCCCGGGTTCAATTGTGTGAGCAGCTGCACGGTACGGCCATGGGCCGGAGTACCCAGTGGGCTGGTGTCAGCCATCGTAACGCTCATTACTCAAGCGATTGAGCGGACAGGTCGATAGTGTATGAAGAAGCAGTTTTTCTGACAGCTTTTCCAGAATCCATACACAGGCCTCTATGAAATATTCGCGCGAACGCCCGAGCAGCGTTACTGCCGTGCTGCAGCTTGCCATCTGTTTGCTATTGTCGTTTGCGTCAATGGTTTCAGCGGATGAACTGGCGCAGCCCGAAGGCGAAATCATACTTGTTGTCAAAGGAAACATCGTGCATACCAATGCTCCCGGTATGGCGCGCTTCGACTACGCCATGCTGGTCGATCTGGGCTTGGTCTCTGAACAGATAGATACCGAATGGACACCCGCCGGCGCCGTGTTCGAAGGCATCCGTACGCGTAGTTTGCTGGAAGCCGTTGGTGCTACAGGTCGGCGTATCAGAGCGACTGCAGTCAACGATTATTCGGTCAGTATTCCGTTTGAAGATCTGGCGGAACACGATACGCTATTGGCTTTCAGTCGCGACGGGAAGCGCCTGCGATTGCGGGACCAGGGGCCATTGTGGCTGGTGTACGTGCCACATGATCAACCTGACGAAATTCAGTCGATATTGAATCATCGCATGGTCTGGCAGCTGCAGACTCTGGACATCGAGTAAGCCTCGTGTTCTCCGGCTGGCGCCTCCAGGGCTTCACGATAGCCTGTCTACTGGGACTGGTGTTCATCGTGATCACCTACCAGAACACTCAAGTGTCGGTCAGGAACTGGCTGAGCGTCTTGTCGGTATCTCAACAGGAATGGAACTGGAAGGCCACGGCACTGGTCCGCGAGCATCTGCGTTTTGTCGTCGAGTTGGACAGTTATGTAAACCAGAACACCGAAGCGCCTGTTGAACGGGATAAGGTGGTCGAACGATTCGATCTCTACTGGAGCCGGTATACGGCGATGAATTCATTCTTCACGGATTCCGACGCTCGAACCATGGAGCTGTTGTCTCGCATTGCCAGTTCTCCGGATGAGGTGGAGACCCGTGTGAAAGGCATCGTCAATACGCTGAATGAACACGGAATAGCGACGCTGGAACGCATTGAACCTGTTGTGATGTCGATGGAGCCAGGTGATGTCGCTTCCTACAGACAGATCATGCGAGACCTTCGCCTCTTGAGTGACAATGTGGTTGACCTGGAAACTGCACTGTTTGAACGCACTCGCCTGTTGCAGTTCACGCAGGACCATCTGACCGAGATGCTGTACACGCGGTTGCGAATAGCCTATATCGGATTGTGCGTGGTCATCTTCGTTCTGGTCATGGCCATCTATGCGTATGTGCTCATCAAGAATCGCGCTGCTCGTTCGCTGGAGACTGTGAACAGCAAACTGTTGTCAAAGATCTCGGAGTCCGAAGAGCTGACCATGGAGCTGAAGAGAGCCGCGAACCATGATTCATTGACCGGTCTCCTGAACCGTCACGGATTCGAGCTTCTTCTCGAGAAACTCTTTCAGAAGCCTGATCAGATGCATGGTCTGTGTTTTGTCGACCTGGACATGTTCAAGGTGGTCAACGATACCAGCGGCCATGCGGCCGGTGATCGTCTGATCCAGGAAATAGCGCAGTTGTTCCTCGGGGAGTTCGAAGGTCGGGGGGAGGTGGCACGATTTGGTGGCGATGAATTTGTCCTTGTCTGGCCCGATTGTGAGGCAGAGCAGTTCAGGAAGTTGATCGTCACCGTCACCAACAAGCTGTCTCCCTTTCGTTTTCAGTTCGATCAACACAACTTCGAGGTCAGCGGTAGTTTTGGTGCTCTGCATTTCTCCACGTCCAGGCATTCAAAGCAATCAGTCATGGCCATTGCCGATGCAGCCTGTTACGAGGCCAAGAACAGTGGTGGTGGACGAGTCTATTTTCACGATGGCGATGACAGCATCATTGCTTCGCGTAAATCGGATCTCTTCTGGATCAATGCCGTGCAACAGGCTCTGAAGGAGGATCGATTCGTCCTGTTTCATCAGCCCATTGTTGAAATCTGCCAGCAGGGTGTCCGCCCGCACAGCTGGGAGATCCTCGTACGCATGTACGGTGAAGATGGCACTCTGGTGCCTCCTGGTCAGTTTCTCGAAGTGGCGGAGCGATACGGCCTGGCACCGCGCATAGACCGCTGGGTCGTGCAACAGGCGTTCGAATGGCTCAACACTCACTCACTGGATGATATCGGACTGGATTGTCTGAACATCAATCTGTCAGGCTTGTCTGTCAGTGATCTGGAGTTTCTGAGTTTCATCGAAGAGCTGACAGCTGAAGCCCGTTTCGAACCACAGAACGTCTGTTTCGAATTGACCGAAACGGCTGTCGCCGGACATCGCTCGCGGGAATTTCTGGTGAGGCTGAAGGCGATGGGCTATCAGCTTGCGCTGGATGATTTTGGTAGCGGATTTGCCTCGTTCGGCTATCTGGAATCCTTGCCGGTGGACTACATCAAGATAGACGGGCAGTTCGTCAGGGATCTGGATAGCAATTCGATGCACCGGGAGTTCGTCAAGGCCATCGGCTCGATCGGTCAGGCCATGGACAAGAAGGTCGTGGCCGAATTTGTCGAGAACGAAGCTTCTCTGGCAATACTGCGAGAACTGCAGATCGACTATGCGCAGGGCTATCATCTTGCCAAACCTGCGAAAATTCCCGGCCACCCTGATGATCAGGACAGATTGCGTTCGGCGGCCTGACCCAGTTCAATCTGATGGGGACGGCTGCTCGGTGGTCTACCCGAACAGCCGGATCAACGTCATTGAAACGTCAGTTCTTGTCAATCGTGAACTCGATACGGCGATTACGGGCACGGTTGCGACGTGTGTCGTTCGGTACCAGTGGTTGGCTCTCTCCAAAGCCGACTGATCGGATTCTCTCCGGCGACACCGCGGCATCCAGCAGATAGCGTTCGACGCTTTGTGCTCTGGCACTGGACAGCACCATGTTGCTGGCATCCGGGCCGGAGGAATCGGTATGGCCGCCCACCACGATACGCAGGCTGGGGCATCGTTGAATGATATCCACCAGTGTCTGCAGCAGAGGGTAGCTGATCGGGTCGATCTCACTGCTGGCAAAGGCGAAGTTGATGGCGCCAGTGCGGGACAGGGTGTCAAAGCGGGTGATGCATTCTTCCACCGAAAAATCTCCGGACGACTCCAGAGCGCTGGATGAGGCGACGCTTGTAGCGTCTGGCGTGCTTTTCTCTG
>CBDUIJ010000290.1:0-7482 GCA_965367215.1 uncultured Granulosicoccus sp.
CCGGGTGCGACTTGTCGTGGCTGCCTGTTTCCTGTTTGTGGCCAGTAGCGCGGTGCACGCTGCCTGCTCCGATGAAGAACTCCTGATTTCACGGGATCTTGCGACCAAGGCTGCCGAGAGTGATAACGATACGGTTCGGCTGTTGCTGCTCAAACGCTCGGTGGATGAATGTTCTGCCTACCCGGTCTGGCTGGAGCTGGGCAAGTTGCAGATGCAGATGGATAACCCTTTCGATGCGGTGTATGCGTTTGAGCATGCCGTGGATTTTCAGCCGAATGCCAGTAACGGTGTCACGCCGGATCAGTTACTTCGCCGGGCTATCGGCAATGCCCGCCTGGCGGAAGCCTATCAGGCCAGCGGCGAGCTGGCGATGGCACTGGTGGCGACACAGGAAGCCGTTGATGCCTTTGACGTGCTGAAGCAGCCGGTACCGCGACGACTGGTACAGTTGCAAGCCAGACTCGACGATGCAGTCAGTCAGACCGATGCAGATGTCATGGTGCGTTCCATCGAAGTTCAGCAGGATCGTGCCAGTCGGGGCATCGGTGTGAGTCCGCGATTGCTGGACCCGGTGGAAGATCGGGATGCGGTAACCGAGACGCTGACGCTGTTGTCGGATTACAGCGGCGACCCGGTGGCGTCTCCCGAAGAGCTGGGAATCGAGATTCCTGACTTCGATGAGACGGCAGATACCGACGAACAGATTCGTCTGGTTCAGCCCGTCAGGCAGGAGGCAGAGGAGACCAGTACAGCCCGCCTCAATATTCCCGTGCTGTTCAAGTTCGATAGTGCAGAGCTGACTGACGAGAGCCGGGTCACCATTGAACAACTGGCGGCGGCACTGGCACGTCTTGATCTGGGCAAGGACGATACGGTGATGGTCATCGGACACACTGACTCACGCGGTACGGCAACTTACAACATGAAACTGAGTCGCGATCGCGCGGAGGCCGTTGCCGATGTGCTGTCATCGATGCTGAAGGCTCAGTCTGCCGATGCGATCAAGCTGCAGTATCAGGGACGCGGTGAAACCGAGCTTCGCTACCAGGGTGAAGACGCCGATGATCACCGGCGTAACCGGCGTGTCGAAGTCGTGGTCAGTCAGCAACCGTAGGCGTGACAAGGTGCAGGGCGTCGCAATGACGACTTGCCGGTAACTCCTTATGTGGTGAGTGCCTGACAGATCTGGCATGATGCCCCAAGGCGCAGTGCTTCATCACCACACTGGAGTGCTGCGTACCACCTGAAAAAGGGTTCGGTACCACTGGAGGAATACACCGTATGAAAGCTACGATTACCGCATTGGGAAGTACCACGATTGCATTGATTGGCGCGCTGTCCGGCAGCGCCATCGCTGCCGAAAAACTGACGTATTATTGCAGCGCACAAGAAGACTGGTGCCAGCTGATGGCCAATGGCTTCGAAGAGGCCACGGGTATCAAGGTCAACATGACGCGCAAGTCATCGGGCGAGACCATGGCGCAGCTCAAGGCCGAGGCCGATAACCCCAAGGGAGACATCTGGTGGGGCGGCACCGGTGACCCGCATCTGCAGGCGGCCGAGGAAGGATTGACAGAGCCCTACGAATCGCCCATGCGCGGTGAGTTGCACGACTGGGCCATCAAGCAGGCCGAGTCCGGCGGCAATGCCACCATCGGCATCTATTCAGGCGCCCTGGGTTACGGCTATAACGAAGAAGTGCTGGAAGCCAACAATCTGCCGGTACCCGCCTGCTGGAAGGACTTGCTCAAACCCGAGTACAAGGGGCATGTGCAGATGGCCAACCCGAACTCATCCGGAACGGCCTACACCACACTTGCCACCATTGTGCAGTTGTTCGGTGAAGAGGAAGGCTTCGAGTTCATGAAGGGACTGCACAAGAACATCAATCAATACACCAAGTCCGGTTCTGCGCCCATCAAGGCAGCTGCCCGAGGGGAAAACACCATTGGTATCGTCTTCATGCACGATGCTGTGGCACAGGCTGCATCGGGTTTTCCGATCAAGGTGGTAGCACCTTGTGAAGGCACGGGTTACGAGATTGGTGGCATGAGTATCGTCAAGGGTGCACGAAATCTGGAAAATGCACAGAAATTCTATGACTGGGCACTGCAGGCCGATGTGCAGTCACGCTCGCTGGAAGTCAAGGCATTCCAGGTGATGTCCAACAAGGCGGCGGAGAGCTCTCCACTGGCACCGGATCTGGATAGCCTGACATTGATCGACTATGATTTTTCCAAGTACGGCTCATCCGATGAGCGCAAGCGTCTGTTGAAGAAATGGGACGACGAGGTCTCCGTACTACCTCAGTAATCCAGTCATGTGTGTGATCCCACAGTTGCAGTTCAACGGAGACCGGTATTCGTGAATCGTGTTGTCTTGCTGTGGTTGATGGTCGGGGTGGCAGGTTTCTGCCTGCTGCCCTGGTATGTACTGGAAGAGGGGCTGTGGAGCTTCGAGTGGCTGTTCGATGGTTACCCGACTGACTCCGACTACGCGCCTGCATTGTTCCTGTTGTTGCAGGGCGAAAAGCTCTGGTTGAGTCCTCTGTTGTTGTTCCTGCTGGCACCGGTGCTGGTGATCTTTCGTGACAAGAGCGAT
Source organism: uncultured Granulosicoccus sp. (assembly GCA_965367215.1). GTDB lineage: Bacteria > Pseudomonadota > Gammaproteobacteria > Granulosicoccales > Granulosicoccaceae > Granulosicoccus. Next base: position 2,602 of record CBDUIJ010000290.1, read on the forward strand.
CCCTTGTTCAGCAAGGTGCTGTGTCTGGCTGGTGGTCTGGGTCTTTTCTATCTGCTGGCACAGGGTTTCAGTATCGGCATACGCGGCTGGAACAGCGAGCTGCTGCTGGCCGTGTTCGGTGAACTGGGTGACCGGCAGTACGGCTTCGGTTATGGCGCCATGTTGCTGGGAATCAGCTTCCTGTTCTATCTGACGACTGGCATTGCGGCGCGCGGTGTGGTCAACGGTGATGTATTTGTCGTCGGCTCCATCGGTTTCGTGATCGCGATGGTGGGCCTGTTCATCTTCCTGCCAGTGTTGCAGATGCTGTCCAGCGCTCTGCAGGATGATCAGGGCCAGTATTCCCTGCTGGTCTTCATCTCCAAATTCTTCGATGACAAGATCTGGGGGCTGCACTGCCTGGTTTCATCACGAGGCTGTGGGGTTGCCTGGAATTCCCTGTCACTGGCCTTGCTGGTGGGTGCGCTGACCACGCTGCTGGGGTTGGTGTTCGCACTGGTGGCCACGCGTTCCGGTCTGCGTCAGGCGCATCTGCTGCGCCCATTGACCGTGCTGCCCATCATCACGCCACCGTTTGTCATCGGCCTGGCCATCATTCTGTTGTTCGGCCTGTCCGGCACCGTGACGCAGTTTGTCGCCGACCTGTTCGGTTTGCAGCCCAGTCGCTGGGTGTACGGCATGCCGGGTATCCTGATAGCGCAACTACTGTCCTTTACCCCCATCGCCTTTCTGGTGCTGATTGGTGTGGTTGAAGGCATATCACCTTCCATGGAAGAGGCCTCACAGACCTTGCGGGCCAGCCGCTGGCAGACCTTCAAGACGGTCTCCCTGCCGTTGATGCGGCCGGGGCTTGCCAATGCCTTTCTGCTCGGCTTTATCGAGAGCATGGCGGATTTTGGTAACCCGCTGGTGCTGGGGGGGAATTTCGATGTGCTCTCCACCGAGATCTTCTTCGCCATCGTGGGTGCGCAGAACGACCAGGGCAAGGCAGCGGTGCTGGCCATCGTGCTGCTGATCTTCACCCTGACTGCCTTCTATGCGCAACGCCGCTGGCTGGGCAAGAAGTCCTATACCACTCGTACCGGCAAGGGCGATGGCGGCATACCCACGAAAATGCCCAAGCGCGTGCTGTACCCCTGCTATGCGCTGGTGACTATCTGGGGCACATTCACGCTGGTGGTGTACGGCATGATTGTCTACGGCGGCTTCGTGGAGCTGTGGGGGCTGGACCATACGCTGACCTTCAAGCACTACATCACGGCTTTCGATGTGGCAATTACCGAGCACGGCATTCACTGGCGCGGTTCGGCCTGGGATTCCTTCTGGACCACCTTGCGTATCGCCGCTACCGCTGCACCGCTGACAGCGGCGCTGGGACTGGTCACGGCTTATCTACTGGTCAGGCAGAACTTCCGGGGCAAGAATGCCTTTGAGTTCGGCACCATGCTCAGCTTTGCCATTCCGGGAACGGTCATTGGTGTCGCCTACATTCTGGCGTTCAATGTGCCACCACTGGAGCTCACCGGAACCGGTGTGATTCTGGTGATCAGCTTCATCTTCCGTAACATGCCCGTGGGGGTTCGTGCCGGTATTGCTTCCATGTCCCAGCTGGACAAGAGTCTCGATGAAGCCTCGCTGACACTGGGCGCCAATACCTGGCGCACCTTTCGACAGATCATTCTGCCGCTGATGCGTCCGGCCATACTGGCGGCTCTGGTATTCAGTTTTGTACGGGCCATGACGGCCATCAGTGCGGTGATCTTCCTGGTGAGTGCCGAGCACAATATGGCGACCAGCTACATCATTGGCCGGGTAGAGAACAACGACTACGGTATTGCCATTGCCTACAGTACGGTGCTGATCGTGGTCATGCTCAGTGTGGTGGCCATCATGCAGTTGGTGGTTGGCAAGGCAAAAACCAGTCGTCGAACCACACCGGGCGTTGCGGTTCAAGCCGCACCTGATACGGTCGTGGTTCGCTAAGTGGTCTTGCTCGTGACACTCCAGTTCTTGCTTCCCGGCAAGCCAGCCCAATACAGTTGACAGGTTATTGCATGCAAACCACGTCCATTCACAGCAAGGCCGCATCGGTCGAGTTCAGGAACGTCAGCAAGATCTACGGTGAGACAGTGACCGCCGTGGACGGTGTCTCGTTGAAGGTCGAGGCCGGGGAACTGGTGACCTTGCTGGGGCCTTCGGGCTGTGGCAAGACCACCACGCTGCGCATGATTGCCGGCCTGGAGATGGCCAGTAGCGGCAGCATTCTGATCGGTGATGTCGATGTGACGCTGCTGCCGGCGACTGACCGTGACGTATCCATGGTGTTCCAGTCCTATGCCCTGTTTCCGCACATGACCGTACTGGAGAACGTCGCCTATGGTCTGAAAGTGTCCGGCATGAAGAAGCCGGAGGTGCGCGTACGCGCACTGAATGGTCTGGAACTGGTCGGGCTGACCGGTTACGGCGATCGTCTGCCCAGCGAGCTCTCGGGTGGGCAGCAACAGCGTGTGGCCGTGGCACGAGCCCTGGTGCTGGAGCCTCAGGTGCTGTTGTTCGACGAACCCTTGTCAAACCTCGATGCCAAGCTGCGTCGCCAGGTGCGCGAAGAAATTCGCGAACTGCAGCAATCACTGGGGCTGACCGTGGTGTATGTGACCCACGATCAGGAAGAAGCCCTTGCCGTATCCGACCGTATCATCGTCATGCGTAATGCCGGAATTGCGCAGGCCGGTACGCCCCGTGAATTGTACGAAGAACCTGCTGACAGTTTTGTCGCAGACTTCATTGGTGAGGCCAACCTGATGGATGTGACCATCGAACAGGTAGACGCCGTAGCCGGGACCGCCGAGGTCAGTCTTGCCGGGGTGAATATCACCTTGCCGTCTCGCGGCATGGTCGCCGGACCTGCAAAACTCGCCGTGCGACCGAACCGCCTGGAGCTGAAAGCGCCGGAGGATGCCGGTGGCTTGCCCGGCACCGTCATCAAATGCACCTATGTCGGCAACCATATGGAGTACGTGGTGCGTCTGGCACAGGGCGAATGGTTCGCTACCAGTGATGATGTGGACACCGTGCATAGCGCCGGTGCCGAGGTGAGTGTTCACTTCCGCGCACGCGGGCCGGTGTTGTTGTCGGCCTGATAGCTCTATTGGTCGCGGCGACGAGGTCAGTGCTGACGAGGTACTGTCAGCGCCCTGTCCATTCCGGCTTGCGCTTGCCCAGAAAGGCTTCGATACCCTCACGAAAGTCATCACTGGTGTAGCAGGCGACAATCAGGTCATCGCTTTCCACGCTGGCCGCATGTTCGCGTAAGCGGCGCAGCCCTTCCTTGGACGCTGCCAACGTCAGTGGGGCATGTTCATTCATGCGCTCACACAGTTCATGGGCGCGCTTGAGCGGGTCGGCCGAGATCTCATTCACCAGACCAATCGACAGGGCTTCCTCGTGTTCAATAAGGCGCGCTGTCAGCAGCAGTTCGCGAGTACGTGCGGCGCCCAGCAGCTCCACCTGACGTGACAGATTGTCGCTGGACAGACAATTGCCCAAGGTGCGGGCGATGGGAAAGCCATATCGAATATCGTCGCTGGCGACGCGCAGATCACAACAGGCCGCAATGGCCGCACCGCCACCGGTACACGCACCCCTGATAGCCGCCACCGTCGGGATAGGCAGTGACTCCAGTGCCCCCATGACACGATCCATTTTGCGTTCGTATTCCAGGGCGTCATCGGCAGAGCCCAGCTTGCGAAATTGCGAAATGTCCGTACCAGCAGCGAAAGCCTTGTCACCCGCGCCCGTGATGATCAGGGATTTCAGGGGCAGGGAATTGTCGTGAATTCTCCCGCAAAGCTCTGCCAGTGATTCGTACATGCCGTAGGTCAGGGCATTGCGCTGTTGGGGGCGGTTGAAGGTGATGACGCCGGTGTGATTGGTTTGCTGGAAGTGGAAATCGGTGTTGGGCATGGGGGCGGGCTGGGTGTTGTGGACGTCAGTGAGTAGTTTATACCGAGCAATTAACGCATGTGTTTCACGGATAGTTCAGCCAGCACTCTGAAGTGCTTTTTCAGCCATGACTGAGCGAAGAATCATTCACAAGCGAAATGCATGACTAACCACCATATCTGGCTCAATCCCCGAAATACGGCATACTGCTCATCACGCCAACCCGAGGGACGCCATCCATGACCAACCTGCCCCTGAAATGCCGCTGCGGTGAAGTCACTGGCAACGCGAGGGATGTCACCCCATCGAATGGCAGTCGTGTGATCTGCTGTTGCTGCGATTGTCAGGCTTTTGCAGCCTATCTGGGGCGAGAGGAGGATGTGCTGGATGAGTTTGGTGGAACCGAGCTCTTTCAGATGTCACAGTCTCAGGTGACCATTCAGCATGGGCATGACAAGCTGCAATCCATGAGGCTGTCGAAGAAGGGCATGCTTCGCTGGTACACGAGTTGTTGCAATACGCCAATCGGCAACACGATGAACGCGAAGATGCCGTTTGTCGGCGTTGTACATTCATTCATCGATGTGCCGAATCGTGATGAGGTGCTGGGCCCTGTCAAGGCGGTGGTGCAGACGCAATACGCCAAGGGTGTGCCTGGCTATCCGAAGCATTCGCCGAAATTCCCTCTCGGCGTCACATTGGGAATTGTTGGAAAGCTGCTGTTGTGGAAGCTGCAGGGTAAGCAGAAACCCAGTGTTTTCTTCGGCGATGATGGCAGGCCTGTGAGCAAGCCGATCATCGCCTCCGATCAGGCTGACGCGTGATTCTTCCCCGCCCTTGAGCGGCGGGGCTGGCAGCATGTCGGGATAATCGACTACCTTGGTGTCAGCAAGTCAGCAAGTCAGCAAGTCAGCAAGTCAGCAAGTCAGCAAGTCAGCA
>CBDUIJ010000291.1:0-7434 GCA_965367215.1 uncultured Granulosicoccus sp.
GATGGCAATCCCTTGATAGGACCGGTGCGTGGCATGACGAATTTCTGGAGTGCCTGTGGGGTCATGGCAGGCTTCTCCCAAGGCGGCGGCGTTGGGTTGACGCTGGCCAACTGGATGGTACACGGAGATCCGGGGTTCGATGTCTACGGCATGGACGTTGCGCGTTTCGGTGACTGGACAACCCTGCGGTACACCAACGCCAAGGTGCGCGAGAACTATTCCAGGCGCTTCTCCATTCGATTTCCCAACGAGGAATTACCGGCTGCTCGGCCTCATCAGACAACACCCCTGTACGACACCCTGAAAAGCGAACAATGTGCGGTCATGGGTGATAGTTGGGGTGTGGAGACACCGTTATGGTTTGCGCCGTCGCAGAAGGAGGCGCACGATGTACTCTCGTTCCATCGTTCCAACGACTTCGAACACGTGGGACACGAAGTGCGTCAGACGCGTGCCTCGGTCGGGGTCAGCGATATCTCCAACTTCGCCAAATACGCCGTATCCGGTCAGGGCGCCGAGGCCTTTCTGAGCAGACTCATGACCAACTCCCTGCCACCGGTTGGTCGCATGGTGTTGACACCGATGCTCAACGATAACGGCAAGCTGATTGGTGATTTCACCATCGCTCGCCGTGCTGATTCGCACTTTCTCATCTGGGGCTCGATTGCCGCGCAGAGCTATCACATGCGCTGGTTCGAGCAGCACCTACCGGGCGATGGCAGCGTCACGCTCCAGCGCTTCGATCTGAATCTGGTCGGTCTGACGATCGCCGGACCACGATCGCGCGAGGTATTGGAAAAACTGTGCGATGAAGATGTGTCGAACGAGGCGTTTCGTTTCATGGATCATCGCAGCATGGACGTCCACGGTGCCCCCTGCCGGGTAAATCGTATCTCCTATACCGGTGAGCTGGGCTATGAATTGTGGATGGAACCTTCGTGGCAGCGCAGGGTTTATGCCGGTATCAAAGAGGCTGGGGCAGAGTTCGATATCGTCGATTTCGGCATGCGAGCACTGCTGAGCATGCGCCTGGAGAAGAACTTCCCCACCTGGTTTTCCGAGCTGCGGCCCGTTTACGGACCCGTCGAAGCCGGTATGGAGCGCTGGGTGGACTTGACGAAAGCAGACTTCATTGGCCGCGATGCAGTGCTGCGTGAACAAGCCGAGGGACCGAAGAGTCGACGCGTATCGTTCGTGATCGAGGCCGTGGATGCAGATGTGATGGGTGATGAGCCTGTCTGGGCGCGTGTTGGCGAACTCCCCGATGACTTGATCGAAGCGCCACACGGTCACGGAGCGCCACGCTTCAACGCTGCCGGCGAGATCGTCCAGGCAGCAGATCCGCAGCACGATGGTGAGTGGCGTGTCATCGGCTGGATCACCTCGGGCGGCTATGGACACCATGTACAAGCGTCTCTGGCTCAAGGCTATGTGCCCGCCTCCCTGGCCGAGCGAGATGAAGAAGGCCTGTTCGAGATCGAGATACTGGGCATTCGTCGTCCGGCACGCATCACCTTGCAAGCATTGTTCGACCCCAGCGGTGCGCGGATGCGGGGTGTTGATCAATAAGAGAGCACAACGCGCTTGATGACAACCTTCAGTCAAGGTGATGACAGCCTCGCGGAAAAGCCGTGACTGTCATCACCATGGCGCTGTCAGAACAGAGACCTACTGGTCAGCCTGAGCGTCTTCCAGAATCATGCTGGCGCCCTTCTCGGCCACCATCATGACCGGCGCATTGATATTGCCGGACGGAATGGCGGGAAAGATGGAGGCATCCACGATTCGCAAGCCCGGTACGCCGTGTACACGCAGCCGACTGTCAACCACCGAGGTCTCCGCCTCGGGGCCCATGGCACAGGAACCACACAGGTGATAGATCGAACCGCCATTCTCGCGAAAGTACTGAAGCATCTCTTCATCACTCTGCACGCTAGCGCCGGGGATGACCTCGGCTTCCGTGACGGATTGCAGTGAGCTGGACTGCATGAATTTGCGAATCAGGCGACTCCCCTGAATCACTTCATCCCTATCCTTCTGTGTGCTCAGATAGTTCGGTTTGATCAGCGCTGCATCCGAGGCTGAGTTTGACGCCAGCTCGATGCTACCGCGACTACTGGGTCTGCAGGCGTTGAAGGCCACCAGAAAACCTGAATAGGGCTCAGGGACCAGATCGGCCTTGGGGTCTACCGGAATCTGATACGACATGGGGTTGAAATAGAGCTGTATGTTGGCCTCTGGCTCGTCATCATTGCCTTTGAAAAAGCCGCCCGATTGATTGACGCTCATTGACAAGGGACCCTTGCGGGTCAGCAGATACTGCAAGCCTGCCTTGATCTTGCCTGTCAAAGACAGAAATTCATCATTCAAGGTAGGCATGTTGGCTCGATAGTAGTAGCTGACACACAGGTGATCCTGGAGATTCCTGCCAACCGCAGGCAGGTGTTTCTGCAGTGGTATCTGGTGCTGTTGCAACTGCGCCGAATCACCAATGCCCGATAACATCAGCAGCTTGGGAGTATCCACCGCGCCTGCCGAGAGAATCACTTCTCGCGACGCTGAATAGGTGGCCACACCGGTGCCACTGCGTACCTCGACACCGGTAACCCGACCACTGTCATCGAATAACAGCTTCTGCGCCACGGCATCACGCACAATCTGCAGATTCCTGCGCTTGAGCGCCGGTTTCAGATAGGCACTGTTGCTGGATGCACGTTGCCCCTTGTCGGTGTTGGTCTCATAGATACCAGCACCTTCAAAATCTGCACCGTTGAAGTCATCACTGGCGGGGTACCCCAATTCGTCGGCCGCATCCAGAAAATACCGGCAGATGGGGTGGGCCTCGTTCTTCATCGGCGTAATCCCGATCAAGCCCTTGCTCGAATGGTACTCGGTGTCACCCAGAGGGTGCCGTTCAAGCCGCTTGAAAAAGGGCAGTACATCCTCGTAGGACCAACCCTCGTTTCCGGCGGCAGCCCAGGTATCGAAATCGGACGGCTGGCCTCGCACGTAGATCATGGCGTTGATGGATCCGGAACCACCCTGAACCTTGCCCCGAGGGGCATAGAGCTTGCGCCCTGCCATGCCCTGCTCCGGTTCGCTGTAATACATGTAGTTGTACTGCGGGTTGTAGTAGGTCTTGGCAAAACCCACCGGCAGTTTGATCCACGCAGAGGAATCCTTGCCGCCGGCCTCCACCAACAACACCGTGTGCTCGCCGGACTCACTCAGACGGTGAGCCAGGATACAGCCGGCAGACCCGGCACCGACAACAATGTAGTCAAACTGCATGGCTAACGCTCCGGCGCCTCTTTCCATGTGGTAGAAGATTGTTTCTGATAGTCGTACGGACTGGAATCCATGCACAGGTGAAGCGCTTTCCCGGTGTAGGGAGAATGCGCCTTGACAACATCCATGTTCAATTCGATGCCCAGACCCGGCTTGTCATTCGGGATGATGTAGCCATCCTTCCAATCGATCTTTTCCTGCAGAACCTCGGCATGGAAACCATCCCAACTGCCGATGCTTTCCTGAATCAGGAAATTCGGAGTGGCTGCGGCCAGTTGGATACTGGCTGCCGCACCCACCGGCCCGTTGTACAGGTGAGGGGCAATCTGGGCGTAATAGGTTTCGGCCAGGCTCGCAATCTTCTTGCCTTCCAGAATGCCACCAACCCGGCCAAGGTTCATCTGCAGAATGGCAGCTGCGCCATTCTTCAACAGATCGTGAAACTCGTATTTCGTGGTCAGGCGCTCACCGGTGGCAACCGGAATGCTGGTGTGTTGCGCCACACGCGACATCGCTTCACTCTGCCCGGGGGGTATCGGTTCTTCGAACCACATGGGGTCATAGGGCTCCAGACGCCTGGCCAGACGGATGGCCGAGGCCGGTACCATCTGACCGTGCGTACCGAACAACAGGTCGCAGCTATTACCCACGGCTTCGCGAATGCGTCGGCAGAACGTGGCGCTCTTGTCCATGTCTTCCAGCGACAGCATATGCCCTGAATAGGCGGTGTAAGGGCCTGCAGGGTCAAACTTGAGTGCCGTGAAACCGCGCTCCTTGTTCTCCAGCGCACAGTCGACCGCCAGTTCCACATTGTTGTAGTCGTAATCCCCGTTTCTGTCCTTCGGATAGAGATAGGTATACGAGCGCAGCTTATCGTTGACCTTGCCACCAATCAGTTCATACACCGGCTTGCCGGCAGACTTGCCGATGATGTCCCAGCAGGCCATCTCCAGACCACTGACGATACCCATCATGGTCAGGTCTGGTCGCTGCGTGAATCCGCTGGAATAGGCTTCACGGAAGAAACGCTCGACATGATGAGGATCATGCCCCTGCAGGCAACGCTCGAACACATCACTGATGGCCGGCACCATGACCTTGGGATGGAAGGTTGCCGCGTAGACTTCCCCGACACCTTCGATACCACAGTCGGTTCGCAGTGAGACGAATATCCAGTACATCCCCCCCACGTGAGGAGGGGGTGTGGCGACGATATGAGTTTCGCAAGAGACGACTTTCATCAGGATGCCTTTTTCAGTGCGGTCATTGATTTGAGTTTCAGAACTGCCAGAGTACCTATCGCCCCCATCACGGCGATGTAGCCGAAGTAGAGGTGATAGACGGCAACGCCCTCGTAGCGAGCGGCGATGAGACCGTTGATCTGTGGCAGGAAGATATCCGGCGTGTAGGCAATCAGAGAAATCACCCCGATCGCCAGACCCGTGACATGAAGTGGTATGTCGCAATCATCCAGAATCGCCCAGTACAATCCACGGATGGCGTAAGTCAGCACACCGATCAACAGAACGATGGCCAGCATGAAGTAGATCGTGTTCAGCTGCGGGAAGACGATCATGACAACCAGGCCCAGGGTTGCACCTGCCAGACAGATGGCCAGGATGTTCTCCTTGCCGTAACGGTCGCCCAGAAATCCGCCGCCGATACCACCAATGGGACGCATCCAGAGCTTGGCCACGGTAATGAAGCCTGCAGTCACGGCGCTCATGCCATGCCCTTCCTGCAAGAAGGCGGAGAACGAGTAGGTTGCCCAGAACAACTGATAACCGCAGAAGATCACCAGGGCAACGATCCACATCTCGGGGATCGACATCAGGAACTTCAGGTCCTGTAAAAGCTTGCCCCTGCGCTCGGTCTTCTCTTCCGTGGCCATGTCGCTACGAACAAACAGGAAGGTCATGACACCGATGGCAATACAGGTGAACGAGTACATGAGGATGACCTGCTTCAACGCTACCGCATTGCTCTGCCCCCGCGTGTCCAGTACATAGGCAAAGATGGCAATGGCAATGGTTGCCAGAATCGCCTCGACCAATCCGCGCCCCCCATCCAGAATGCCGAAGAACTTTCCCTGCTCATCCTTGTGAGCCAGCATTTTCACGCCCTTGAGCATCGCTGCCCAGAAAGTCAGTCCGGCCGCGACACCCCATGCCATGAAGATATAGACCAGCACCTCCTTTGACGGGATGGTAGAAAACCACAACCCCAGTGCGCCGGTGCCAATCATGGAAATCGACACCAGTAAGCGTGGAGTGAACTTGTCTGCCAACCATCCACTGGGCAAGTAGCACAGGAAATACACCACACCCAGCATGGAATAGTAATTGCCCAGATCGCTACTGCTTATCTGGAAGGCGTCGAGAATGGGCGTCTCGAAATTCTGACGCAAGTAGAGCAGCGGGTAGATTGCGCCGGCGGCCAACAGCAACAGGGTAAACTGGAAATATCGTTTCAGGTCGGGTCGTCCATCATTGACAGGGAATACCTGATCTTTTGTGACTGCCATCGTTACTACTCCTTATATAAGCTGCTTTTCTTGTTTGGGTTGGGGCGGTACTGCATGAGACGCCTCTGGATCGCCGGAAACGCGAGACAAAGGCGCCTGTCGTGCTATCAGTAGTTGAGTACAACCAGTCGTGTCTGGGTGTAGTCGAGCATGCCGTGCTTGCCGTCATCGCCACCCAGTCCCGAGCGTTTCCAACCGGCGTGGTATCCCTGATAAGGGTCAGCCGGCGTGCGATTGACATACACCTCGCCTGCTTCGATGTTGTTGGCAAACTTCATGGCGGTGCGATAGTTCTCCGTGTAGACAACCGAGGCGAGTCCGAACTGGTGATCGTTGGCGAATTGCAGCGCTTCATCGGCATCTCGATACTTCAGAACCGGCAACACAGGGCCGAATATCTCCTCCTGCACGATCTCCATTTCCTGACGGCAGTGAGTCAGCATGGTGGGCGGATAGAAGTGTCCGGGGCCTTCGGGAATGAAGCCTCCCATCTCCAGCTTTGCGCCATCATCAATCGCACGCTCCACCATCTGGTGAATGTTCAGACGCGAACTTTCATTGATCAGTGGGCCCATATCGCTCGGCTCCACGCGTCTATCGCCGTAACGGCGTTCCATCATGTGCTTGCGCAGCAATTCAACGAAGGGCTCGTAGACCGCTTCGTGGACATAGACGCGCTCGATGGCAGTACACAGTTGACCGCAGTTGGTTGTCTTCGACGCGGCAATCTCTCGGGCGGCCTTCTCCAGATCGGCATCGGCCTCGATGATGGCCGGACTCTTGCCACCGAGCTCCAGAGATGACTTGCTGATGTTCACCTGAGAGTACTCCAGAACCTTGCGCCCTGCCCCGACGCTACCGGTCAGCGTGATCATGCCTACAGCGGGATGCGTGCAGACACGCTCTGCAATGGCATGCTCCATGGTCAGGATATTGATCACACCAGCAGGCATACCGGCATCCAGTACCGCCTGGGCAATCTCGAAAGCAGAACCCGGCGTGTTGTTGCTGGGTCGGACCACCACCGTATTCCCCGTGATCAGCGCCGGCGCGATCTTTCGCAGCAAGGTGAAGACGGGGTAGTTGAAAGGGATCAGGCATGCGATGACACCAATGGGCTCACGCTGCAGCAACAGACTTTCTGACGGGGTGTCGCTGGGAATGACCTCGCCTTCTATGCGACGTGCCCATTCTGCGTGATAGCGGGTGATCTCGGCGGCGTATACGGCCTCATTGCAGGCATCTTCCAGACTCTTGCCTGACTCATCGGCCAGGGCCTCACCAATGGCCTGTTTGCGCGCGATCAGAGCATCGGCCAGGCGCTGCATATGCCCAGCGCGCTCGATGCTTGTCAGCATGCGCCAGGCCTTCTGAGCATTGGCCGCGATGCCAACGGCATCGGTAGCCTCTTCCGCCGTGGCCAGTTGTACCTGTCCTACCAGCTCTTCGGTGGCAGGGTTGTATACCGACAGCATCTCTGCCTGACTGGAAGCGGTGAATTGATTATTGACGAAATTCTTGTCGAGTCGCATGAGGGGCTCCTGATTTGATGGCGGCATCCTAAGAGTTGAAAAAACGACTGTCAATTAAATTTTCACATATAAAATTAGATTTCCTTATAT
>CBDUIJ010000292.1:0-7402 GCA_965367215.1 uncultured Granulosicoccus sp.
TGAAGAATGAGCGGAATGGGGGCGGCAGTGTACCGCGAAGAAACCTGCAGACGGATTATCTCAACTCAGTCACAGCTCATGGCGGCCCCCTGTCGCGGTTGCATGCGCTACGCTAACCACTTCATCTCTCCGATCTCCCGGCACACATGTCATTACTGTCCATCACCAGCATTCTGATCACGGTTTCGGCATTATTTGCCTACGTCAACTACCGTACGTTCAAGCTGCCGAACACCATCGGCATCATGGTCGTCTCCCTGATCTTCTCCCTGTCTCTGGTGCTGCTGGGTAATCTGGGATTCACGGACGCCGAGGAACTGGCCAGCGGCATCATCCGTCAGATCGACTTCGATGAAACCCTGCTCAATGGCATGCTGGGCTTCCTGCTGTTCGCCGGCGCCATGCATATCAATCTGAGCGAGCTGCTCAAGTACAAATGGACCATCGGACTACTGGCATCAGCCGGGGTCATCACCAGCATGTTTCTGGTGGCAGGCGGTGCCTACCATGTGTTCCAGTGGTTCGGGTTCAGCGTGCCGTTCATCTTCTGCCTGCTGTTCGGTTCACTGATTTCCCCGACCGACCCCATCGCCGTCATGGGCATATTGAAGACAGCGGGCGCCAGCAAGTCGCTGGAGATCAAGATCGCCGGGGAGTCTCTGTTCAACGACGGCGTGGCAATCGTTATCTTCCTGGCTATCTTCGGCATGGCCATCAATGGTGACGCCTTCGACCTGCAACATATCGGTCTGCTGTTCGTGCAGGAGGCTTTCGGCGGCGCCCTGTTCGGGATTGCCTGCGGCTGGCTGGCACTGCAGATGCTCAAGCGCGTGGATAACTATCAGGTGGAAGTTCTGCTGACACTGGCGCTGGTGGCCGGCGGCAGTACGGCGGCGGCGGGCCTGCACCTGTCAGCACCTATTGCCGTGGTCATGGCAGGTCTGATGATCGGCAATCATGGTCGGCGTGATGCCATGAGCAATACCACGGTGCAGCATCTGGATACATTCTGGGAACTGATTGACGAAATTCTCAATGCCGTGCTGTTCCTGATCATCGGACTCGAGGTCATGGTTCTGAGCCACGAGTTGAATGTGTGGGTAGCAGGCATGGTGATGGCAATTGTCGTACTGCTGTCCCGTTTCATCTCGGTCGGTGCGCCGGTCTTCGTCATGCGCAAGCTGGGACGGGACTTCAATGCTCACGCCGTCAAGATACTGACCTGGGGCGGATTGCGAGGCGGTATCTCGGTGGCACTGGCTCTGTCCATTCCTGCCAGCCCCGAGCGTGATCTGATCGTATCGGTCACCTACGTCATTGTCCTGATCTCGATCCTGCTGCAGGGACTGACCATCGGCAAGCTGGTCAAGGCAACTGCCGAAAAGCCGGCTGCGGACTGAACTCAGGCCAATTCGACTTCCGGACCCTGCCAGGTCGGGTTGACCGGCAGGCTGACGCCTTCGCGCTTGTCCAAGGCCTGCTGTGAGGGCTTGTCGCTACTGCTCTGCCCGCTCACGAACAGCTGCTGCATGAGCGACTGCAGCTCGTCCGGATTGACCGGTTTGTGCATGACGTGCAAGCCGGTACCCGATACCTCCCGGAGCCTTTCCGGTGAGGTGTCGCCGGTAATGATGATGGCCGGCACCGGGCGTTCCAGCGACTCTCGAATGGCCTCCACTGCGTCTACCCCGTTGAGATGGTTGCGCAGACGAAAGTCGGAGATGATCAGGTCGGGCGAACCATCGGTCAGGGCCATGACCTTCAGCGCATCACGAGCGGATTCGGCCAGCATGACTTCGCAGCCCCAGCTTTCCAGCGTATAGCGCATGCTCTGCAGTACCTGAGTCTCGTCGTCAATGACCAGTACCTGGCGACCCGCGGCCTGTAGCGGAGAAGGGTCGCGACTACCCTGGGCGCTCAGCTGCGCCGGATCGCCACCCGGTACGATGAGTCGGAATACCGTGCCCTTGCCTTCCACCGACTCCATTTCCAGGGGTATGTCCATCAGTTCGCACAGTCGACGAACAATCGCGAGCCCCAGACCCAGGCCATTGCTGCGGTCCCGAGACGGATTGTTGAGCTGGTAGTACTCTGAAAAGACGTCTTCGGCCGCCTCCTCTGGTATGCCGATACCGGTATCGCGCAGAATCACCATCTTGGAACCCTCCAGATGCTCCTCACAGCGTATGGAGATCGTGCCGTGGTTCGTGTACTGGATGGCATTGGACACCAGATTTCGCAGTACGCGCTCCAGCAGAATGGCATCGCAGAAGAACACGTGGGATCTGGCATCGACGCTGAAGACGATTCCCTTCTCCTCAGCCTGCTGCACGAATTGCGCACGCAGGCCATCAAACAGGTCGTTGGCCACCAGGTGCGAGGGATTGAAGTCGATGATTTCCGCATCCAGCCGCGAGACATCCAGAAGGCTGTTGAACAGACCGTTCAGCGCTTCTGCCGATTTGTTCATGTCGTTCAGGATCTCGATCTTCGACGGCTCTTTTTCGCGCCGTCGCAGCGCACTCAGGAACAGTCCCATCGCATGCAGGGGTTGGCGCAGGTCATGACTGGCCGCGGCCAGAAAACGGCTCTTGGCAACAATGGCGCGCTCGGCGATACGTTTCTCCCCGGCCAGCCTTTCCATCAATTCCTGATTTTCGAACTGCGAACGAATGAGTTCGCGGTACTGGCGCTGCCCCCGAATGGCGAGAAAGAAATTGACCGCCAGAAACATGATGAGCAACAGCCCCGTGAGGACCAGAGAATCATTGCCCGAGAGAATGTGCGTGATGGCCAGCGGCAGCGTCAGCGGTATGGAAAAGGACAGAAAGGATGGCAGATAGACACATCCCGACGCGGCACTGACAGCCACCATGCCGGCGAAGATCGTGGAGATGAGCAACAGGTACTCGGTGCTGTACAGCTGATAGAACATCAGCGGCCAGACGCCCCATATCATGCCGGCCGTGAGTGTGCCGAGCCAGAAGAAAGGCCCCCAGACAAGCTGTTCGCGGGTTCTTTCATCAGCCTTGAGGTAGACCCCGATGACCCAGACACGCAGCAGGGAGGTGACGCCCACGGCGCCCAGCCAGACCAACAATGTGGATTGCGGTAGATGCCGCCAGAGAAACAGGGTGATGAACACCGCACAGAAGGTGGCTCCTGCCACCAGCACCGGTCCCTGATTGTAGATCAGCCGAATCTGCTCGTGATAAATCTTGCGCTCTAGTTCCATCAAAGCACGTCCATGTATGCCCTTCGCACGTCAGTATGCCACCATGCAAGGCCGGAGTCGTGTTACCGAATCGCCTGACATGCATATTTGAGAGGTGTGTTCAGCTCCCACGAATCCTCAGGCTGTGAGCTGCAAACGAGTTCACGGTGAGGACAAGATGTGACTCCAGCCCGCGACTTGGATACCATCACGGGTTTAACCCATAGAAGAACACGCAGACTCATGACGCAGGAAATCATACTTCACTACAAATCCGCTGACGGCACGGTACGCACGGTCGATGCCCGGGTTGGCGACAGCGTCATGGATACCGCTGTACAGAATGACATCGACGAGGTCGTCGCAGAATGTGGTGGCAGCCTGATCTGTGCAACCTGCCATGTCTATCTGGACGATGCGACGGCAGCCCTGTTCGATGAACCGGAAGACATGGAACTGGAGATGCTGGAGGGCGTTGCCGCTGAAAGACGAGAGCATTCCCGTCTCAGCTGCCAGCTGATCGTCAAGCCCGAGCTGGATGGTCACACCATCGAGACCCCCGACCGGCAGTAATACTGCCCGAGCACGTCCCTCCCCTTTCTCCCACACTGCAATCCTGCGCGACACGAGAGCCATGAGCCAAGCACCGACCCAGCCATCCCACGCCTGCATTTCTCCTGTCGCCGGATTCAGCCGCATCGGCGAAGAGAACGCCTTTGCGGTACTGGCGCGCGCCGGAGAACTGGCCGCCAGCGGCCGCGACATCATCAACCTGGGCATCGGTCAGCCCGATTTCCCGACGCCGGACAATATCGTGGAAGCCGCCATCAAGGCATTGCGAGACGGGCATCACGGTTACACACCCGCCGTCGGCATCGCGCCTCTGCGTGAAGCGGTCTGCGCCGATCTGGCCCGACGTCACGGCGCGACCGTCAGTCCTGACAATGTCATGATCGTGCCGGGCGGCAAGGTCACCATGTACGCCGCCATCGTGATGTTCGGTGAACCCGGCGCCGAGATTCTCTACCCCGATCCCGGCTTTCCCATCTATCGTTCGATGATCGAATTCACCGGTGCCAAACCGATCCCCATCCCCATCCGGGAGAGCAATCAGTTTGCCTTCTCCGCCGAGGAAACCCTGTCGCTGATCACCCCGCAGACCCGTCTGCTGATCATCAACTCTCCGGCCAACCCCTGCGGCGGCGTCACACCAAGAGAAGAAATCGACAAGCTGGTTGCCGGTCTGGCCGAACACCCGCACGTGGCCATTCTGTCAGACGAGATCTACGACCAGATGACTTACGATGGTGCCGAACACGTCACCCTGCTTGGCTACCCGGAGATTCGCGATCGTCTCATTCTACTCAATGGCTGGTCCAAGACTTACGCCATGACGGGCTGGCGTCTGGGCTATTCCATCTGGCCGGATACCCTGTTCGAGGCCGTTCGCAAGCTGGCAGTCAATTGCTGGAGTTGTGTGAATGCCGCAGCGCAGTATGCGGCCCTGGAAGCACTGACTGGCCCGCAGGACGCGGTGGGCGAGATGATGAGCGCCTTCGACCAGCGCCGGCGGGTGGTGGTGGACAGGCTCAACGCACTCGACGGTGTAAGCTGTGTGACACCCACTGGAGCGTTCTATGCCTTCCCCAACATCAGTGAAACCGGCTGGAAGGCAAAACCACTGGCCAGCGCGCTGCTGGAAGACGCCGGTGTTGCCACCATTGGCGGACCCGATTTCGGTGTGCATGGTGAGGGCTATATTCGCCTGTCCTACGCCAACTCACTGGAGAACATCGAACGCGCCATCGAGCGTATCGATACCTTTCTGAAGTAAACCTGGACACCGTTGGCGGTGCATTCCTTCACCGCCTTGACAATCGCATTACAGGGACAGAATTTCATGGTTCAAAGCCCCATGCCGGACATCGCCACGCGTGTCTACGATCACAACTTCAAGCTCGACCCGATCGTACGCAGCCTGCTCGATACGGACATCTACAAGCTGCTGATGCTGCAGACCATCTGGAAGGAACGCAAGAATGTCCCTGTCACCTTCTCCCTGATCAATCGAACCCGCAGTGTGCGACTGGCCGACGAGATCGATGAGCAGGAGCTGCGCGCACAGCTTGATCATGCACGCACCATCCGCATTACCAAGAAGGAACTGATCTGGCTCACGGGTAATACCTTCTATGGTCGCGAGCGCCTGTTCACCAAGGAATTTCTCAGCTGGCTGCGCCACTACCGCCTGCCCGACTACCAGCTGCGGGTTGAAGATGGCCAGTACCTGATCGATTTCGAAGGTGAATGGGCCGATATCTCCCTTTGGGAAATACCCGTGCTGTCCATCATCAGCGAGTTGCGCTCACGCGCCGCCATGCATGGGGTCGGTCGCTTCGAACTGGATGTGCTGTACGCCCGTGCCAAGGCCAAGTTATGGGAAAAGGTACTGCGCCTCGATCAGCTGCCTGATCTGAAAATCGCCGACTTCGGAACCCGCCGACGTCACAGCTTTCTGTGGCAGCGATGGTGTATTGCAGCCATGAAGGAAGGCCTGGGCAAGAAGTTCACCGGTACCAGCAATGTGCTGATGGCCATGGATCTCGATCTGGATGCCATCGGTACCAATGCGCACGAACTGCCCATGGTCGAGGCGGCCCTGTCGAAGAATGATGAAGACCTGCGCAAGGCACCTTATCGCGTACTGAAACACTGGAGCCGCACCTACGACGGCAATCTGCTGATCGTGCTGCCGGACACCTACGGCACCACGGCTTTCCTGAAGGAGGCCCCGGACTGGGTCGGCGAATGGAGCGGTTTCCGGATAGATTCCAAGGAACCCATCGCCGGTGGCGAGGAACTGATCCAGTGGTGGGTGGAGCGCGGTCAGGATCCCAGCCAGAAACTGCTGATCTTTTCCGATGGGCTGACGGTGGACACCATCGAGCAGGTCTACAAGCAGTTCAATGGCCGTGTGCGGCTCAGCTTCGGTTGGGGTACTCATCTGACCAATGATTTCAGCGACTGCGCGACCGTCAACAACCCGCAGATGAAGGCGATTTCACTGGTCTGCAAGGTCACGCATGCGGATGGTAAACCGACCGTCAAACTGTCCGACAATTTCGACAAGGCTACCGGGCCTGCCGAAGAGATCGCGCGCTACCGTGCCATCTTCGGCGGCGACAACATGGAACAGATTGACGTGCTGGTCTAGATCGATATCGCTTCTGGAGTCGCGGTGTCAACGACTCCAGGGGCGCGCCAGACGACGTATCAGACCCAGCATGACAAACAGGAAGACCAGCGGAAAGACCAGTGTCTGCATCAGGAAGACCACCACCAGCTGTATGGTGCTTTCGCTGATGGATTCGGCCGCATCCTTGTAACGATCCAGGCGCTGGTCGATATCCATCTGCGCCACAGCACTGTTATACAGAGCCCGCGCACGTTCCATCATCGACACCGGTTCGTCCGCCGGTTCCACCATGACTTCTTCGTTGATCTGCCCGATGGCTTGCTGGGCTTCATTGAGCGTGGCCGAGGCCGAGACATAATCCGCTTCCAGAAAGGTGCGATAGACCCAGTCATTGGCGATACTGATGACCGGCATCATGAAGCGCAGCAACAGCATGAACAGAAACAATCGCTGTGCAAGCCGCCGCCCCATCTGCAAGCGAGGAACAAGCAGACACAGGCACAGAGCCAGCCCCGTGACAATGACCGCCAGCAGCAGACCCTGCCAGGCGCTCATCGACAGCAGTATCTTCTGCACGCCCAGCGAACTGCTGGCCAGCATCATGATCCACGAAAAGCGCTCGACCAGATCATTGACCGGATCCAGGATTTCACCCGGTGTCAGGTTCAGACCGATCCCGGCTGGCTGAATGGCGATCTCGGTGCCCTGAGCCACCGAGATCACACCATTGAGGCCGCGGGCCAGCGCGTAGCCGACCAGCGCCCGCTTGAACGCGGCATCCACGTGGGACTGACCGACAGTGTCAGTCACCGGCAGGCAGGCCAGCAGCACCGCCAGCACCGTGCCCAGCAGGATCAGCGCAGACCCGCCCTGCAGGCGCCGACGCCAGAACGCAAGTCCGCTTGACGTCTGAGGCTCAGCCGCAGACTCGGTGTCAGGCAAAGGCGTCTGATCTGACATGAGCTAGCGGTGAGCGACAGTGCTGATGGCAG
>CBDUIJ010000293.1:0-7394 GCA_965367215.1 uncultured Granulosicoccus sp.
GTGCAAGGCCGGCTTCATACAGATTGTAGTCGGTCAGCAAATCGGCGTTCTGCAGACGCAGGCTTTTCTCGAGGCGTCGGCTGTTGGCGTAGGTCTCGACACCGATGGGGGTCACGCCTTCGGCTGCCAGGGCATCCCATACCGCCAGGCCGTCGCTATAGGGGAAATGCAACTCCCACCCTTGTTCGCCGACATAGGAGATGCGAAATGCGGTGATTTCCACGTCCCCGATATGCAGCGTCTTGACGGCTGCAAACGGAAAGTTCTCCTGAGTGATGGCGTCAGCATCGCTGATGACCTTCTGCAGGGTGGTTCGAGCGTTGGGGCCCCACAGACCCAGGCAGGAAAAGTCCTCGGTGCGGTCTTCGATAGTAACAGCGGGGTAGCCATGATCCTGGCTGATGCGTTTCATCCAGATGAAATCACGGTTGCCGGAATCACCCCCATCGATTACCCGGAAATGATCATCGGCCAGACGGATCACGGTCAGGTCGGCTCGCACCCCGCCGACGTGATCAATGAAATGGGTATAGACACCCTTGCCAACCGGAGTATCGCCACCCACCTTGGCCACGCAAAGGTATTCCATCAAGGCTTCGGCATCGGGCCCGGAAACATCATAGAGGGCAAAATGCGACAGATTGACCATGCCGACATCTTCGGACAGTTGCAGATGTTCGGCATTGGAGACGCGCCAGAAATGGCGGTTGTCCCATTCTGACTCGCGTACCGGTACGCGCTCGCCGAATTTTTCAAGCAGGTGTTCGTTGCCGGCATAGCCATGAGCACGTTCCCAGCCTGCAGCTTCCATGAAATAGGCGCCATGGGCCTTTTCCCGTTCGTAGAAGGGGCTTTGCCGCACGCCACGTCCCTTGGAATAGGGTTCGCGATTGTGGACCGCCGGGTTGTAGATCTTGAAGGCCGATTCGTAACAGCGATCATGAATGTACTGCTCTTCCTGCTGGAAGGGGTAGTAGCGAGCCACATCGACACCGAAGTGGTCCAGCTCGGTACGGCCATCGGTCATCCAGTCGGCAATCAGCTTGCCGGTACCGGGACCGTCCTTGACCCAGACAGAGACGGCGTACCACAGACCACGAACCTTGGCCGATTCACCCACCGAGGGGCCGCCATCGGCCGTGACCTGTAGAAGGCCGTTGAATGAGCGTTTCTCGTCAAAACCCAGTTCGCCCAGAATGGGGGTCAGCTCCATGGCCCGTTCCAGCGGCTCCATGATCTGTTCCATTTCCAGATCTCGCTGCGAGGGTGACAGGCGTGCGTCTTCCTTCTCCTGGAGATCACGTGGATGGCACATGCGAGGTTCCTTTTCCTCGTAATAGCCCCATTCGATCATGCCGCCTTCCGCTGTACGAGGGTCCCCGGTGTCGCGAAGGTAGGCCGAGTTGCCCTGATCGCGCAGCAATGGCCAACCGATTTCCTTGCCGGTGTCGGCAAATTCGTCATACGGGCCGAACCACAACAGCGGGTGATCCACCGGCATCACCGGCAGGTCTTCACCGGCCATCTGTGCAATCAGGCGTCCCCAGAGGCCGGCGCAGACCACTACATAATCTGCCTTGATGTATCCACGGGTGGTTTCGACCCCGACGATACGGCCTTCCTGTATATCGAGGCCAGTGGCCGATGTGTTGGCAAAGGTTGTCAATTTGCCCGTCTTCTCGGCCTCTTCCACCAGTTCTCCGGCAACGACCTGAGAGCGGGGTATGACCAGACCGGCATCGGGGTCCCACAGAGCCCCCTGAATGACATCCTCTTCCAGCAGGGGCATGCGTTGCTTGGCTTCGCTGGCGCTGATCATGGTAGCGCGCGTGCCAAAGGCCTTGCCGGATGCCACCTTGCGCTGCAGCTCCAGCATACGATCGTCATCACCGACGCGTGCGACTTCCAGCCCACCCACCTTGGCATAGTGGCCGCGCTTTTCGTAGAAGTCGATGCTGTACATCGTGGTGTGGCACGTCATCTGGTCGTGCGCGGTGGCGTAGCAGAAGTCGGATGCATGGGCGGTTGAGCCGATATCGGTCGGGATGGCCGACTTGTCGATGCCGACAATATCGGTCCAGCCGCGCTCGATCAGATGGTGCGCAACCGAGGCTCCGACAATGCCACCCTGACCAATGATGACAACCGACGCCTGTTCTGGAAATTTAGCCATTATCAATAAACTCGAAGAGCACAAGGACCGTGTATAGCGGGCATAGTAAAACCGACAACCGAGCTTCTCATTGTCATGATTGCGACACTCACCGTCGCCAAGCTGCCCTCAAGGGTCAGCGGCAGGTGTCTGTTCATCCCTGTGGGTGAAATCCCGGATGCGATTGCAGGCCTTGATCAGTGCCCGGGCGTTCTTTTCATCGACGCCGATGGCGCAGCCGATGGCTGCCGGAATGCCGAGGGCTTGCTGGTACAGCTGGCGTCCGCTGGCCGTCAGGAATATCAGCACACGTCGCTCGTCCTCGCGGCTGCGCTCGCGGCTGACGAAGCCCAGCTTTTCCAGACGCTGAATCAGAGGTGTTGTGGTCGCACCTTCCAGTTCCAGTTGGCGAGCCATGGTCTGGATGGTGATGCCATCGTTCTCCCACAGCACCAGCATGGCCAGATACTGTGGATAGGTCAGGCCCATGTCGGCCAGAAGCCTGCTGTACTGCCGGGTGATGGCCCGTGACGTGGAGTAGAGGGCGAAACACAACTGGTCCTGCAGCAGGAGCCCGTCCTGCTTGTTCGAGGCTGACTTGTTCATGCTGCGAACTATATACTAGCTACCCCCTTGAACCATCAACCTCGAGAACCCGCACCACCATGAGCGAAGCAAGGAATATAGCCGTCATAGGACTTGGCTCCATGGGATACGGTATGGCCAGCTCCATACGCGCGGCGGGGCACACCACCTGGGGTGTCGATATCGCACCGGCGGCGATGCAGCGCTTTCGTGAAGAAGGTGGTGCGGCGGGTGAGCTGAGTGCAGTGGCTGGCAGCCTGGATGCTGTCGTGGTTGTGGTACTCAATGCAGCGCAGACCGAAAGCGTTCTGTTTGGCGAAAACGGCATCGTCCCTGCGCTGAAGGCGGGCGCTGTGGTGATGGCCTGTGCCACGGTCGCACCTGATTTCGCACGCGCCATGGCCGAGCGCTGTGCGCAGAGCGGCGTACTCTACCTCGACGCTCCTATTTCCGGTGGCTCCGTGAAGGCATCACTGGGGGCGCTGAGTGTCATGGCATCAGGTAGTCGTGAGAGCTTTGCGGCGGCTCGGCCGGTACTGGATGCGACCGCGGAGACTGTCTTCGAACTGGGTGATGAAGTCGGGGCTGGCTCTGCCATGAAAGCCGTGAACCAGCTGTTGGCCGGTGTGCATATTGCCGCCATGGCCGAGGCCATGACCTTCGGCATGACACAGGGCATTGCACCGGAGAGCTTTGTAGAGGTGATCAGCAAATGCGCGGGGACTTCCTGGATGCTGGAGAATCGGGCACCACACATCGTGGAGGGCGATTACACCCCTCGCTCATCCATCGATATCTGGCCCAAGGACCTGGGCATCGTGATGGATATCGCCAGATCGGCAAAATTCGGAGCGCCCTTGACTGCTGCTGCCCTGCAGCAGTTTCTCGCCGCCTCCGGATCCGGTCTGGGGCAGGAAGACGATGCGGCTGTGGCCAAGGTCTATGCGCGCAATGCGGGTCTTGAACTACCGGGAGAAGCGTGATGCTGCTGGGTTGCATTGGAGACGACTTTACCGGGTCGTCCGATCTGGCCAATACGCTGGCCAAGCAGGGCATGCGGGTTGTGCAGTACACCGGAGTCCCTTCAAGCGCTGCCGACGCAAGCGTCGAGGCCGGCGTGGTTGCCCTGAAATCGCGCTCCATCGATCCTGCCGAGGCCGTGCGCCAATCGCTTGAAGCGCTGGCATGGTTGCAGGCGCAGGGCTGCGAGCAGTTCTTCTTCAAGTACTGCTCCACCTTCGACTCCACGCCCGAGGGCAATATCGGACCGGTGGCCGACGCTCTGGCTGAAGCGCTGGATGCTCACAGGGTCATTGTCTGTCCCGCCTTTCCGGGCACCGGCAGGTCGATCTATCAGGGGCATCTGTTCGTCAATGACACGCTGTTGAACGAAAGCGGTTTGCAGAATCATCCGCTGACGCCCATGACCGATCCGGATATCCGTCGCTGGCTGCGTCCGCAGACGAAGTTCGAAGTGGGTCATGTGGCAGCACCGGCAGTGTTCGCCGGTGCCGATGCCATTCGCAAGGCACTGGACGAACAGCATGATGATGGCAAACGACTGATCGTGGTCGATGCGCTGCGCGATGAGGATCTGATGCAGATCGGTGCTGCCGCCGATGGGCTGCCCCTGATCACCGGCGGTTCCGGCGTCGCACTGGGATTGCCGGAGAACTTCAAGCGGCGCGGTCTGATCAGCGGCAGCGGTGCCGCCTGGCAAGGTGAATCCGGCAAGTGTGTAGCGCTGTCCGGATCCTGCTCCATAGCCACCCGTGAGCAGGTGGCACGACACTGCGAGACGGCCCCGAGCATGGAAATCGTGGCTGCCGATGTCATTGAAGGCCGGCTGACGCCGCAAGCGGTGGCAGACTTTCTGATCAATGCAGACGGTATTCCTCTGGCCTACAGTTCGGCAGATCCGGCCGTGGTGAAGGAGGTTCAGGCTCGTTTCGGGCGGGAGAAGTCAGCCGAGGCGTTGGAGTCCTTCTTTGCAGAAGTGGCGCGATGCGTGGTGGCCGCCGGTATCAATCGTCTGCTGACTGCCGGTGGTGAAACCTCGGGTGCCGTGGTCGAAGGACTGAAGCTGGACACTTTGGAGATCGGACCTGAAATCGATCCGGGCGTGCCGGCTCTCAGGGCGGGTGAGCATCTGGTGATCGCACTCAAATCCGGTAACTTCGGTGCGCCGGATTATTTCGAGAAGGCCGCCAGAGTGCTGGGTGCAACAGGGTAGATATCACTGATGAGTGCGGAAGCAGACTTGCGTGAGCACATATGCCTGCTCGCCAAATCCCTGTTCGACAGGGGCCTGACCGGTGGCAGTACCGGTAATATCTCTGCCCGGACGGCCGACGGCGGTTTACTGGTGTCACCCACGGGCACCAGTTTCGGGCGTCTCGATCCGGGTCGCCTGTCGCGTTTTGATGCGGACGGCGTGCTGATTGACGGTGATCCACCGACCAAGGAGATGCCACTGCATTCGGCGTTCTATACAACACGCAGCACCGCAGGTGCGGTGGTGCATCTGCACTCCTGCCATGCGGTGGCCTGGTCACTGATGCCCGAAGTGGATGAAGACAACTTTCTGCCACCGCTGACGCCCTATGGAATCATGAAGCTGGGACGAGTCAAGCTGCTGCCATATTTTCGTCCCGGTGACCCGGCCATGGGCGATGCCGTGCGCGGTCTGGCGGGCAAGCGCAGCGCCGTGATGCTGGCCAACCACGGTCCGGTGGTGGCCGGCAAGGATGTCGAAGCGGCCTGTAATGCCATCGAAGAGCTCGAGGATACAGCGCGCCTGGCCATGCTGATGCGTGGTCATGCTGCGCGAGCACTGAATTCAAATCAGATCGACGATCTGGTATCGCATTTTGATGTGGAGTGGGAAGCTTGAAATTTTCAGCCAATCTTGGTTTTCTATGGACTGAACTGAGTCTGCCCGATGCCGTGCATGCTGCGGCGAAGGCCGGCTTCGATGCCGTGGAATGCCACTGGCCCTATGACACACCGCCTGAGGAGCTCCGGCAGGCCCTGTCGGATACCGGGCTGTCCATGCTGGGACTCAACACCCCGCGGGGCAATCCCGATGCCGGCGACAATGGTCTGGCTGCATTGAGCGGACGGGTGGATGAGGCTCGTCAGGCAATCGATGAAGCCATTGCCTATGCAGCCGCCACGGGTATACCCAATGTGCATGTCATGGCAGGTTTCGCCTCAGGTGAAGAGGCGCATGCCACCTTCGTCTCCAATCTGCAGTATGCCTGCGTGATGGCAGCCGCTCAGCACATCACCATTCTGATCGAACCGCTGAATCATTATGATGCGCCCGGTTATTTCCTGAACACCACGACTCAGGCGCTTGGCATCATGGACACGGTGGCTGCAGATAATCTGCGCCTGATGTTCGATTGCTACCATGTGCAGTTGATGGAAGGTGACTTGAGTCATCGGCTGGCCGAACTGCTGCCCAGAATCGGTCATATCCAGTTCGCCTCGGTGCCTGACAGAGGGGCGCCGGATCATGGCGAAGTCAACTATGCGTATGTCTTCAAACTGATTGACGAGCTCGGGTATGCCGCACCATTGGGGGCGGAATACAAGCCCGGTGCCGACACCGATTCCACACTGGCCTGGCTGGCACAATTTCGGTAGTCATCAAGACGCTCGAGAGTGCAACAGGTCTTTGAAAACCGGTGAAAAAACACCTCTGACGGTAAGTTTTCGTACTGTCTGAAAGCAGAATTTACCCGGTTGACAGTGCCTGTATATACAGGATACTGTCGGCCGGAATTCCATAATCTGCGAAGGTGGCCGGATGACCCCGGAGTCCGTCAGTGCGCTGTTCGATCTGCAAGGCAGTACTGCCATTGTCACGGGGGCCAGTCGAGGTATAGGCCAGACCCTGGCGACAGGGCTGGCCGCTGCGGGTGCCGATCTGATTCTGACGGCACGATCAGACAGTTCCCTGCAGGAGCTGTCTGCCATGGTCAAGGCAATGGGACGCCAGTGCCACGTCTATCCGCTGGATGTGACGCATACGGCGTCCATCGAGCAGTTGTTCGCGGCGCTGAAAGCCGATGGCATCACGGCCGACATTCTCGTCAACAATGCCGGTATCGAGCAGGTGTGCCCGTCGGTGGATGTTGACGAAGAGCTCTGGGACAGTATCAACAACACCAACTTGAAGGGTGCCTTCTTCGTGGCACAGCATTTCGCGCGAGCGCTGCTGGCCAGTGGACGACCGGGGAGCATCATCAACATGGGCTCCCTGACCTCTGCCGTAGGCGTCCCCGGAGCCACGGCATATACCAGCAGCAAGAGCGGCATTCTGGGTATGACCCGAGCGCTGAGTACCGAGTGGTCGCCTCGGGGCATCAGAGTCAATGCCATGGGGCCTGGTTACTTCCGTACGGCATTGACCGAAGAGTTCTACCAGGATGCCCAGTGGCAGGATGCCATGCTGGCGAAGATTCCCATGCAGCGCTTCGGCAATCTGGATGACCTGGTCGGTCTCGGGGTCTTTCTGGCCGGCAGCGCCTCTGCCTATGTCAGTGGACAGATCTTCTATGTCGACGGCGGCTATCTGGCCTCGATCTGATGCGGGAGATGATTCATGAGTCTTGCATACCGTGCGATGAGAATACTGCCCGATGAGTGA
>CBDUIJ010000294.1:0-7383 GCA_965367215.1 uncultured Granulosicoccus sp.
CGAGAATGCGGAGCGATACCGTATCGATCTGAAGGAGAGACGCCGATAGCCTGTAAACTGAAAGAACGATGATGAGGCAGACCCCTGGCCGGAGTCGGACTATCCTTCGGTAGTCGGTGACGGCAGACTCTTCAGCGGAACACGGCCGGTGTGCAGGACATCAGCGATTGATCAGCATTCAGTGCAACAACAACCATGAAACCGGACAAACTGCGCGAATCCATTACCGCAAACGACGTTGCAGAGCTGGCTGGCGTCTCGCGCTGGACGGTCAACAGAGCCTTCAAGCCAGATGCCTCCATCTCGTCAGAGAGCCGCAGAAAGGTTCTTGAAGCGGCAGGTCAGCTGGGCTATACGCCGGACCTGATCGCCGCCAGTCTCGCATCTGACAGAAGCAATCTGGTTTCGTTGCTCATCGATGACTTTTCGAACCCGCACAAACTTGTCATGATGGAGCGGCTCACGCGCATCCTGCGGCACAGTGGCTGGGGCACGCTGCTGGTAAACACATTGGATGAGGACGATGCCGCGCTTGCACTGGTGAATGCGCGACAACACCGTGTCGATGCCGCCGTGTTGATTGGCAGTCAGTTCAGTGAATCCATTCTCGCGGCTGCGGGTGGGGCGCAACAAGTGAAGAAGCTGATTCTCTTTGCTCGCTACTCGGCAGACCCCGGAACCATCTCCGTGTGTTGTGACGACAAGGCCGCCATGGAGAGCATCACGGACCACGTCATCAGCCGCGGGTTCAGTCACCCCGTGTTCGTTGCCGGACCACAAACGCAAAGCGCTCATCTGATGCGCAAGGAAACCTTCCTGAAACGCTGGCAGGAGGCCAAGGGCGAGCAAGCAGCATTTGCACCGGTCGAGACCTACGACCCGCAGATAGCCTATCGGGAAGTCACGCGGTATCTATCAGGCCTGAACCGCTCCGAGTGGCCGGATATTCTTGTCTGTGAAAATGATGCACTGGCCATGGGTGCCATAGATGCCATACGGTACGAATTCGGATTACGCGTGCCTGATGATATCGCCGTCACCGGTTTTGACGACACCCCGGTGGCTGCCAACCCGAACTACCGACTGACTACCTACCGCCAGCCGATAACCGCGATGGCAGAAGGCCTGGTTGATGTATTGAAAGGGGAATACGACCCGGATGCCCTCAGTCATTTCATCGGACGATTGGTGGTTCGCGAAAGCGCCTGACCAGCGACAGCCGTGACCTGAAGCGAGAAAAATTGCCCGACAATACGCAAAAAGCCCCGTCCAGAGACGGGGCTTTCTGTTGAAGTGCAATCAATCCGAGCCAGAGCAGAGCGCTCCCGGCTCAGAACTGAATCAGCTCTTTATCGATACGAACGAACCGGGAGCTGGCTCGATAACCTCCAGCTTTCCTGATCCGGGCACTCGCTTGGCAACCTGCTTGCCAGACAGCGGCGCCAACCACTTGTCCCAATCAGTCCACCAGGAACCCGCAAATTCTTCTGCACCATCAAGCCACTCATCCAGATCCTTCGGTTGATCTTCGTTGATCCAGTGATTGTATTTACCAGCAGCCGGTGGGTTGATGACCCCGGCGATATGGCCTGAGCCTGCCAGCATGAAACGCACAGGTCCCGAGTACAGCCCCGTGGACTTGAAGACCGACGGGTAGGGCGCAATATGATCTTCCTTGGCCGCCTGCAGATAGATGGGGATATTGACCTTGGACAGGTCGATAGGCACACCTTTGAGCGTGATGCCACCGGGCTTTGCAAGATTGTTGTTGATGTACATCTCACGCAGGTAGAACAGATGCGTCTGCTTGGGCATGCGAGTTGAATCGGCATTCCAGTACAGCAGATCGAACTTCATCGGATCCTTGCCAAGCAGGTAGTTGTCTACATAGAAAGACCAGATGAGATCATTGGAACGCAACAGGTTGAAGGTGGTGGCCATGGAACTGCCATCCAGATAGCCTTTCTTCTCCATCATGCGTTCGAGATTGTCCACCTGCTCCGTGTCGGTGAACAATTTCAGGTCACCAGCTTCGGAAAAGTCAGCCTGTGATGCAAAGAAGGTCGCGGCCTTGATGCGATCGTCGCCGATTTCCGCCATGTAGGCCAGTGTTGCACTGAGCAGGGTTCCGCCAATACAGTAGCCGATCATGGACACTTCGCGCTCACCAGTAGCAGCTTCCACGGCATCCAGCACATCCAGAATACCTTCCTGCATGTAGTCTTCGAATTTCTTTTCACCCAGCTTTGCATCCGGATTCACCCACGAGATGACGAATACCGTGTAGCCCTGCTCAACTGCCCAGGCGATGAAGGAATTCTTGGGTTGCAGATCGAGGATGTAATACTTGTTTATCCAGGGTGGCGCGATAACCAGCGGGCGTTGATGAACCTTGGCTGTGGTTGGCTCGTACTGGATCAACTGCACCAGATCATTCTGGTAGACCACCTTGCCAGGCGTCGTGGCGATGTTCTCGCCCAGTGTAAAGGCATCAGGATCACTCATCATGATGCTGAGCTGACTGGTCTTGGGGTCAAGATCGCGCTGCAGATTCTGCATGCCCTTGAGGATGCTCTGACCACCGGTTTCTATCATGGTGCGAATCGCCTCAGGATTCGTCAGCAGGAAGTTGGACGGAGAAAACGCGTCTGCCAGCAACTGCGAATGAAATACGATCTTTTTCTTGTCTTCTTCGCTCATGCCCTCGACCGAGGTCATGATTTCAACCAGACGGTTGGATGTCAGGAGGTAGGATCGGCGGATGTAGTCGAACATGGGGTTGTTCGTCCAGTCCTCATGCTTGAATCGACGGTCGTGGTTCTTGCCAGTAGTGCCATCCAGGTTCATGTCGTTTTTCAACATCACTTGTCGCATCAGCTCGACATGCTCTTTCCAGAGCTGATAATTGTCCTGCATGAGCTTCATCGGGTCGCTGGCCATGATTCTGGCAGCACTCTTGAATGCCGGACCGATATTCATCGGATCCATGTTCTTCATTGGATCGAAGGGGCTAGCCATCATCTGCTGAGACTGACCC
The DNA here is from genome assembly GCA_965367215.1 of uncultured Granulosicoccus sp. Taxonomy (GTDB): domain Bacteria; phylum Pseudomonadota; class Gammaproteobacteria; order Granulosicoccales; family Granulosicoccaceae; genus Granulosicoccus. The sequence goes on from CBDUIJ010000294.1 coordinate 3,038, forward strand.
ATCAGATCTTTCATCATGTCCGCACTTTTCTGCCAGGTATCGACTAACGAGCGACTCATCTCTTCCATGTGTTCATTCTTTACGTCTTTTTTAGCGTTCACTGTTTTTCTCTGTGTCGTTACGACTTGCTGGTACTGTTTCGTCGATTTTCTGAAACAGCAAGGGCACATGTTATTCATTGCCAGTGCTGCCCTGCAAAAACCTGGCTTTTGAAGATTTTGACAGCCATGTTGCGAAGAAGGTTCTGACTATCTTCGCAGCAGTCCTTGCTGTCTTGTCTTCGGTCGTGACAACGGAGCCGTCAGGATAGCAGCACTTGCCGACCTGACTGCTCCGTGAACCTCAGCAACGAAGCAGCCAGGGCATCAGCAACTAGCTGGCCTGGCTGCTTCGCCGATCGATCATGCTTTGGACGGCTTCGCTTTTGCTTTTGCCTTTGGTGCCGTAGCAGCAGTTGCTTCCGACTTGGCCTTTTCACCCAATTCGCCAGCAAGTGCAACGTATTCTGCAGCACGAGCATTCACTTTTTCAGCAAACGCCTTGGTCTCGGCCATGCGTTGTTCGTACACTTCCTGCGGGTTGGTTGTGCTGGCTGGCGCTTTGACCTGGCTGACAGCATAGTCAACCAGATCGCCCATCAGGTCATAGTTCTTTCGAGCGATGCGCTCGAAGGCTTCTGCAGCAACAGCATTCATGTTCTGCATTGGCTCGAGGCTTTCGAGTGTCTTCTTCTGCATTTCTGCGAGTTGTTCGTTTACTGGTTTCATGTGTGTCTCCACGTATTGGTAATGTGATTTACAAAACGACCCGGTAACACGAATCACCGGACAATCTGGACGCACAGCGATGAACCATGCGTGTTACTGCCGACGCTGCCTGAGCATACGCCTTACTGAATACGACTTACTTGAAAGACGCTGTAACGCTCTCGGAAGCTTCCTGCATCTTGCCTGAAAACTGCTGAGCCATTTCGGCGTATTCATTGGCACGGCTTTTCATCAGTTCGACGAACGCGTTGGTTTCAGCCACTTGAGCTGAAGACACGTCAGTCAGGTTTTCGCTGGACAGTGGCAGGTGTACCTGCTTGGTAGAGAATTCCAGAACATCACCCATGACTGCGTAATTCTTGCGAGCAAACTGCTCAACCGCGTCAGCAGTGACGCCTGCGAAAACTCGCATGGGCTCTAGTGCGCTGGTCTGCACGTCCATCATTTGCTTGAATTGGTCGTTCATGTTGTTGGTAATGTCATTCATGGTGTATCTCCGGCTTGATGAAAAAGACAATCTCTCGTCCTGTTGCAATCAAATATAGAGATGATTATTTTGCATTGCAACATCTTTTAAAACTATTTCTCGAAAGATCGGAAGATATTTAAAATATCCATATTTATCAATAATTTAAAAATTCACATGATTGATGAATATTTGTAATACGAATCGTCAAATGTCATAAAATGCATATTTTTAATGCGCCGCAACTTCATCGAACGCAAGCGCAGAACAATTGCAGATGAAATCAGGCAGGTCAGACATCCATCTGAAACAAACGGCCTGCCGACGCTTGACTTTGTCCTGGTATGAAATTCGTTGCGCATCAGCCCTGACGGATTCCCGTCGTTGATTTTCATCAAGCCATAATGTGCATGATTGTGCTTCAATGGACGGCCAGACGATGTGGGACTGATTACCTCATGCAGACAATACTGCTGGCTACAGATTTTTCGGAACGTTCGGACCGGGCCTTGCGTCGCGCCGTGCTGCTTGCCCGAGACAGTGGAGCCTGCATTCATCTGGTTCATGTCGTTGATGACGATCGACCTCGACGTATTGTTGATCGCGATTCGACCGACGCCCGGACGCTCCTCCACGAACTGGCGCTAACCCTCAAGGATGTCGATGGTGTGTCCTGCGACACGGCGGTCATACAGGCCGACCCCTTTGATGGTATTGCCAGAGCCGTGAGTGATATCAGCCCCGATCTGTTGATACTGGGTCCGCATCGCAGACAGATACTCCGGGATGCCTTCGTCGGCACGACAGCGGAGCGCACGATACGAGCAGTGAACTGTCCTGTGCTCATGGTGAACGCTCTGCCTGCCGGACCTTACAAACAGACCTTGCTGACCACGGACCTCTCGGACAGTGCGCAAACTGCGCTGGGACGATTCGAACAGTTTCAGACCGGAATGAACAACAGCATGGCCATCGTGCATGTCTTCGATGCACCTGCGCTGCGCCTGGCAATGGCTGACACCATGTCAAAGGAAAATCAGGACGCTTATCTACATGATCTGCGCCTCGATGCCCAGCGCAACCTGGCAAAGCAGGTGTCCAGGATTGCTGGCAAGCGCCTCGAACAGATAGTACGACCCGTGGAGGCATCCGTCGCCCATGAAATACTGGCAACCGCCAGTGATCTGAAATCGGATCTGATCGTCGTGTCAACGCAAGGCAAGAGTTTCATTGCACGAATGATCATGGGCAGTGTTACCGAGCAGGTACTGCAGTCTTCACCCGTCGATGTTCTTGCCATACCACCACATCCGGAAAAACCGAAAACTGCCTGAACATCAACAAGTACCCATCGCAATCCAGACAGCGTCAGGAGATATCCATGTCGTCTGGAGAGGGCTCGATGGTGCGTGTCATCTGTAGAACGACAGCTTGGCCGGTACTTACTACAATGCAGGCCTCCACACCTGTCCACGTCGTGCAATAATCCGCGAAATTTGCGGTAAAACAGGGAAAGTGCAATGGGATTGATCGGAATATTCTTGTCGCTGGGATTGTTGATGTACCTTGCCTACAGGGGAATCAACGTTCTCATACTGGCCCCGATACTGGCGCTGCTTGCGGTCCTGATGAGTGGCGATCTGCCCGTCCTTGCAACCTACACGCAGGTCTTCATGAAGGCACTAGGTGGCTATGACATCCTGTATTTCCCGTTGTTTCTGCTGGGTGCCATCTTCGGCAAGGTCATGGCTGATAGTGGTTCAGCCCGTGTCATCGCCGAACGAATTGTCGAAGGCGTGGGAGCGCACCGCGCCATAACAGCGGTAGTGCTTGCCTGTGGCGTTCTGACCTTCGGTGGCGTGTCTCTGTTCGTTGTAGCCTTTGCCATCTATCCGATCGCCAACGCGCTGTTCCGTCAGGCCGACATCCCCAAACGATTACTGCCAGCTGCCATCGCACTCGGCTCGTTCACCTTCACCATGACGGCGCTGCCGGGAACCCCGGCCATCCAGAATGCCATTCCCATGCCGTACTTCGGCACCAACGCCTTTGCCGCTCCCGTGCTGGGTACTCTGGCCGGACTCATCATGTTGTTTGGCGGAATTCTATGGCTGAACAGACGCTCAGCTGCGGCAAAGTCGCGTAATGAAGGCTATGGAACGCACAAGGCCATGGCGGCTGATGCTGCGTTGCCAGAGGATGTGCAATTGCCGGGATTTGCATTGGCCATCGCACCTGTGGTTCTGGTGATCGCGCTGAATGCGGCTTTCACCTATCTGGTCTTTCCCAATATGGACGCCAGCTACCTGGCAGAAGACAAGTACGGTGCGACCTCACTGAAATCGGTTTCCGGTATCTGGGCCATCATCGCCGCCCTGGTGAGTTCGATTCTGCTGGTCATTGCCACCAACTGGAAACGCTTCGAGAACGTCAAGGACAGTATCAATCAGGGCACGATGGGATCACTGCTGCCGATCTTCAACACCGCATCAGAGGTTGGCTACGGTGCTGTCATTGCCGCTCTTCCTGCTTTTCTGATCGTGCGAGACGTGGTGCTTGATCTGTTCCCAGACAACCCGCTGGCGTCTCTGGCTGTTGCCGTCAACGTGCTGGCCGGTATCACCGGTTCAGCCTCGGGTGGTATGTCAATCGCGCTGAGCGCTCTGGGTGAGCAGTTTGCCGACCTGGGGAACGCGCAGGGAATCAGCATGGGATTGATGCATCGCGTCACCGCACTGTCCTCCGGCGGTTTTGATGCCTTGCCACACAATGGCGCGGTCATCACGTTGCTGGGCATCTGCGGTTTGACACACAAGCAAAGCTATGCAGATATCTTCGTTTGCGCGGTTGCAATCCCGGTAGTGGCAACGGTTACTGTGATTGTGCTTGGCTCGATGGTGTAATACAGGTGTAATGCACGTGTAGAACACAATCGAGAGAAGGCCAATGCTGAACAAAGTTGTCTCGCCGTGCGATGCGGCGGCGCTGATTCACTCGGGCGATACGGTCACCACCTCGGGCTTTGTCGGGGCCGGTGTTCCCGATGCATTGCTCAAGGCTCTGGCCGATCGCTATGAGGAGGAATCGCACCCACGCGATCTGACGCTGTTGTT
>CBDUIJ010000295.1:0-7350 GCA_965367215.1 uncultured Granulosicoccus sp.
TCGTTGTCGCTGGCGATACGCAAGACGGCGGTGGCCGTGACCTGATGCACACCATCCGTCAGTGAATAGACAAATCGATCCTCGGTGAAGCCATTGTCATTGAGTGGCAGATCGCTGCGCGGCTCATACAGGAAGCCGCCATCCGGATCGACGGAAAATTGCGCGGCATAGGCAGGCTGCGTGACGATGCCATTGACCGTGAGCGCCGAATTGCGCACATCATCATCGTCGCTGTCATTGGCCAGCAGGCTGTTGTTGCTGTCGCCTGCCACAATCAGTACTTCGCCTGGCATGGCAAGGTAGCTGTCGTCAGTCGCCTCGGGGGCCTCGTTGATCGACAGACCGCAGATCAGTTGCTGGCGTTCGACAGTAGCGCCATCTTCCCGAGTCGCCAGCAATCGGTAGCTCAGCGCCACCGGTGCTCGCAGCTCCGGCATCTGCAAGGTAAAGCTCGTGGCATTGCCTTCACTGCTGGTTTCATCGATGGCAAAGGTGCAGGCGTTGCCGTCAGTGCAGGCCTCGCTCAATGCTGTGACAGACAGTTGTTCGTCAAAACCGCTGAACACGTTGCAGCGACCCTGGATATCGGCGCCATCCAGTTCCCAGGTCCAGTTCGTCAATTCCGAGCCTTCACCTTCCAGTGGCGCTGTGAGTGCAACCTTTTCGGCGATGGAGACAGCTTCGCCATTACGCAGGCTGACAGTGACAGTTGCCCCCTGGACTCCGGTAGAATCTACCCAGTCGCAGCCTGAAAGGCTGATCACTAACAGGACGAGAGGCAGTCGGCCTGTGATGGCGCTTGCATAGTTGTACATGGCTGAGTGTCAGGAGACTCGTCGGGTGAGGTGTGCAGCTTAGTGGGCTGGCCTGAAATGTCCGTGGCCTTTCTCTCAAAGTCGTCGAGCTGGAAAATGAGACGATGGTCTGGTTTGATGAAATGCTGGTCTCGTCTCAGTTGTGTTGCCAGTATGAAACCCGCAAACTGGGCGCTTACCTGATTGACTGATGAATATCGATACCCGATACGAGACATTTACCCGGACCCGCAGCACATGGTTGGTACTGACCATAGCGGCTTTGATGTGGGTGGGCTTGTGTGTCTGGGCGGTGAAATCGATCGGATTTGTCGGCGATGCTCAGGTTCCGGCCGACCAAGTTATCGTAAGCCCTGACAGTACGCAGACCGAGGCTGACGCTCGGGTTGCCGAACAGGACTTGCTGGCGCTGGAAGCGGAAGAAGATGAAAAGCTGCAGGCCCAGGCCGCGGCGGCCGAGCAGCGCCGGATAGAGGCTGCCCGGGTGGAAGAGCAGCTGCGGCTGGCTGCCGAACAGGATGCCGCCGAGCGAGCCAGGCTGGCGGCTGCGGCGCAGGCCCGACAGCAGACCTTGCTGGCAGAAGAAGAAGCTCGTGCCGAACGGGAGCGTCTGGCGGCGGTGGCGGAGGCCGAGGAACAGGCGCGTCTGGCAGCGGAGGCAGAAGCGGCCGAACAGGCGAGATTGGCGGCCGAGAAGGCGGCTGAGGAAGAACAGACGCGCTTGGCAGCGGAAAAGGCAGCTGAGGAAGAACAGGCGAGATTGGCAGCCGAGAAGGCAGCTGAGGAAGAACAGGCGAGATTGGCAGCCGAGAAAGCGGCCGAAGAAGAACAGGCGAGATTGGCAGCCGAGAAGGCCGCAGAAGAAGAACAGGCGCGGATGGCAGCCGAGAAAGCCGCTGAAGCAGAACAGGCGAGATTGGCAGCCGAGAAAGCCGCAGAAGAAGAACAGGCGAGATTGGCAGCCGAAAAGGCGGCAAAGGAAGAACAGGCCAGACTGGCGGCCATCGAGGCCGAAAATGCGGCCGACACTGCCATCGATGAAAGTGCCAGACAAGCCGCCGCTGCAGAAGCCTCGCGCGTTGCGGCCGTTGCCCGGCAATTACGACAGTACGAAAGCCTGCGTGAGCGAGAACTGAAGGTGTTGGAAGGTTTGTCGAATCGTATCCGCTTCGAGCCGGGCTCTGCCACTGTCTCAAGGGATATCGAACGAGTGCTGGATGACATTTTCAATCCGCTCTATCTGTACTCCGATTTGCCTGTACTGGTTTCGGTGGCTGGCAATGAGTACAGTGGAACGACCAGCGATGGTCTGCTGAGCCGTGACCGCGGCCGGGCCATCGCGTCCTATCTGATCAATCGAGGCCTGGAGAAGGACAGGTTTCGCATTCTTATCGAATCCGGGGAAAACCTGGCATCCGGCACTCACCGTGTCAGAGTGTCTGCAGAGGAAGTTCGTCAATGAGTGTCGATTCACCCATAGCTCTAGTGTCCAGTCTGGTAGCAGTCACTTTACTGGGCGTCATCATCGGCTACTGTCTGGGCTTGCTGCGATCCAAACGTCGCGCCCGGCAGGCCATTCAGGCCGCCCGTCAGGATCTGACGCAGTCACGATCTTCCGTCGAGGTGGATCTGGGTTCGGCTCGGGCTGTCATTGCGGATCAACGTCAGGCTCTGGCCGTCGAGCGCGAGCGGGCACAGACAGCGCTGAAGCGTGAGTCGGCGCTGGAGTTGCATTCTCAGCTACAGGCTCAGCGGATTCAGACACTGGAGTCTCAGGTCAGGTCCTACGAGGATCAGCAGATCCGCCTGAAGCGGGATTTCGCCAGTTACAAGTCCAACAAGTCCAGAGAACTGGAGCTGGCCAAGAACAAGCCCGATGCGTGGTCCAGTGCCAACGAGTTGCCAGTCTTGCAGAAACGCATCGTGGAGCCTGCAGCTCGACGCGACAGACAGGCGTCGGTGCATGCCATCGATTCGTCGCGCAGAGAGTTGGATCAGGCGGCCAGGGGTTCGCAACGTGCTGCGCGCGGATTGAGTTCGCCGCTTTCCAGGGAGCTGGAAATACCGGCGCTGTCTGAATCGGAACTGCCTGACTCGGTCGAGGATCTGGACTTCGAGCTGGCGGATCATGATGCGACCGGAGAATTGCCACGTGGTTAGAACCCATGAGAAACCGATGTGGCATCAGCTGTTCAAGCTGGATTCCGATAGTGACCAGAGTTTGCAGGCTCAGTTGCGTCAGGCATTGGTCAAGGCCATTCTGGACGGTCGTATTCCGGTGGATGTTCCCCTGCCATCATCGCGTGAGCTGTCTCGCCAGTTGAGTGTGGCGCGCAATACCGTGGTGCTGGCCTATCAGCACCTGATCGACGAACGCTATCTGCTGTCTCACGAGCGACGTGGCTATTTCGTCAATCCTGCCATTCTCGACGGGCGTGTCGATTCACCTCGGCCGGATTCGGCAGACACCCGCAGCACGTTCGCTGACATCGGTGTCGAACAGGGACCGGTGCCCGTTTTCGATTTGCTGGAACAGCGCAGTATCAACAGACCTCTTGATTGGCGGCAGTACGAATACCCGTTCATCTATGGTCAGGCGGATTCCTCACTCTTTCCGGTCAATGACTGGCGAGAGGCCTGCCGCCTGTCATTGCGTGTGGATGCCATCAGTCGCTGGACGCAGGATCGTGTCGATCACGATGACGACTTGCTGGTTGAACAGATACACACGCGAGTACTTCCGCGGCGAGGTGTGTGGGCGGACAAGGACGAGATTCTGATCACCGCAGGGGCACAGAATGCATTGTTCCTGATCGCGCAACTGCTGCTCGACAAGGACAGCGTCGTCGGCATGGAAGATCCCTGCTATGTCGATGCGCGCAACATCTTTCGCTTGTATACCAATCACCGTGAATTGTTCCCGGTCGGAGAGCGTGGCGTTGAAACCGATGAGCGACTCAGTCGCTGCAAGATGATCTACGTGACTCCGAGTCATCAGTGCCCCACAACCACGACCATGCCACTGGATGCGCGCAAGAGTCTGCTGGAGCAGGCGGCGCGTGACGATGTCACCATCGTGGAGGATGACTATGAAAGTGAACTCAATTTTGTCGGCAAACCGACGCCGGCCCTGAAAAGCCTGGATACCGAACACCGGGTTATCTACGTGGGTAGCCTGTCCAAGACCCTGGCGCCGGGACTGCGTGTCGGTTTCATGGTGGGTCCGAAGAAATTCATTCAACAGGCTCGGGCGCTGCGGCGTCTCATGTATCGCCATCCCCCCTCGAACAATCAGAGAACCATCGCGCATTTTCTGGCGTTGGGACATCATGATTCGGCCCTGCTACGGCTGTCTCAGTCATTCAAGAGCCGTTGGCAGGTCATGGGTGAAGCCTTGAGGCGACATGATGTCTTCTCCACACTGAGGCCCACCTTTGGTGGCTCTGCCTTCTGGGTACAGTTGCCGGAATCCGTGTCGGCCCGTGAGCTGGAAGTACTGGCAGCCGAGAACGGTATCGTCATCAATGCGGGTGACAACTATTTTGCCAGTCGTGAAGGGCCGGGGAATTTCTGTCGCCTGGGTTTTTCCTCCATTCCGGAAGATCGTATCGAGGCAGGCATAGACAAACTGGCTGGATTGGTGCGGCAACTGGCCGAGCGCGGTGACCAGCGTCCTTGGCAGAGCTGACACCCGAGCATTTTTCTCAGACAATTCATTGACAGCACATCAGGCAATGTCTGAAGTGATTTGCACTTTCACGCTTCTCACTTTCTGAAACCCTTGTCGGGCCGGATTTTTGCTTCGTGGGAAGACCAGGTCTTCTGAACGCGTCGAAAATGCAGCTCACTCTTGTCCCAGGCCTGTGTCTGCTGATTGCAATCTGCTTGCCTGGTAGCGCTGCATATGCCGACACCCTGGCAGACACGGCGTGGGAAACGGTTTCCAGTAGTGACAACAGCGTTGCCACGAAACGTCATGAAGCGACGGCCGTTGCGGTGGACGGCAAGTTGTACCTGATGGGGGGCAGAGGCAACAGGCCGATAGAGGTCTATGACTCGAGTACGCAGCGATGGCGTGTGATTGGTAACCCGCCAGAGGAATTGCACCATTTTCAGCCGGTTGTCATCGGTACGAAGGTCTACGTGATCGGTGCTTTTACCTGCTGCTATCCGGACGAACCCAGTGTGCAGACGATACATGTCTTCGATACGTCAACCGAACAGTGGTCAAGCGACGGTAATATACCGAGCAGTCGACTGCGAGGATCGGCGGGAGCAGTTGTCCATGACGGTGAAATCTATCTCGTGGGTGGCAATACCAAGGGGCATGACGGTGGCGCAGTAAACTGGTTTGATCGCTACGACCCGGTCAGCAAGGATTGGGATACCTTGCCGAATGCGCCGCACGCCAGAGATCATTTCATGGCAGTGGTGGTCGATGACAAGCTGGTTGCTGCTGCGGGCAGGGAGTCTGATCAGCCAGATCCATTCGATGATGCTGTCGTGCAAACCGACATCTATGATTTTTCCACCAAGAGCTGGAGTACCGGTGCAAATATCCCCACGGCCAGAGCCGGTGTATTTGCAACGCCTGCGGGCAGTGAAGTTCTGGTTACAGGTGGGGAAATCAATACCAGTAATGTGGCCCTTGCCGTGACTGAAGCCTACAACGTGAAAACCAATAGTTGGCGTAAGTTGCAATCACTGCAGCAAGGTCGTCACAGCGGTGGTGGGGCGGCGATTGGCTCGCAATGGCACGTAGTCTCCGGCAGTGTCAGGAAGGGCGGCGGAGACAGTAATGAGACGAGTTCGCATGAAGTTCTGGATCTGAATGTCGAGATTGATGCGGATGGTGATGGTCTGAGCGATACGGATGAGGAGGCTGTTTACAATACTGACCCGAACGATTCCGACACTGATAGCGACGGTGCCAATGATGGCGATGAAGTGGATGCTGGAAGTGATCCCAATGATCGGGATAGTGACAATGATCAGCTTGAAGACGGTGACGAAATCCATCAATACCGGACAGATCCCGTGTCGGCGGATACGGATGACGACGGGGTAAGCGACGGCGATGAAGTTCTGCTCTGGAACACCGACCCTCTGTCGAGAGATAGTGATGAGGATGGACTGGATGATGTTGATGAAATCGAGCGTGGCACACGAGGAAATCAGGCGGATTCGGATTCTGACGGGTTGAATGATGGCGCCGAGATCATTGCCGGCACTGATCCGCTGAACGCGGATACCGATGAAGACGGACTACTCGATTCTGAAGATCCCGATCCGCTGGTGCCGCTGGAGGAGGGGTCAGAGACGACAGGAGGAGAGAGCACTGGGGGTAACACCGGTGCGGATGCCGGTACGGACTCGGGAATGAATACCGATTCGGGTGAGAGTGCTGGCAGTGGCTCTGATCCGGGTGGTGATGCCGGTAGTGACACGGCTGGCGATTCAGGGTCAGATACCGGAAGTGACACGGGCAGTGACTCTGTCAGTGACATCGATGAGTCGGCGGTGCGAACCGGCGGAGGTGTCATGGCCAGTTTCTCGTGGCTGTTGCTGCTGTTTTCGTTCCATCGCCTGATGGCACGTAAACAGCCTTCAAACCGTCAAACTTACGACGAATCAACCCTCAGACCCATGCTATTGCCAAGAAACGTTGAATATTGTCACTCAGCGTACGACAATCATCAATTGATGCCGTGAGGCAGTGCTTTCGACTTAAATGGAGTCATTACATCGTGCGTAAACTGACCATGTCCCTGTTGGGTATCATGAGTAGCTGTCTGGCTGTTCTGCCGGCTACCGCCCAACAAGCTGACAGCAATCTGGTATTGCCGGATGCCAAGCCTGGCGAGTGTTATGCGAAAGTCATTACACCCGCACGTTTCGAAGCTCGCACTGAAGAGGTGGTCGTTCAGGAAGCTTCCGAGCGCATCGAAACTCAGGAGGCGGTATACGAAGGCGTCGAGGAGCAGGTGACTGTCAAGGAGGCTTCGCAGGAAATCGAAGTGACACCGACGGCCTTCTCTCGCGAAACCGAGATGGTGGAAACGCGTGCTGCAGAGCTTGCCTGGGTCACTGGAAGTGGCGATGCCGAGATGCCTGCAAGCCCTGACGCTATCGAACAGATTGCCAGTTCCGGTGTGGACACGGATGCCGTGGAGCCAGGAAGCTGCTTCGTGGAATACTACACCGCGGCGCAGTATCGAACCGAATCGGTTCGCGTGCTGATCAAGGAGGCAACGCAGACGATCGAGATCGTGCCGGCCGCTTTCGAAACCGTGGAGGAGCGCGTCGTCATCAAGGAGGCGTCCAGCGAAGTGGTGGATGTGCCTGCAATCTATCGAACCGTGTCCGAATCGGTTCTGGTCGAACCGGCCCGTAGTGTGTGGCAGGAAAACTGTGGGGTTGTCGAGCAGGTCGACAATGCAACCGGTGATGTGATGTGTCTGGTCGAGCTGCCCGCACGCTACGAGACATTGACCAAGACCGTTCTGGACAAACCTGCCACAACCAAGACCATCAA
>CBDUIJ010000296.1:0-7343 GCA_965367215.1 uncultured Granulosicoccus sp.
GGTAGGTTTATCGGTCGGCCAATGCCAGCTTCAATCCGAGAAATGCAAATGTTCCTGCAAAAATGCCTTTGATCCATCGGAGTACAGCAGGGGATTCGATTCCATTCAGTAGCTGCGAGTCAGATCATCAAGCCGTAACGGTCGGTTCGTTGTTCGATAGGCTATTTGCGCCAGCAGCAGTTCGCCGGCACCAATGGCATCACTCAGCGCATCATGAGCTCGGTAGCGAGGCAGCCCATATTGCTGGCGCAATGCGTCCAGTCTGAGTGCGCCGGGAGCAATGGGCGAGCCGGATCGCACGATCTTGCGCTGTTCGAGTTCGAGAGTATCCACCAGCGGGGCAACAAAGGGACAGCCATACAGTCGACGACAGGCGACGTCCAGGAAATCATGCTCGATACGTGCACTGTGAGCGACCAGCACGCGTCCGGCCAGCGCCTTCAACAGTGGAGGCAGCGCCTCGGCCAGTGGCAGCCCTTCACGGGCACGGTCATCGAGAATGCCGTGTACCACGGCGGAAGACTCGGGAATGTCTCGCTCTGGCCGTACCAGGTAGTGACGGGCACCGCCCAGGCGCAGTCCATGCCCGGAGATTGGCACAAAGCCGATACTCAGCAGTTCGTCACGCTGTGGCACGAGCCCAGTCGTCTCGATGTCGAGGGCAAGGTAATCGGTCGACACCGATGGCGTTGCAGGTTTGGTGAATGGCACCTGATAGTAGTCGCGTAGCGGACCCGGCGGCGCACGCTTGAGCCACCAGAGTCGTTGCTGCTCGAGTGAGAACAGGCGTCGGCAGACGAAACTGCCCATGGTTCGATCCAGCATCGGCGTCAGCGTCCGAACCGCTGCGCCAGCGAGCGCTGCATCGTACGTACAATGGCGAAGGCATCCTTCAGGTGGCCGCGTTCGAAGCGTGACAGTGAATCGGGAGCAACCAGACTGTCTGGCTCGATGCCCGCTTCAAGCTGGCGCGCCTGGTGTCGGAACCGCGTGTCGGAAAGGAAGGTCAGTGCATCCCCCAGATCCCGTGCGCCGCTTTCGCTGAGTTCGTCTGTCGTGCCGGCTGCCTTGAGCCGTTCACGTGTATTGACCTCATCGATTCCGCCAGCCAGTGCATAGACACGTGCCAGCTCCACGATCGGTACGACACCGGCGTGTTTCAGGTCGAGTACGCCGGTCTCGTCGCGTCCACCGCTCAGCACGAAATTGCGGAAAAACCCGAGCGGGGGCTGGCGTGTGAGGGCATTGCCAGTCAGATGGGACAGAAAGATGGTATTGCCGCGGGTGCGTTCCAGCAGCGAACTGCGCAACGTGGCGGTCAGGGCAGCATCGCCATAGACATGTCGTATATCGAAGAATGTACAGCCGTGCATCAGGGCCGTGGGGTCAGGGTTGTCTATCCAGTGGGCAAAACGTGCCTGCCAGTTCGACAAGGGCTCACGCCATTCAGGATTGGTGGCCATGACATCACCGGGGCAGTGAGGTTGTCCGCAGGCGGCCAGGCCGTCACAGACAAAGCGGGCCAGTGCCTCGAAATAGGCCCCGTCTCGTGCAGCGTCGTAGGCGTCATCCAGAATCAGTGCATTGTCCTGGTCGGAGGCAATGGTGAATTCTCCGCGAGCTTGAGAGCCAGCAACGACCCAGGCGTAATCAACCGGTGGCGAACCGAATTTCAGCTCGGCAAGCTCCAGCAGGCGAATGGCCAGCGCATCGGCGATACCGGTGACAATGCGCTGCGTACGCTCGGCAGAGGCGCCCGCGGCCGCCAGGTTCTGGACGAGCAGCGGCAGGCGGCCGGCAACCTCCGCGAGTGTTTCCACCGTGTCCTGACGGTGAATATCAGCCGCAAGATAAACGGATGAGGTGGTATGGCGTTCGATGAAATCGGATGCGGTGACGACCCCTGCAATATGGTTACCGTCTACCACCGGTAGATGATGAATGCGATGTCGGGCCATCATCAGCAAGGCATCATAGGCATTGGTATCGACGGTGGCGGTAACCGGGGCCATGGTCATCACCTCGCTCAAGGGAGAGTCGTAGTCCAGACCTGCAGCGATCACACGCAGTCGCAGATCCCGATCGGTAAGCACACCGAAGAGTACGCCTTCCTCGACCACGAGCATCGATGAGATCTTCTCCTCGCTCATCACTTCCGCTGCCCGGCGAATGGAGGCCGTCGGTGGCAGGTGTATGGGGTCGCGCCCCAGCAGGTCGCCTAGCCGAGTGTCGGTCAGGTTCAAGGGGGAATCGCTGGCTTCGTCATGGTGACGGACGGCATCGCGTAATCGTCCCGCGCCTGCGGGTGCCAGAAACCAGGCTATCTGACTGTGTTCGTCACACAGTCGATCGACGACGCTTGCCGGCATTCGATAGAGCAATGCGTCCTCGAGCGCCACGTAGTGATGATTCTTCGCAAGCTCATGTGCCGATGCCCGATAACCGAGCAGATCGCCTTCGCCAAGTCTGGCGAGCAGTTCGCCTGTTTCTGCACGAAGTTCCACGGCACCGTTGCGAACCAGGCTCAGCGCGGGCTCGCCTTGCTCGGTCTCGGGGATTTCCGTTTCCCGCCGTACGTAGCGAACCGTGATGGCTTCGACCGTGGCGACCAGGGCTTCGGCAGGCAATTGATCGAACGGTCGCTGCGCGCCGATGAAGTCCCGGATTTCAAGCTCTTCGATGTCCATGTCAATGATCCGTCTTCGGTTCGGGGGTATCCCCCTTGGCGGTATCGTGCTCTTCACCGCCACTGGTGTGGCACGGCAGATCGAGAGCAAACACAGTGCTCCCGGGGCAGGTTCGCGCTACGTGCAGACGCCCACCGTGATGTTCAGCGATATGTCGGGAGATAGGTAGTCCGAGCCCGGTTCCCAATGACTCACCGGCATTGGCCCGGTTTGCCTGATGGAATTTTTCAAACACATGTTCGACATCGTCGGGCATGATGCCGGCGCCGTTGTCTTCAACCTCGATACGGCACTGTGTATCGCTTGTCGACAATCGTACTCCTATCCGACCGCTGTCCGGGTCGCAGAATTTGACCGCATTGGACAGCAGATTGACGAGCAGTTGCATGAGGCGATCACCGTCGACATCGACTGTCACCGCTTCATCCGGCAGGATTTTCTCCAGCGTGATATCGCGCTCACGAATCAGCTGGCTGACGGTCGCCAGTGAATCGTTGACGATGTCGCGCAGGTCGAACACCTCGTGCCGCCATTCCATGCGACCCGACTCGATCTTGGCAAGATCCAGCACCTGATCGACCAGGCGAGTCAGGCGCTCGGACTCCTTGACGATGATGTCGAGGAATTCCTCACGCTGCGCATTCTCCATGTCCGGGTTGGAGAGCAGGATCTCGGAGAAAGCACGGATGGAGGTCAGGGGCGTGCGTAGCTCATGACTGACGGTTGCCACGAATTCGTCCTTGAGTCGATCCAGCTCCTGCAAACGCTCATTGGCAGAGCGCAATTCCCGTGTGGCAGCTTCAAGTTCACGCGACTGACGTTCCAGCCGGCGACTGTGACTGCGTACCTTGGAGCTCTCTTCGAGAATGCTGAGTACGCTTTCGATGCTCGGAGCCGTACCTCCCGCCACCGAGTTGACCATGACGCGCGCCGATGCTGCGCCAATGGCTCCGGCAAGCAGGCGCTCGCTGTGTTCGACTAGCACGGGTGAGGCGATTTCCCGACGACGCTCTTCGATGTCGGTGCGCGAGCCCTCACCATGAGCATCGAGCGCGGTTGCAAATGCGCGCTCGGTACGGGGATGACCGAGGAAACGACCGACCAGAGTTTCCAGTTCACCCACCGTGGCGTGTCCGGGCAAGGAGTCGGCATCCAGACGTCGCCCGCCATCGGCAAAAACCCCGACGAAGCGTTCCGCCTGCACACGTTCGAGTACCGAACGGGTGCCGAACAGTGACAAGGTGACCAGCAAACCGGCATTGAACAGCATGCTCCAGAAGAGCGAGTGCGTGATGGCATCCAGCCCCTGCAGTCCGAACAGGTGCAAGGGCTGCAGCAAGGTGATGCCGAAGGGACCGTCGCTGATGAAGCTCGCTGGCAACCAACCGGCCTGTGCAAATTCCGGCAGAAGCAGGGTATAGAGCCAGATTGCAAAGCCTGCGCTGATACCGGCAATGGCGCCGACACGGCTGGCTGCCTTCCAATAGAGACCGAACATCACAGCCGGAGCAAACTGCGCCACGGCGCAGAACGAGACGAGGCCGATCGTGACCAGGGAATAGGATTCACCGATCAGGTAGAAATGCAGATAACCGAGCAGCAATATGACGATGATGGTGACGCGACGTATGCGCATCAGGGTTCTGCCCGCATCGAGTCGGGTGGTGAATGATCGGCCGCGTGTGCGCAACAATACCGGCATGAGCAGATCGTTGGACACCATGGTCGTGAGTGCGATGGTCGCGACGATGACCATGCCGGTCGCGGCTGAGAGTCCTCCCAGAAAGACGAAAAGGGCCAGCATCGTGTGTTGCTCGGCCAGGGGTAGCGTCAGTACATACGTGTCAGGATCGACGATGCCGCCCGGAAAGCGCATTTCACCGGCGAAGGCCAGTGGCAGTACGAACAGATTGATGACCAGTAGATAGAGCGGGAACAGCCACATGGCTCGACGCACATGATTCTCGTCGACATTCTCGATGACGGCCATGTGGAACTGACGCGGCAGGAACATGACGGCAACCATGGACAGCAGTGTCAGCGACAGCCAGCTGGTGTAGCCGCCCGGAAGTCCTTCGGTTCTCGTCAGGGCTTGCAATCGCGGTTCACTCATCGCCTGGCGGAACAATTCTCCGGGTCCGTCGAACAGGCCGAAGGTCACCCATAGACCTACGGCGAGGAAGGCGACCAGCTTGAACAACGATTCGAAAGCAACGGCGGCCACCATGCCTTCATGCCGCTCGGTGACATCGATGTTGCGAGCACCGAACAGGATGGTGAATGCCGCCAGAGCGAGCGCAATCCAGAATGCGGTGTCCTGCCAGGGTAGTTCGCGAACCGTTGCGGACATATGGCCCAGGTCAGGGTAATCGCGCAGCACCATGTAGCTTGTCGAAATTGCCTTCAATTGCAGCGATATATAGGGCAGGATGCCAATTACTGCCACGACCGTCACCAGTCCGCCAAGCAGGGCACTCTTGCCGTAGCGTGAAGCGATGAAGTCGGCAATCGAGTTCAATCGCTGCTGACGAGAGATTCGAATGATCTTTCTGAGCACGAACCACCAGGTTGCGGCCATCAGCGTCGGACCGAGGTAGATCGGGAGAAAACCTATGCCGGTGTTGGCTGCACGCCCGACGCTACCGTAGTAGGTCCAGGCGGTGCAATACACGGCCATGGACAAGGTATAGACGTAGGGGTTTGCAATGAGACTCCGGTTGGCAGCCGCTGCACGTTCGCCCAGATGGGCAATGATGAACAGCAACGCAAGGTAGCTGAGCGAGGCGAGCAGAATGACGCTGCCGGACAGCACTCAGTCGTCCGTGTCGCGATGCCGGCCGGATGCCGGGGCAGCAACGTCGTTGGCGGAATCCCTGTTGCCAGTGCCGAGAGCATGGCCTTGGGCGCCCGCAGCGTCACCTTTCTGGTAGCCCTTGGGAAGGCGCGGGGTACTGCGATGTTCGACCAGGACTGCCAGTCCCACGATCAGCGCCGTCCAGACAACAAAAACGTGCAGGAAGGGCAGTGGTATGCCGAATACCGAGGTGTCACGATCAAACAGCGCGATCAGCGGGAAATTCAGGGCGAGTACACCGGCGATCGCCAGCGCGCCGAAACCGGCTCCGGACTCCCAGGCGGGCTTCACGCGTCACCAAGCAGTGATTCGACCCGCTGGACAAGTTCTCGGGTAGAGAAGGGTTTGGTCAGGTAATCATTGGCACCGGCGGCCATGCCTTTCTCACGCTCGATCTCCCTGCCTCGCGCCGTCAGCATCAACACTCGTACATCACGCGTCTTCTCATCGGCACGCAGCGTCGAACAGACAGTATAGCCATCGAGCTTTGGCAGGTTGACATCGAGCAGTATCAGATCGGGCACCAACTCGGCGACAGCGTTCAGTGCTTCCTGCCCGTCTCCCACGGAGCGTACAGAATGGCCTGCCTGCTTCATCAGGAATTCGAGAGAAAGGGCGATGTTGCGTTCGTCCTCGACAATGAGTATTTCATGCACCATGTAATGAGTATACTGCGCAAGCCGTTCGCGTGCACAACTGCTTGTTGGCAGGTACGGTTGAAATTTTGCGTTCCGTTGATTCAGGTCTGCGTGGCGAGCAGATTCTGATTGGCCAGGGCGGCAGCGGCCGTTCGTGTTTCCACACCCAGTTTGGTAAACGTGTGCTCCAGATGCTTGTTCACGGTGCGCGGACTGATGCCGAGGATATCGCCGATCTCCCGGTCAGTCTTGCCTTTGGCTATCCACGACAGCACTTCTGTTTCTCGTGGCGTCAGTGCAGCCCTGGACACTCTGTCCGCCGCTTTCTGGTTGCTGCTCTGCGGGGAGATCATCAGCAAGGTCTCGCCGTTGGCCGTATCCCCCAGTGAGGTGATGCAAAGACTTGCAGAGCTCGTGTCGAGCATTTCCACCCACCATGAGAGATCCTTCATGGTGTCAGTGCCGATATCGAGCTGTCGCAGAACCTGTTCGACCCGGGGTGAGCACCAGACGGAATCATTGTTGACGTTGAGCCGCACGATGGCCAGCCCCGCGTTGTCGATGGCCGTGTGTACCAGCCTGACTTCACGGGCGCTGACGATATGGGCTTTCAGTCTGGCCAGCACTTCAGCTTCCCGAATGGGCTTGATGACGTAATCGACGCCTCCCGCATCGAAACCCTCCAATACGTGCGAGGTGTCGGACAAGCCTGTCATGAACAGTATCGGTATATGCGCCCATTGCGGATCCGCCTTGATCTGTCGGCAAGTATCAAAGCCTGAGAGACCCGGCATGAGCGCGTCCAGCAAGATGGCGTCGGGGCTGGCATGTTGCAGACGTCTGATGGCACTGGCTCCATCGCGCGCCACCAGCACGGTGTAACCGGCATTCACCAGGGTGTCGTACAGCAGGCGCAGACTGCCGGGCTCGTCGTCGACAATCAGCACGACCATCTCCTGGGTTTGCCTGTGTGGTTTATTCGTGTTCATGCTCAGCCTTCAACAGTGCGTCTTCGAGGCGCTCCAGTTCGAATTCCTCCAGCCACCGGCGCGCCGTGTTGCAGCAGGGGGTCAATGTCGCATCCTCGTTTTCCAGCTTGTCGAGTAGCTCTTGCAGAGCCCTGACATTGCCTGCGCGTGCCAGGCGAAGCAGCGCTTGGCGGGC
>CBDUIJ010000297.1:0-7342 GCA_965367215.1 uncultured Granulosicoccus sp.
GGGGCACCGGCAACAGCTTGACCGTGACTTCCACGACAACCGCCAGCATGCCTTCAGAGCCTGTCATCACGGCCAGCAGATCGTAACCGGCACTATCATGACCATCGCCACCCAACGTCAGCAGGTCACCGTCGATGGTGACAATGGTGACTGACAAGACGTTATGCACGGTCAGACCGTATTTCAGGCAATGCACGCCGCCGGAATTCTCCGCAATGTTGCCGCCGATGGTGCAGGCAATCTGCGACGAGGGGTCCGGTGCGTAATACAGGCCATGCGGCCGCGCGGCATCGGAGATGGCCAGATTGCGAACACCCGGCTGTACACGGGCATAACCCAGTTCCCGGTTCAGTTCCAGGATGCGATTGAACTTGGCCAGCCCCAGCAACACCCCGTCCTCATGGGGCAAGGCACCACCCGACAGACCGGTACCGGCGCCACGTGCCACCACCGGTACGCCATTCGCACTGGCCCAGCGCATGATGGCCTGCACCTGCTCGATGGTTTCGGGCAGCACGACCAGCAAGGGGGTGGCCTTCATCGCCGTCAGGCCATCGGATTCATACGGACGCAGCTGCTCTTCGCTGGCCAGTACGGCCCCGTCCGGCACCAGGCTCGCAAGCTCCTTCGCAAATCGCTTGCGACGCGCCAGTCGATCGGCTCGCAGCGACGCATTGCCAGCGTCGGCACTCGATGTTCCGTGGGATTCGGGAAGATACTCCGGCGGCACACGGGCGGCAGACTGATCAGCGGGTTCGGCGGACATCTGGGGCTACTCCGGCACAAGACTAAAGGGGACCGGGATGGGAAACATCCCGCTGCATTGCACAGAATAACAAACTGCATGGAACCTCTGCACTTAATCGCACCTTTCCATTCCTTCGGCTTCAGGCTCTGAAGGGCAGTTTCTACCGAGTAATCAAGGACACTCGCGCCAATGCCTTTACCCGCGGCCGATAGCAGTTCAGAATCATACCCTCGGCATAGTCAGGCAATGTTCGCGACAGACAAAGGCCAGCCAACGTAATTTGACTACACGATGACAAAGACCACATCCGCTGAAACAGGTTTGACTAAAACCCTTGAGCGCAGTATCTGATCCGCGGGTGCGGTAAACTTGCTGTATCGGGTGGCCGAAAGGTATACCCATACTGTTTGTAGGTAAACTACAAACTTGACCATCAACTTAACAGTGGCAGGAATCGATGAGACGCAGACGCGACGCTAAAATCATAGGCACGCTGGGCCCCTCGAGTAATGATCGCGAGACGATACTGAAATTGTTCGATGCCGGTATCGATGTATTCCGCCTCAACTTCAGTCATGGCAGCCATGAAGATCATGCCAAGACCCACGGCATCATCCGCAGCGTGGAAGAAGAACGCGGTCGGCCGATAGGCATTCTGGCGGATCTGCAAGGACCGAAACTGCGAGTCGGCAAATTCGCCAACGGCAAGGAAATGCTGGTAGTCGGTGAGAAATTCATCCTCGACCAGGATCCGACACCCGGCGATGCCACTCGTGCGCCACTGCTGCACCCGGAGATCTTTGCCGCCCTGACCGTTGGCGCCAACCTGCTGGTCAACGATGGCAAGATTCGCCTCAAGGTACTGGAATTCACCGAACAACGCGCTGTCACCGAAGTCGTGTTCGGTGGTGAAATCAGCAGCAACAAAGGCGTCAATGTGCCCGACCTGGTATTGCCCATTTCGCCTTTGACCGAAAAGGATCGACGCGATCTGGACTACGCACTGTCGCTGGGTGTTGACTGGGTAGCCATGTCCTTTGTACAACGCGGCGAGGATATGGTCGAACTGCGATCACTGGTCGGCAACAAGGCCGCCATCATGGCCAAGCTGGAAAAGCCCAGTGCCATTGATGACCTGGAAAATATCGTGCATCTGAGCGATGCGGTCATGGTTGCTCGTGGCGATCTGGGCGTCGAGATGCCACAGGAAATCGTACCCGTCGTGCAGAAGAAGATCCTGCGTTGCGCGCGCCAGGAAGGCAAGCCTGTCGTGGTAGCCACACAGATGCTCGAATCCATGATTTCCTCACCGGTACCCACTCGCGCGGAAAGCTCGGACGTTGCGACCGCGGTCTACGATGGTGCCGATGCCGTCATGCTGTCAGCTGAAACCGCTGCCGGCGACTTCCCGATCGAAGCCGCCACGGCCATGAACCGCATCATCATCGAAGTCGAGCGCGACCCCTATTATCGCAAATCGATCGATGCCGCCATGCCGACACCGGGCGATACGGTTGCTGATGCCATCAGCTCCTCACTGCATCACGTTGCCACGGTCATCCCGCTGGCTGCGACATTTACCTATACCGAATCCGGCTTTTCCAGTTTCCGCGCCGCGCGTGAGCGCCCGGAAGCCCCGGTCATCGGCTGTACACCCAATGTAGAAACGGCTCGCCGCCTGGCACTGGTCTGGGGTGTTCATGCCGTGATCTACCAGGTAATGAACAGCATCGATGAAATGGTATCGCACGCCATCAACATCACACTGGCAGAAGGCTTCGGTGAGATGGGCGAAATCATCGCCATTACCGCGGGCATGCCTTTCGGCCGCACCGGCACCACCAACATGCTGCGATTGACGCGTCTCAAGGAACTGCCGGAGGCTGATCAATTTCCATCGCGTGACTGACAGCACATTCCCGGCCGGGACCGGGAATGAAACGTGCATGTAACATGTATCTGCATCATGTCAAACAATGTGCCAGCTCCTGTGTGAGCTGGCACACCGTTTCCGAGTCGGCTATGCTCCAGACTCGGCCAATTCAAGAAACCCCGAGCACATTCCCGGTTTGAACAACAGACTCCCTTTGCTCAAAGCTGCGATGGTACTGACGGCCTTCACGGTCGGTAGTCCGGTTCTGGCCCAGAGCACTACAGCAGGCCCAGCCAACGCGGCAACGGCCCCTGTCACAGCGAACATCATCGCTCGCGAAGTTGTCGTGGTCGATGGTGACACCCTCGGCGCCATCTCGGCCCGCGAACTGGGTAGAGCCGGTTTTGCCGCCCAATTGGCAGAATTCAACGAACTGGCCATCGATGCACCGCTGACACCCGGCAGCACCATACGCATTCCCATCCTGGTGGCCGCCGAGGCAGAATCCGCACAAGTGGTTTTCGTCAAGGGAACCGTTATCATCACCCGGCCCAGTGCTGCGGCAGCCTTGACCCCCGACCCCAGCGATGATGCCAAGGATGCCACCGTGTTCGACCTCGAGCGCGATTTCGACGTCTACCCCGGCGACACGATTCTCACCAACTCCGACGGTTATGTGAGCATCGAATTTTCATCCGGATCGGTCATCAATCTGCAACCCGACACGGAAGCGACCCTGTCGCTGTTGGCCTGCCTGCCGGAGAACGCCGATTGCATCATCGAGATCAAGACCTACAAGGGAAAGATCACCTCGGACGTCAACAAACGCGATGAGCAGGAAGTGGACTTCCGCATCAACACACCGTATGCCTCAGCCGCGGTGCGAGGCACCGTGTTCGATGTCGAAGCCAGCGATACGCTGCGCGTCGGCGTCACCGAAGGCGTCGTCGATCTCAACGCCCAACAACAGGGTGTCGACCTGAACAGCGGCTTCGGTTCCGTGGTGGTCGAAGGGCAAGCGCCTGCACCACCCGTGCCCTTGCTGCCTGCCCCGGTATTCAAGCGGGTTCCGACACGTATGGCACCGGGCGACCCGGTCGTGTGGTGGCCGTTTGCCGATGCGAGTGCCTATATCGCTCGACTTGCCAACGATGAAGCGGGCGTCGAGACACTGAACAGTTACGATGTCAGTGCTGACCAACTCACATTGTCGGCCGTGGGAGCCGGTGATTATTATCTGCTGCTGCGCGCTGTTGACAACAATGGCTTGCGCGGTTTCACATCCAGCACGCGAATCACCGTCGCTGAAATCGACAACAGCCTGGCGCCTGTCGATACCCTCATTACTCGTCAGGGACAGGAATTTCTGGTTGAGGTGCAAAACCCGCCGGCCAATGCCATCGGCTTTGAAATCCAGATTGCCAACAACCTGGAGTTCGATGACCCCTTGAGTGTTGATGTCAACGCCACCGGCTCAGCTGTATTCCGAGTCAACGATGACCAGGTATTCTCACGGGCAAGAGCCCTGATGGACCCCTACACCGTCTCCGCCTTCGGCGACATCAGCGGCAGCGACGACTAGGCAGGTCCTTAAAAGCCCGTAGCCGGGTGAAACACGCCTACCACCACAGAGAACCGAGGCAGTAGCGATCAAGCCCGGCAGGTCTGACTGCCGGGCTTGCACTATCAATCCGAAACGCCGCTGATTCCGAATACTCTCCACCCGGGTAAGGCATCAGGCCGGTGCAAACCGGCACCCCCTGCCCTAGACGAATTTGAAATCGATTGCCCGACGGGCTTTCGCCAGCTGCTCCAGCATGTGCTCACCGCCGCGGACGGCCACACCCACCGCCAGCACATCCAGCACCACCATCTGCCCCAGTCGTGATTTGACCGGCGAGAAGATATCGCTGTCCTCATTGACATCGACCGTCAACGCCACATCGGCACGCTGCGCCAGTGGCGAACGGGTTGCCGTCACGGCAATGACCCTGGCCTGCGCTTCCCGGGCAATATCAACCGTCTTCAGGATGTCGCTGCTGCGCCCTGAATGCGATATGGCGATAACCAGAGCATCCTTGTCCAACAAGGCTGCCGCTGCCGCCTGAATGTGCGGATCCGAGTAAGCGATGGCCGGCTTGCCCAGGCGAAAGAACTTCAGCTGCGCATCCTCAGCCACGACGGCCGAACCACCCGAACCATAGAGCTCGACCCGCTTGCAGTTCTCGTACATCTGAATGGCTTCATCCAGCGCGGTTTCATTGATCTGATTGCGAATCTGCACCAGAGAGGCAATGGCGCCATCGAGCAGCTTGTTTGCCAGCTCCTTGCTCGAATCGTTGGCGGTGACATCCTGATAGAAGAAGGTGCCCCGCCGCGCCAGATCCTGCGCCAGCTTGATCTTGAACTGCTGAAAACCGACACAGTCAAGCGCCCGACAAAAGCGGATAACCGTCGGCTCGCTCACGGACGCGCGCGTGGCGATGGCCTGAATGGAAGATTGCACGCTCTCTTCCGGATCGGCAATCACCACATCCGCAACCTTCTGCTCGGATTTACGCAAGGTATCCCGAGCAGCCTTGATTCGTGCCAGCATTCAGTGCAGCTCCAATCTATGGACTCCAGAAGACCGTGGCCTTGGCCGGCTGCTCGGTCAGCAATCCGACCACCGGTGCGTATCCTGGCTGCCACTCACCGCCCTCACAGGCATCCAGTGCTGCTGCCAGCACATCGCACTTGCCATCACCGGTAATGTGCAGAAAACGATTCTCGGCATGCAACAGACAGGCCCGAGTCAGGGAGATGCGTGCCTGGGATACCGATGGCGGATGCAGAAATGCCACGACACTGGTGTTGTACAGAGCCATTGCCGGCAACAACTCGTCCATTGCGGCGTCCGGGAACAGCGAAGCCGTATGACCGTCTCCCCCCATCCCCAGCATGACCACCGTAAAGGGTTGATGCATGGCAGACACATCAGCCGCGATCAAGGGCAAGGCATCGCCTTCCGTCAGATCGGGACGGTACAGGGGCACAAAGGAAGCGGCTGCGGCCTTGCCTTGCAGCAGCGTCTCACGCACCAGAGATTCGTTACTGTCCGGATGACCCGGCGGCACCCAGCGCTCATCGGCCAGTGTCACGGTCACCTTCGACCAGTCGATATCAGCGTCAGACAGATAGCGCAGCACCGGCGCGGGCGTACTGCCACCCGAGACCACCAGAGAGGCCTCCCCATGACGTTCCAGAGCGCCCTTCAGGCACTGCGTGACAGCCTGCCCCAGACTCTCGGCCAGCGCGGCTGCATCGGCCTCTTCATGCCATTGCAGACCGGCCCCTTCCACACGTTGCCTTGCCATATCAATCCTCATGCCAGCGCAACCCGTCCTTGCTGATCAAGGCGTTGGCAGCACCCGGTCCCCAGGTACCTGCCGTATAGCTCTTGGGTGAATACTGATATTGCTCCCAGGCCTCCTGGATCGGATCGATCCATGCCCAGGCAGCAGCCACCTCGTCGCGACGCATGAACAAGGTCGGATTGCCGCGAATGATATCCATCAGCAAGCGTTCGTAGGCAATCATCTTGCGCTTCTGAAAGACATCGTTGAAGTCCAGGTTCAGATGCACCGGCTGCAGTTCGATGTCATCTCCCCAGGCCTTGACGTAGATGCGCATGCGAATGCTCTCTTCGGGCTGCAGACGAATGATCAGCTGATTGGGAATGCTGAATCCATCGGCAGTGGGGAAGATCGAATGCGGAATCTTCTTGAAATTGATGACGATTTCCGTGGTCTTGCTTTCCATGCGCTTGCCGGTGCGCAGGAAGAAAGGCACACCCGCCCAGCGCCAGGAGGCGATCTCGGCGCGCAGCGCCACGAAGGTCTCGGTGGTGCTGTCTTCGGGGATCTCTTCGTTATCCAGATAGCCGGGAACAGGGCCATCCTTGTAGGCACCAGCCTTGTATTGACCCCGAACCGAATTCTCGATGGCATCGATGCCGGTCAGTGGCTTCAGTGCACGCAGTACCTTGATCTTCTCATCGCGAACCGCGTCCGGGTCCATGCTGACGGGCGGCTCCATGGCCAGAATGACCAGCAACTGCAACAGATGGTTCTGCACCATGTCACGCAGGGCACCGGTCTGGTCATAAAATGCACCTCGACTGTCGACACCCAGTGATTCGGCGATGGTGATCTGCACATCGCTGATGTGCTCGGCCCGCCACAGCGGCTCGAAGAAGGCATTACCAAATCGCAAGGCCAGCAGGTTCTGCACGGTTTCCTTGCCCAGGTAATGATCGATGCGATAGATCTGTTCCTCACCGAATACATCCGAAAGGCGATCATTGATTTCTTCGGCAGACTGCTGGTCACGCCCCAGCGGTTTTTCCAGCGCCACGCGACTGTTTTCGGTAATCAGGCCGGCCTCATGCACACCATGAGTGATCTGCGTGAACAGACTCGGCGCTACCGACAGATAGAACACCCTGACATGATCCTCACGGCCCTTGAGAGCGTCGACCAGAGGCTGATAGCCGGCCACGTCGGTAACATCAACCGGATAGTACTGAATTCGCTCAAGAAAAGCCTTCCAGGCCTCTTCTTCGAAGTCCTGCTCGCTGATATGCTCGCGAACTTCTACATCAAGCTTGGCACGAAACGCTGCCGTGTCCATTTCTGTACGGCCGCTTGCGATAATGCGACCATCTTCAGGTAACTGCTTCT
>CBDUIJ010000298.1:0-7257 GCA_965367215.1 uncultured Granulosicoccus sp.
ATTTCGTTTGAATATCAGGTCGAACGATACCGAGCCGCTGGGCACGATCTCGACGTCAGCGGCTTCCTGCAGCTTCAGGATGCCTTCCATCAACTCGAACTGCTCTGCCATGATCGTGATGGGGGACTCACTGGTAATGGCTATCTGATCGTCGGTGAACAAGGTCAGTACCGTATCGGCATTGAGTGTCTGCGTGACACCGTGCAGATCCAGTTCGAACTCGACGGGCAGGTTGATCCTTTTCCTGTCGGCCAGCCTGTCAAGGGTTTCCGCTTCCACGCGTGCCGTGATACTGGCCACCGGAAACTTGAAGGTTTCAAAGAACAGAAAACGCATGCGCACATTGCGCAGGTCGACCTTGGTGTCAACGGAATTCAATTCCACCAGAAGAGTCGCCAGCCCGTTCTCGTCCAGAGTGCCATCAAAATTGGCGAAACTGCTGGTTTCGACTTTTGAACCGTTCTTGATGGACTGAAAGCGCAAGCTGGAGGCTTCACGATCCAGTTGCCAGCCACCTTGCAGCAGGTTCGATTGTGCTGAAGCCGGCGTTGCCAGGACGCTGAACAGCGCTAATGCGAGGATTGCCATGAGCCGCCGGGTAGACGATTTGCGTGCCGGGTGTTGGGGGATTTGCCGGGTACTTCGCAGCAGATAACGGACACACTGTACTTGTTTCACGTTTTTGATCCCTTGCGTTTCAGCACAGGCAAACGCCTGTTCCGGTTAAACCTAACAAATTTACGCAGGCTTGCGCACTGCTGGTGTAGCTGCAGGTTTTGCGTAAATCCTGTCAACTGCTAGAATCCGGTTTCGCAAGCACCCTGCCAGCGGGTTCATCAGCGTTGCAGTCTGTTGTCGCAGCCTCAAGCAGAAACAGCATGTCATGGAATATCGCTACCTGTTATTTTTCGCCATCACGGCAAGTTGCCTGATCGGTCTGGGTTCGTCGTCCGATAGCCGGGCGGCCACACCCTCGGCGGCAGAACTGGGGCTGTGGCAGCAGGCTCTCAGTACAGGTGAGCCCGCTGATCTGCAGGCGTTCATCGAGCGCTATCCGGACAGTGACTATGCCGAGGATGCCAGAGGGCTGTTGGCAACGCTGGGGGCTGTTCCAGACGATTCTGCCACTGTTGCAGTTGAGGAGCCGTCCAGCGAAGAGCGCTCTCTTGGCGCCAGTGCATCACCCGGCTTCGAGCAGCCCATCGCGGACGATGCTCAGTCAGACAAGCCAAGGTCCATCAAGGAACTGGCTGAGGGTACGCCTCTGTTTTCTCCGGTAGAAGGTTTGCCCAAGGAATACTGGGAGGGGGAAGTCTGCAGTAACTGCCACAACTGGGATAAGGCAAGCCTGTGTACGCAGGGTGAATTCTACACAGGCCAGGAGAGGGATTCGTCAGCGCGAATACAGCACCCTTACGGAGGCTTTTTCAAGAAGGCTCTGGAGCAGTGGGCGGCTGACGGCTGTCGGTAACGACGTCATTCTGCTGCCAGCGTACAGCTGGCGAGAATGACGTCACCACGCACTCGTCCCCGCAATCAATCTTCCCAGGTGACATCCTGACCGAACAAGGGCACGGTCGACAGCGCCATTTTCGCCGAACCATCCTTCACCTGACTGGCATGTGACAGATAGATCAGCGTCTGCCGCTCTTCGTCATAGATGCGCGTTACTTCCAGCGCTTTCCAGACAAGAGACGTCCGTTTGGAGAACACGTTCTCGCCGCCTTCGTCACGTTCGATATCGCCGATGACGATCGGTCCGGTTTGACGGCAGGCAATGGAGGAGTTTGATGGGTCGCTGAAGATCTCACCATTGCGTACCCGATCGATCAGTCCACGATCGAAGTACGAGATATGGCAGGTAACACCCTTGACCTTGGGGTCTTCGACCGCTTCGATCTTGATGTCGCCACCCATCCAGTCGACATTGACGTCGCCAACTTCGTCAGCCTGAACGGAAGTCGACAGTGCTGCAGTCGTCAGCAGGGCGAAGGTGGCAGCTGGCAGCGCAAGGCTTGCGATGGTTTTCTTGATAGAGCGCATGTTGATTGGTTTCGACACAGATGAAATCGATTCCACAGGATAACAACGATCGGCGCCATTGCGCACGATCGATGCTTTTTTACAAACTGCAAAGGCCGGATTACGCGGCTTTCTCGAGCGACTCGATCACCTCGACGATGACTTCCCCGATCAGTTGGCAATCCTCGGTCGTAAACGTCAGCGGAATTCGCATGTCCAGCAAGGTCGAGAGTATGCTTTCGGTTCTGGGCAGCTGCGGCATATCGGCGATATAACGCCAGCTGTCATAGCGGCTGGTGTAGCCTTCCGGCTCTGCACCGCCGAACCACTTCAGCGCTACACCCTGGCTGGCACAGCGTTCCACCACTGCCTGCATCTGTTCGGGGTTCTTGCCGGGCAGTGAAAACTGGATGGAACTGGCCACGAATTCCTCGGCCTCGGGGCGTGCCGGAACACGAATGATCGAGCTCTTGCCCAGTTCGGCTTCCAGTATGCGATAGCGCTCGTTCCAGCGCTGGCATTGCTGGTCGAGATTCGCCAGCTGTGGGCGCAGAATGGCTGCCCGCATGTTGTCCATGCGACCACTGTAGTTGGGTGTCTCGTAGCGTATCTGCTCGAAAGTCTCTGCTGGCGGTGCTGCATGATGGCGATCGAACAGCATGTAGGAGCCACTGTGCATGATGGCGCGTGCCATGACATCGCTGTGACGCGTGGTCAGAAAGCCGCCTTCGCCGGAATTGATGTGCTTGTAGGTCTGGGTGCTGAAGCAGGCGATATCGCCGAAGGTGCCGCTCTTCACGCCATTCCAGCTGGCTCCCATGGTGTGAGCGCAGTCCTCGATCAGAAACAGCTTGTGGCGTTGGCAGATGTCCATGATGCGATCCATGTCGGCGATGTGCCCACGCATGTGGGAGAGCATGAAAAATCGCGCACCGCTGCTGGCAGCTTTTGCCTCGAGATCATCAAGGTCTATGCAATAGTCTTCGGCAACATCAACCAGCACGGGCACCGCGCCACTGTTGTGAATGGCACCGGGCACTGGTGCCAGGGTGAAGGCATTGCAAAGCACCTTGTCACCGCGCTGGACGCCGGCTGCCTGCATGGCCACGTGCAGGGCGTAGCCGCCGGAGGAGCAGGCAAGGCAATAGGGTACGCCGAGGTACTCGGCAAACTCGATCTCCAACAGATCGGTTTCACCTTTTTCATCGGGCAGGGTGTTGTAGCGATGCAGCCGGCCTGAGCGCATGACGGCCACGGCGGCCTCGATGCCCGCCTCTGGAATGGCTTCCTGCTGGGTAAATGATTTCTTGAAGGATTTCATGAGTCTGCTCGCTACTCGTAATGTGTCTGATCGTACACCTGAAAGTCCCATTCCCTTTCGGGGAAATACTTTCGCAGTCGCCAGTCACAGGCGCGTGCGTGACCTTCCATGCCTTCCACACGGGAAATGCGCGAACCCACGGCACTGAACTCCAGATTGGCCTCTTCGCTGATTTCCTGATAGGTGAGTATCTTGAGAAACTTGTGCACGTTCAGGCCACCGCTGTAGCGTGCCACGCGTCGGGTAGGCAGAATGTGATTGGTGCCGGAGCATTTGTCGCCATGAGTCACGGTTGCACCTTCACCGAGGAACAGTGAGCCGTAGTTCTTCAGATTGTCGCGCCACCAGTCGGTGTCTTCGGCGAGAATCTGCAAGTGCTCTGAGGCGTAATCATCGCTGACACGCACACATTCTTCGCGGCTTTCACAGAAGATGATTTCTCCGTGCACATCCCAGGCTGACTGCACTACTTCCTGATTGGGCATGTCGGCGGCCACCTTTGGCATCAGCTCGGCCACCTTCTCGCCGATGCGACGACTGGTTGTGAACAGCCATACGGGCGAATCGTAGCCATGCTCTGCCTGGGAGACGAGATCCACGGCGATGGTCATCGGGTCGGCGCTGTCATCGGCAATGATGGCGGACTCGGTGGGGCCTGCGAAAACGTCAATACCAACCTCGCCGAACAACAGGCGTTTGGCTTCGGCCACATAGCCATTGCCGGGCCCGACGAGAATATCGGCAGGCACGCCGGTGAACAGACCCTTGGCCATGGTGGCTACCGCGTGTACACCGCCCATTTCCAGAATGATGTCAGCGCCGGCCAGGTCCATGGCATAGACAATCGCCGGGTTGATGTTGCCATCCTTCGGCGGCGAGCAGGCGACGATGGTTTCCACACCGGCCACCTTGGCGGTGGCAATGCTCATCAACGCCGAGGCTGCGTGCGAATAGCGTCCGCCGGGAACATAGCAGCCTGCGCAATTCACCGGTATGACCTTCTGGCCGAGTCTGACGCCGGGTGCCGATTCTATTTCGAATTCGTTCAGGCTGGCGCGCTGTGCCTGGGCGAAGGTCTTGATCTGCTTATAGGCAAACTGAATATCCTGACGCGTCTGTTCAGGCACCCGGGCAATGAGTTCGGCGCGCTTAGTGTCGCTGAGTATGAAGTCTCCCTGCCAGTTATCGAATTGCGCTGCATATTCACGAACCGCGCTCTCTCCATCGGCCTCGATGCGCGCCAGCATGGTCTTGACGGTGTCCTGTATTCGCTCATCGTTGGCCGCAACGGGGGCGTTCGATTTTTTCAAGTATTCCATGAATCCACCTGATAGAAGGTTGTGTCGTAATCAGCATTGCGGCGATTGGTGATGATCCCGGTATCAACCGTTGCCTACGGTCCGATTCATCGCCATTGCCCGGCAATTCGAGTCTGAGCCTGATAATAGAATCGAGCGGATTGTGTTGGCCAATGCCAATTTTGGCGTGGTCGGTTACTTTTCGGTATAGGCTGGACCGAGGCGACACTGGCGGCGCCGGTAATGCGGATATCTGACGGAACAAGCGATGGAACTGAAGTGGCTGGATGACTATATTGCCCTGATCGAACTGGGCAGTTTCTCGAAAGCGGCCGAGGCGCGTTTTGTCACGCAACCGGCATTCAGTCGACGCATTCGTTCACTGGAGGATTGGCTGGGTGTCAGCCTTGTCGATCGCAAGCAGTATCCGACAGCGTTGACCCCGGCAGGACAGGCATTTGCCGAACAGGCGCGTCTGCTGTCGGGGCAGATTCTGGCCGTCCGTCATCAGATGCAGGATATCAGTGCCGCCCGCGCGCAGCTGGTCATCATCTCTCAGCAGGCGCTGGCCGTGTCGTTCTTTCCGTCCTGGATGCAGACGCTCGAAGCCCTGTCCGGTGGCGCCCTGATCAAGGTGGAGACCGGACACTTGTCCGATAACATTCAATCCTTTCTGGCCGGGGAGGGCGATTTCCTGCTGTGCTATTGCTCTGCAGAGATCTCTGCCCAGTTGCAGCGGGAGGATGTCGAGAGCCTGCAGGTCGGCGTGGATCAGTTCATCCCGGTATCGGCGCGCAATGCGCAGGGGCAGGCACGCTTTGGCCTTGCTGCCGGTGACCCACTCAAGCTGGTGGCGCATCCGGCAGAGAGCTTCTTTGGCCAGATTCTGCAGCGAGATTGTCTGCCTGGCCTGCACGCTGAGCGGGTCGTCGAAGTGGCCTGTGAGAACGCCTTGTCGGAGGCGCTCAAGGCGCTGGTGCTCGAAGGCTATGGCATGGCCTGGTTGCCTCGGAGCCTGGTTCGCCGGGAGTTGGACAGCGGCGATCTGATCGCGCTGGATGACTCGTTTCCCCGGGTGGATCTGGCAGTGAGGCTGTATCGCCTGCGCCAGCCACGCAGTCAGTCGGCCAGGCAGTTCTGGGAATATCTGCAGGACATGTACAACCAGAATCTGTCGACGGTGGGTTGAGCCGTTCCCATCATGCCTAAAAGTAACTGATACCCAATAAATCAGCATTGGCCGCTGTCGTGTGGGTCTCTCTATACTGCGACACCATCAGAAAACAGGTCGCTCGAGGCCAACACCATGCAAGACTATCTGGATGTGCTGACGCGTGCCGTGAACGAATGGATGCCCGAAGATCGTCCGGCATCGCAGGCGCCACCCGCGGCAGAGCTTGAACGCATACTGGATGTCAGCCTGACTGACGCAGGGGCTGACCAGCAGAGTCTGGAAGAGGCCGTCAAGGCCTACCTGCATTACAACCCGGCGGTCTACAAGAGCGATTTCCATAAATTGCTGTACTCGGGCCAGAACAAGCCGGCCATGCTGGGCGACTGGATTACCAGTCTGAGCAATGCCACCATGCACACCTATCAGATGGGGCCTGTAGCGACTCTGATGGAGTTGGAGCTCATACGACAGTGGAACGCTCTGGTGGGCTTCGATCGTGATGACAATCCCGCAGAGGGCGTCATGGTGGCCGGTGGTAGCCAGGCCAATCTGATCGGCATGATGCTGGCTCGCCACCACGCCTGTCCCGATTTCAAGACGAAGGGATCCGGTGGCCGTACTCTGGTGGCCTATGTCTCCGACCAGGCGCATTACTCCGGACAGAAAGCGGCGAACGTTCTGGGCATTGGTACTGACAATCTGGTGGCCGTGGCTTCCGATGAAGAAGGTCGCATCTGTCCGGTGGCGCTGCAACAGGAGATCGATAGCAGTCTGGCCAAGGGACATCTGCCGTTCTATATCGGCATCACGGCAGGTACCACCGTGACGGGCGCATTCGATCCGGTTGCCGCTTGCAGCGAGATCGCCCGCCGACACGATATCTGGCTGCATATCGATGGTGCCTGGGGGGCTCCCATCCTGTACTCGAAGCAGCACCGGCATTTGCTGGCCGATAGCCATCTGGCCGATTCCTTCACCTGGGATGCCCACAAGCTGATGAATGTACCGATCACGGCAGCCGTGATTCTGGTGAAGCACGCCGGCGCCTTGAAATCCTGCTGTTCAGGCGGTGGCGGTGAATACCTGTTTCACGCCGATGAGAACGCGGACTACAACCTTGGGGAACGTTCGATCCAGTGTGGGCGGCGTGCTGACTCCCTGAAAGTCTGGTTGAGCTGGAAGGCTGTCGGTAATCAGGGCTTTGCAGCGAAGATCGATTATCTGCAAACCCTGAAGACGAGCTGTGTCGATTTGATCAAGCAGAATGAGGGGCTGGAAATGCTGGCGCCTGCCGCTTATGTGAACGTGCTGTTTCGTTATCACCCCGAGAACATGAGCGACGAGGACGAGCTGCGCCGTCTGAACATCGCCATCTGCAAGAAGATGATGAACGATGGTGGACCCTATGTGGACTATGCACAATACAAGGGGCGATACGGCAT
>CBDUIJ010000299.1:0-7251 GCA_965367215.1 uncultured Granulosicoccus sp.
CCGTGGACGGTGATGACGGACAGACTGTCACCTATGCGTTGAGCGGTACCGATGCTGCATTATTCAGTATTGACGCCAATGGCATCGTCACTACCGCCGCCGTACTGGACCACGAAGTCGCTGTCCAGCGCAGCTTCACCGTTACCGCGACCTCCAGCGATGGATCCATCGCGAGCCGCAACTTTACCGTTGCTGTCGGTGATATCAATGAAGCCCCGTCATTCATCACGGACGGCGCCTTACCGGATGCTACTGAGGACGTTGTCCATTCCGTGACTATCCGCACCAGCGATCCAGACAGCGGTGACACTCACGCTATCAGCTCTGCTGACCTGCCTGCCTGGCTGACACTGATCGACAACAGCGACGGCACTGCTACCTTGCGTGGTACACCGCAGCAACTCGATAATGGGCCCGCCAGCTTTACCCTACACATTGAAGATGCTGCTGGCCTGAGCAGCACCCGCACGTTCTCATTGACGGTCAACAACGTCAATGACGCACCGACAATCACTTCTGACAGCGCATTCACGATTGCCGAGAACACTGACGGCATTGCCACCATCACAGCCATCGATGCTGATGGAGATTTGTTGACGTTTTCCATCGCTGAAGGCAACGACGCCGCGCTGTTTACCGTCAATTCCGCTACCGGACACCTGAGCTTTTCCACGGTACCGGACTACGAAAACCCACTGGATGCTGATTCCGACCACGTCCATGAACTGATCATCCGTGTCGATGATGGCACAGGCTCTCCTGATGCGATTGTCACTCAAGCCATTTATGTAACCGTCACGGACCAGCCCGATGAAGACCTGTCGCCCATCACTGATCTGGATACCGCTGCCGGTAGTGATGGAATCGTCGACGAAAACAGTGCCATCGGCAGCACGGTCGGTATCATCGCCAATGCCATCGACGTTGATGCCGGACAAACCGTTGCGTATACATTGAGCGGTACGGATGCCGCATTGTTCAGCATCGATACCAACGGTGTGGTCACCACTGCCGCCATCCTGAATCACGAAACTGCCGATCAACGCAGCTTCACCGTCACCGCTACCTCCAGCGATGGCTCTACCACAAGCCGCAACTTCACCGTCTCTGTCGGTGACATCAATGAAGGCCCGTCCTTCATCACGGAAAGCACTTTACCGGACGCCACTGAAGATAGTGCCTATTCAGTGACTATCCACACTCGGGATCCGGACAGCGGCGATACACACACCTTCAGCGCTACTGACCTGCCTGCATGGCTGACACTGATCGACAATGGAGACGGCACCGCCACATTGTCTGGTACACCGCGTCAAGCTGATACCGGGCCCGCCACCTTTACCATAAACATCGATGATGCCGCCGGCCTGAACAGCACCCGTACTTTCTCGCTGGCGGTCAGTAACATGAACGACTCACCCGTCATCGACTCTGATAACTCATTTACGACTACCGAGAACGCGAGCAACGTAGGCACTGTAAGGGCAAGCGACATGGATGATGACACGTTGACGTATACCATCACCGGAGGACGTGATGCCGCCCTGTTCAACGTTGATTCCGTTACCGGCGAACTTGTGTTTGCCTCGGCACCCGATTTCGAAAACGCACAGGATGTCGACGCCGACAATGTCTACGAGTTGATCGTCAGCGTTGATGACGGTACAGGCTTGTCCAATACCGTGACCACGCAGTCAATCACCGTGACTGTCACGGACCTCCCGGATGAGAGCTTGTCGACCATCATCGACCTGGACATCACTGCCGACAGCGAGGGGCTCGTCACCGAGAACAGTGACATCGGCAGTACAGTCGGTATTCCCGCAAACAGCGTGGATGGCGACGCCGGACAAACCGTGACATACACATTGAGCGGTAATGACGCTGCTCTATTCAGCATCGATAACCAGGGTGTCATCAGAACAGCCGCCGTGCTGGACCACGAGACCTCCGGGCAATACAGTTTTAT
This sequence comes from uncultured Granulosicoccus sp., assembly GCA_965367215.1. GTDB lineage: Bacteria > Pseudomonadota > Gammaproteobacteria > Granulosicoccales > Granulosicoccaceae > Granulosicoccus. Next base: position 1,970 of record CBDUIJ010000299.1, read on the forward strand.
CGTCACTGCTGTCTCCAGTGATGGATCCTCAACCTCAAGAGACTTTACGGTCACTGTAAGTGATGTCAATGAAGCGCCTGCAATCAACGTACGTGATGTTCAGATCCCCTACGACCACAATGGTGCTATTGGCACTCTGAGTATTGTTGACCCGGACAGCGGCGATACGGTTGAGTTGAGCATCGTAGGTGGCAACGCAGCCTCTTCATTCATCTACGACAACTCTACGGAACAGCTCAGCCAGATCGCACATCTCGACACGGGCAGTTATTCACTGGAGGTCATGCTCATTGATTCTGCAGGCAACACCACTGAGGCAACATTGACCATCAGCATCCTCGATGATCCCCACCTGCAGGCAGCACTTCCTGAACAGACCATCGACTCGGACGCACTCGTCGAAGTGGAATCCGCATTATCCAGTAACACGGAGTCGGCCTACAACAGACCACCAGAGCCGAACTTGCCTCCAACGAGAGGCTCTGATCGCCCCGCGCAGGAAAAGCCTGCCGCTCTGAGTAACCAGGTTGACGAAGAGGACGCACCACCCGAGCCAGCCGCCTCCGGCATTGAACACTTCAATGACCCCATGTTCCAGGACATCACTGAAGATGTATCAGTGGTAATCGAGAACCCGGGAAACGAGAATCAAGCCGCCACAGTTGTAAATCAGGGGAACCAGGCGGCATCTCCGGAAAAAACACGTTTGCTGGCACTGCTGGGCGATCTGCAAAAACAGGACCTGACGACCGCCCAGTCAATCATCGAAAGGTTCCAGATATTGCCGTTCCAGCTCTCGCTTGCTCCGACGCTGTTCGATGGTGATGATGCTTTGAGTCAGGAGCTATCTGAAAGCGTTCGCGAACAAAGCCAGCAACAGCAATTGGTCGTGGCAATCGGCACCGGTGCATCCGTGGCACTGACTGCAGGCTTCGTCACCTGGCTATTGAAAGCCGGCGTTCTGCTTTCCACCGCAAAATCCAGCGCCCCGCTGTGGGGCGCAATTGACCCGGTGCCGGTGTTGCATAGAAAGAATTTGTCGTAGAGTGATCAGGCTTGCGGGAATCTCTCAGCTCGGCGCCGAAACAGCCTGCAACCCGTATTCCTTGCCGGCACGTTGCAACCAGAGCCACAGGTAATCGGCAAAACTGCGGCGTACGAGTATCTCGTAACGCTCGTCATCCAGCATCATCAGGGTAGCCTGCGCCTTCGCCATCACCGTATTGACAACCTTGCCGGGAGGGAAATTCTCCGGATTGAGATTGTACGACGTGCTTTTCCCCAATACGTTGACGGCATCGGCTCCCGATAATGTCAGCAGGCAGTAACCACCAGAGACATTGACGATGGCTATGTGTCCATTAACCGCGGCACGCAATTTCTGTTCGATGGAGAACGCCTCTTCTATCGGGCATGTCAGCAACCATTCATCAGGGGACATCCAGCGAACGCAATGCCCTTTGGCGCTCGTGTGACTCTGCAGACGTTCGGGCAACTGAAGTTCAACCACGCTCTGTAGTGCCTTCGACAATTCGTCTCGCGAAGTATCCGCTCGCAAGGTCAGGATACCCGTGAGCCGCGCCTCTTCCAGCAAGACCGTGGATGTTGCCTTGCCGGCAGCGGATTTCGAATCGACGATGCCACTTACCGATGACTTTTTCGCACGAGTGGGCAAACCCACATGAGCCAGGGGTGTTTTCGCGCCCACCATATCCGAAGCCTGTCGGCTGACGGCAAACTGGTCCATGACCGCTACATCTGATACGGAATTACTCATGCTTTCTGCCTCACACCGTCTGGGTCGAAAAATACCGGTGAACAAATGGTCGCCTCGATGACCGTGCCCCCCTTGAGTGGAAAGTAGACCTTCTCTCCCAGCCGGTTCAGACCATCCTTGATGACAGCCATCGCGATTCGTCGTTCGAGGGTGGCGCTGTAGTAGCTGGAAGTCACGTGCCCCACCATGCTCATCGGAATGGCCTGATTCGGGTCACGTACGGCCTGTGCACCTTCCGGCAACTCAGCCAGCGGGTCGCTTGTCATGAGTCCCACCAGCTGCTTGCGATCGCTACGCAGACAGTCCTGTCGATTCATACCGCGCTTGCCAATGAAACTGAACGGCTTGTTGTTGGCAACCGCCCAGCCATGATTCATGTCATACGGCGTCATGGATCCGTCCGTGTCCTGCCCGACAATAATGAAACCCTTTTCTGCACGTAATACATGCATGGTTTCCGTACCGTAGGGCGTCAGATTGAATTCCTTGCCGGCCTTGAACAGGGCATTCCAGACTGTCAGCCCGTAGTGCGCCGGTACATTGATCTCGTAGGACAGGTCACCGGTAAAGGAGATTCTGAATATACGAGCTGGCACACCGGCAACCGCAGCCTCACGCCAGTCCATGAAACCGAAATTCTCAGCAGACAGATCTATCTGAGTCAGCTTGCTCAGCAATTTGCGACTGTCAGGCCCGGCAATGGTCATGGTGGCCCAGTGATCAGTGACACTGGTGAAGAACACTTCCATCTCCGGCCACTCGGTCTGATGATAGATCTCCAGCCAGGACAGAACATGTGCGGCACCGCCTGTCGTGGTGGTCATCAGGAAGTGATTTTCTGCCAGGCAGGAAGTCACCCCGTCATCCATGATCATGCCGTCCTCACCACACATCAGGCCATAACGGCATCGACCCGGTGCCAGCTTTGCCCAGGCATTGGTATAGACCCGCCCCAGAAATTCACGCGCATCCTTGCCCTGAATGTCGATCTTGCCCAGTGTCGTCGCATCCAGGATGCCGACACCATTGCGTGTCGCCAGCTGCTCACGAGCGATGGCCTGCTCCATCGTCTCCTCACCCTGAGGAAAATACAATGGCCGCTTCCATTGCCCGACATTCTCGAACTCGGCACCATGCTCGAGATGCCAGCTGTGCATGGGCGTGAAGCGTTGCGGATCGAACAGCAAATCGGTATTTGCGCCACCCACCACGCCGAAGCTCACCGGCGTGTAGTTGGGCCGAAAGACCGTGGTACCGGTTTCGGCCATGGTCTTGCCCAGTGATTTGGCAACGATTGCCATACCGTTTATATTGCCGGTCTTGCCCTGATCGGTACCGAAGCCCAGCGCGGTGTAGCGCTTCACATGCTCGATGGATTCAAAGCCTTCTCGGGTGGTCATCTGAATGCCTGCGGCCGTGACATCGTTCTGCATATCGACGAACTGCTTGGGCGCTCGACTACTCGGCTTGGTATGGGGCACCAGAAATACCGGCATGGCGGCACACACGACATCGTTACCCGAGCCTGCTGTCGGCCAGTCTTCGGCATCATCAAGTTCCGGATATCCTGCTGCGGCCGCCGCATCGTTGCCCGCCTGCAGCCCATCGTGCAGGCACTCACTCACGCTCTGCAAACCGGCCATGGCGCCCGCGCTCCAGCGTTGCTCGGTGGTATCCCCTGGCACGAACCCCAAGGCCTCCTCCGACCAGACAGGCCGACTGCCGGTATGACAGGAGAGATGCACAACCGGGCTCCAGCCACCACTGGTTGCAATGGTGTCGCAGGCCAGTAACTGACTCTCACCCGTGACGAACGTCGCCCCGACGTTGATGGGAGTAATCAGGGCACCGCTGACCCGTTTGCGGCCGCGTGCTTCAATGACTGCCGAACCGGTAATCACCTTGATGCCTTTCTGCAAGGCCAGCTCGGTAACGCTGCCATCAGGCTCTCGGCGAGTATCAACGATTGCCACCACCTTGCGCCCGGCATCCTGCCAATCAAACGCACACTGGTAGCCACTGTCATTGGTCGTCATGACAACCAGTGAGTTACCGGGAACAACCGCAAATCGGCGGATGTAATGCGACAGACTACTGGCGACCATGCAACCAGGCAGATCGTTGTTGCCGAATACCAGCGGTCTCTCGTGTGCCCCGGTGGCCAGTACGACACTACCCGCCCGCACCTTGTGCAGACGCTGTCGAGTCATGACACCTGGCGCCTTGTCGCCAAGGTGTTCCGATCGGCGTTCGCTGATGGTCAGAAAATTATGATCGTGATAACCCGTGACCGTGGACCGTTGCATCAGTGTCACTCTGGGGTTGGCGCGCAACTCCGAGACGGCCTCATTCACCCACTCCATGGCATCATTGCCGTCGATCTTTTCAGGGCTGAACAACAGCGAACCACCCGCTTCACTGCGTTCGTCAGCCAGCATGACTCTGGCACCCCGTCTGGCGGCAGTCAGGGCAGCGCCCAGACCTGTCGGACCTGCACCGACTACCAGTACATCCACATGATGGTTCATGTGATCGTAGCGATCTGCGTCGGGGACTTTGGGGCTACGTCCAAGACCTGCAGCCTTGCGAATGAATTTTTCGTAGTTCTCCCATTGTGACTTTGGCCACATGAAGGTCTTGTAGTAGAAGCCCGGTGACATCAATTGGCCACCCAACTTGCCCACAAGGCCCATGGCATCTGCTTCCACGTTCGGCCAGCCGTTGACCGGGTTGCATACCAGACCGTCGTACAAGGTCTGCTCGGTCGCCTTGATATTGGGAGTCTGAGTCGCTTCGGTTGCACCGACCTGCAGCACGGCATTGGGTTCTTCCACACCCGCTGTCATGATGCCGCGCGCGCGGCTGTATTTGAAGCTTCGCCCGATGACGTCGACCCCGTTGGCCAGCAGAGCTGACGCAAGAGTGTCCCCTTCGTAGCCCATCATCCGCCGGCCGTCAAAACTGAATACCAGTGGCTTGTTGCGGTTGATCCGTCCACCCTTGGCAAGACGGTTACGCTGCTGAATCTTCAGCTGATGCGAGGTCATCATGACTCGGCACTCCAGTTCAGCACCGAGCCTGTCTCGGTCACTTCAGGGTCGCCTTCGAATTCCAGCATCTCACCCGTCTTGTAAGTGCCGTAGATTTCGTAGGTTTGCGTATTGCGAATGACATTGAAGTATTTGCGACAGCCAGCCGCGTGCACCCACAGTTCGCGATGCACACCGCGTGGGTTCTTGCGAAAGTAGAGATAATTTCCCCACTGCTCGTCAGTCAGTGAATCCGGATCCAAAGGCCTGGGCAAATGAGCCTGGCCGGCGGCATGGAATTCCTCTTCTTCACGGTGTTCACCGCAATAGGGGCAATGAATCAGAAACATGGCAGCGTTCGTCGTTTATCGTCTTGTCGTGAATCAGTGTGCAACGCCTGCTGCACCGTGCTCGTCAATCAATGCACCGCTATGGAAGCGCCAGTAGTCGAATGCACGACTGAGATCATTGGGTTC
>CBDUIJ010000300.1:0-7226 GCA_965367215.1 uncultured Granulosicoccus sp.
CGCCACCAGGTCGGGTTTGCTGCGCCCATCACCGGTGGGACCTCGACTGGAGAAATAGCTGACGCCGTACTCATGCGGTCGGTAACGATGGGTTGCACCAACCGTGATCGCACCATTGGCGTTGCCGGGGTCGGTAATGGATACACAACTGTATCCCGGCACCGAAGCTCCGGAGGCCAGACTGAATAGCTGATGCCCGCCATTGCCTGCTGCTGCCACGACGACAGTTCCGTTCGCTGCCAACTGGTCACACTCATCACAGATCGGTGTACGTCCGCAGGCATAGTTGACTACATCGTGTTCGATGGACAGGCTCAGGTTGACCCCATGAACGTGTATGTGGCCGGCTCGTGTATTGAGGTAGCGAACCAGCTGCAGGGCCGCTATCACTTCGAATTCATCGGAAGAATTGTCCTTGCCCAACACGCGCAGATCAATGAGCCGGATATCGGGGCACATGCCGGTCATTTCCCGAGGAATCGTCTGATCCAGTAGTTTGTGAGGATTGTCCCCCGGCCTGCAATGAGCGGGAGATACCGCCTCACCATCCACGATTGGCCAGTCAGCCCCCAGAATACCGGCAACGTGGGTTCCATGATCCAGCGCGGGCGGATCATCCGCCGGGTTATCCACTTGCACGAACGGTAATAGCAGCGCCCAGTCCACATCGAAGCCGTTGCGTAATCGGGCCAGCAGTTCATCGACGGTTTTTCTGGCCTTGATCTTCAGCTCTTTCTCGATCTTCTTCTGCATCTTCACAACGGCCGCATCCGTTGCCTGCTCATTACCTTCAAAGGCCTTGTTGGCGGCTTTCAGGCCATCCAGTGCGCGCGACTCAAGCTCATCGCGTTCCTCATTGTCGCTGTCGAGTCGCAGCGCTTTTCTCAGTTTGCTGAAATCGTAGGTTTCGATAACGCGCGACTGACAGGTGCCCGAGCGCCAGTCATGAAAGGCTGGATGCCTGGAGTCGATACCACTGTCTGCAATAGCCCAGACTATGTTCTTGCAAGAGACATTGAACAATAACCGTGCTGCATCCGCCTTGCACGCGACACTGGAGCGATTGACGGCTGGCAAGGCATCTCGATTACGCGACACTCGCCATACGCGGCTACCACTATCGGCGGTGATTGCGGTACCGGTCTGTGGATACTCTTCGAACAGGTCCAGAAAGGCATCGACTATCTGCTCGTTCGTCGGATCATCGCTGACCCCTTCGGTACCCATTGCAGCGATGTACCCGATCAGGCGAACTGTCCACACCAGATCCGGTGCTGGCCAGTTCTTGTCCCGGCTCTTGTAGGCACTGTTGGTAGGTCGGGATTCGACCCTCACGATATCGGCGATGATCAGCTTCTTGAGCTTCTCTCGCGCCCGATTGGTCTTCGGCCCGGGAAAGTGCCTATACGCGACATATTCACTATCATCGGGTATCGATTCGATGTAATCCAGAACTCTCTCTCGCCACCAACGGGTATGCGGCAAAACCAGCCACAGCACTTCGTCAAAATACAACCGTGCTGCAATTACCCCGGGCAGATGCGCTATCCCGGCCTGGTCTCGTGCTTTCGAACTTCCCTCTGGACCCCTGTTTTCACGAAGTTCCTTGAGATTCTGATTGATTTCCTCGGCTATCTTTCCAGAGCTGTCGTCTCGATGAGGCAGGATAATGAGATCCTGTGAAGCTCCGAGTGATTGGCCGAAGGCAATCCAGACATCAGTGAGTATGGGTGAGTCCTGGGTAAACCGGCGCCCTTCCTTGCTCCCGAAGATCTGTTGCTCGATACGTTCGCGAATCGTCATTTCCATACTTTCTCATCTCAAGTCGTGAATGACACTCCATCATGAATATCACTGAACGTACGTGAAGTCGAGGAATAGAAAGTACAGGCAACAGCATTGCTTACCCATCGAAAAGTACCGGATTCCGGTATCAAGAGCCTCTGCAGCCTCCTGCATCCTGAACTGCAATGAAGCGGTACATGAAGACCAGGAACTCATCGCTCCAGATCTGATTGTGTCCAGAGATCACTTCGTCAGCGACAGTGACATTGATATACGGGTTGTTGCGTTGCCCATCCACTGACATCTCTGCATTACGTTCGAGCACAAGGCCGTTCTGCAGATCCCATTGATCGCTGGTGCCGCTCTGAAAGTCTCTCCAGCTGCACAGCGCTGCCCTGAACCCGAGATCCTGCCCTTTCTGCCGAGTGTTTGACGGAGGCTCAAGATACAATCGATGCGTCTGATACGGCTCGTAGTGGCCGATTGCCGTTCGATTCAGCTTCCCCTGATCGGGTCTGGCCGGATTGTAGTCAGTAAAGAGATTGGACAATATACAGCCGACGGGGAAAGCCAGACGCGTGGCAACGTCCGTGCGCGAGGTGAGAATGGCCAGTATCGGCCGCTGCGATTGTCCGAACCGGAGTTTTTCGGACTTCTCTCGTATGGCCGTCATCCTTGCGGCCTCGAAAGCCGGATTGACCAGCACGATCAGATCCGCCAGCGTGCGGCTGATGCTGCCTTGTCGAGGAAAGGCCATGTCACGTTGCAGTATCTGCTGCGTTGCGGTGTAGACAAGGCCTCCACCAAAACTGTGCCCGATCAGTACCAGCTTGCTGTTCCTGGTACTGGCATCTATCTTTCTGAGCTCGCCCAGAATTTCGGTCACACCATCCTGACCGACACGGTGCGCACGTTTCTTGCGGTTCCAGAATGAGAGACTACGAAAGGGTTCCCAGGTGGCTGACAGTCCTCGCCAACCGAGATAGACCCCTACCACACGACGGCTCGCACAACTGGCAGCCTGGCAGGCCACCCGATCCGCCACCGCCAGACGTTGCAGGAATGTCTTGAAATCCCGCAGGTTCCCGTTATTGTATTCGGCATTGTTTTTCCAGCCGTGCGCAAACACGGCTATCAGCAAATCCGATTCCGAAGCGAGATTCCTGAGCTGCCCCATGAGTGCATCCTTGCGGGCACGATCATGCAAGGCCCCCTGATCATCGAATTCGATGATGCCCATGGGAATCTCATAGTCCACTGACTCATCTTCTGCGAGCAGAAAATAACTTGATTCGCTGCAATCTTCTGCTGAACGGCTGACGCAGGGTGTCTGTCCCGATGGTGCTGTACGAAAGGCACTATTGGCAGCGCAGCTACTGATTGTGATGACCATCAGCAGACTGCCGACAAGCCGCATCGTGCTGACAATCAGCTCAGTCAATGGACAGCGGTGTGCAAGAGCTTCGTTGCCAATCGGTTTGTCCTGACTGAACATGATGATCACTCCTGTCAGTCGACCTGACCGAGAACAGAGGGATGTTCGTCCAGATATCGTGCAAGATTATCCGGTCGATACGGTGCGTCGAGTCTCTTGTGCTTTTCGGGTTCGGCATTCCAGCGATGAATCACGGAAGGATCCATACTGAGATTCGCGCTATCGGGCTGTCCCAACAGCAGGCGCTCGCCTTTACCCTTGCGTCGACGCAGAGTCTCGAAAAGCGAATAGAACCAGATATAGGAATCAAACAGCTGATCCTGCGGATATCCGCGATAATGCTTGAGATAGTCGTGATCCACCTCCAGACCCAGCGTCTGTGCCTCTGCCAGCAACCATTTCAAAGGCAGGTTGGCCAGACCATCCTTGATGTATCCGCCTCCGATGTTCGAGTGGACGCCTGCAAACCAGCGTTGCTCCAGAGTCTGTGTCGTATCGGGAGCCCTGCTCGTGGACTTCCATATTTCAGGGCGGAAATCGAAACGTCGTTCATCGATGGCCAGCGCCTGCCTGGCGTGTCGTACGCAGGTTGCCGGCGTGTCTCCTACATGGAAGGCATACTCTTCCCCGGTGGTTTTCTGATCCGATTTGAAACGGGCTCCCAGAGCCATGACAGTATCAAACACCCCCAGTAGCGTTATCGACACCGGCATCATCGGAGAGCCTGGTCCGCTACCGCCTGCCGTGGTCACGCTGGCAGGATCGGCCTGAGCTCGACTCGTCAGATAACGATGAAACAACAGAGGCACGAAATACGCATCCTGCTTGCAGGGAATGCCGCCCATCCAGTCGATAAATCGGGTCAGTCCGCGAGCCTGCGCCGCGCCGCGACTGAATCCGAACAGGTAGACCTCATCTCCGGCCTGGTAGTTATCGACCAGAAAGGTAAGCGCCTGCTCTATATTCCCTTCAAAACCGGCCCCCCAGGCTCCGCCGAACTTGCTGTCCACCCAGCGGACGATCTTGTTCGACAATCCCGGATAGGAGTTCAGGGCCCCTACCCCTGTGTCGTAATAGGTAATCTGCTGAACCGGGTTCTGACTGCCGACAGGCAGGACTGCTCTGGCAATCTTCAGCGGATTGGACGGTCTCAGGACAGTGGTTCCGTCGTCCCTGGCCTTCATCTGGTAGGGGTTGTTCCAGGTACCATCCAGGCACAGAATGATTCTTCGGTGTTCCATCATGTATCCCGCAGAGCGCTTGGCCTGTCATCGATACTACAGCAATGGATTCACGGAACCACCTTGGCGCGAGCAGACACCCCCACTCCTATACCTCTGTACAAGGTATCGCTGTCAGATGATGGTTTTCGCCGTTTCTTCTACGAGTTGTTGCAACTGAGGGCTGCGCTCGAGCAAGCGCCGGAACCTGACTTCATCCAGCACCAGCAATGTCGATGGAACAATGGTGCGAACTCTGATGTCTCGATCCTTGCCCGGCAGAAATGTCATGACACCGAATATCTCACCCCGCCCCAGTCGGAACAATCGTCCACCAGACTCCACTTCCACCGCCCCGGAGGCGATGAAGTAGACCTTCTTTTCGGCATTGTCCCTGTTGATGACGACGGTGTCGGTATTGACATATCGCGATTGCAGATGCCTGCCGAGTTTTCGCAGACTTTCCTTGTCAAGATCGGCGAACAGCGGGTACTGTTTGATCAGTTCATCGCGCTGCACGGCCAGGTCAAGCTCCAGTCGCTGCTCGGCAATGGCACGACGTGCATTGATGTTCTGTGTCAGTGAGGTATGTAGCTCGATACCCACCAGACCCTGATCACGCAACGCAGTGTATTCACGTTCTTCAAGCCGCAGTGCCGTTCGCTGGATGATACGTCGCCCCAGTTCCTCGGCATAGCCGGGGAACTGCAGGCGTAGCCCTTCCAACGCAGATTCCACCATGGTCTTGCGCCTGAACAGCAATTGCTGCAGCAACTCGGCGACTCGCCGACCGTGCAGGCGCTTGATACGGGCATTGATGAAGCCCTCCAGATCACCAAAGACCACACTCTGCGAGACCAGCACTTCGAAGCGTTCTTCACTGATACGCGCCAACGGCCCCGACCAGCGAAGATGATTGTGCAGAAACAGCGCCACACGATAATCTCGATTGTAGCCAACACTCTTTTTCGCAGCACGCTGGTAGCCGGTACGGCCTGACGTGCGAGCACCGTCGATCAGGCTGTCCGCATCGGCGATTGCACGCTCAGCCAGACGCAGCGGAAACGTGCGTTCGCGGACTCGTTCAAGAATGGCGTTGCGCTCGGCTACCGCCAATGCCACCAGACCCAGCGCGATTCGGTCGCGAGCACTGACACCGGCATCATTCTCGGCCTTGTGGACGGCATCATTCACTCTGGTGGCAAATTGCCTGGCTTCTCCCCGCACAATATCCCGTGGCAGTTCGTATCGTTTGGTCGTGCTGCCCATGTCATCACGAACGGTCTGCAGTGCAACAGCCACGACCTGATTGGACAAGGCCTGGTCCAGAGGAGTCAGCCGATCAAGCTTGAGCAGGCTGATGACGCCCCGCAAGCTTGTGCCCTGCACTATCAAGGTGAACAGGGTGAAGCCGGTTGCCAGAATACCCACCAGACGCTTGATCTCGATGGACACGGACTGGCTTTCGGTGACCGCCAGGGCCAGTGCCAGTGTCAGGGCACCTCGCAAACCGCCCCACAGTATGGCGGCGCGATACGGCATTTCCACATTCGGTGACAGGCGTAGAGCAGACAGCAGTGGCAGTAGCCCGAACAGAATTGCGGCGCGTGCTGCCATGGCGGAGGCGATGACAACCAGGACCAGCAACAGGTCCTCCACGCGTACCGCTTCGAGCATGCGAGGAATCAGCAACGCGGCCAGGATGAAGATCAGTGCACCAGCCCAGTGCGCCAACAGGTCCCAGGTCTCTCTCAGGTTGGTCCAGGACACGGGTGGTACACGACTGGGACCTGCAAGCTTGAGTGTCAGGCCGGCGGTAACCACGGCAATGACCCCCGAAGCTCCGATGGCCTGCTCTGCCAGTATGTACGCCAGATAAGGCAAGGCCACCGACACCGAGATGATCGCCCGGTCATAACGGGCAAACAGAACCATGATCCACAGCGCCATACGGGTTGCGACCCAGCCGGTGAGAATGCCTCCAAAGATCAGAACCGGAAATCGTGACAGGGCACTGGAGATTGTAGGGTCCGGCACATTCAGGGTCACATAGGTCAGAAACACGCCGAACAAGGCAATGGCCGCGGCATCGTTGAGCAGACTCTCCCCTTCTATGATGCGTACGAGCCGTCTGGGCGCTGCAATCGACCGGAAGATGCTTACCACTGCTGACGGGTCGGTGGTCGAGACGATGGCACCTATCAACAGACAGGCCGTCAGCGGCAAGGGGCTGGCCCAGGCCAGGGCAAAACCCACCGAGAAGGTGGCCACCACGACCGCGACCACCGCCAGTACCAGTATCGGTACCCAGTCTTCCAGCATCCTCCGCAGATTCATGCCCAGCGTCGCCTGAAACAGCAGCGTTGGCAGAAACACGTAAAGAAAGACGTTCGAGCGGATCGGCAGATCGACGATCGCCTCGGCAATCGGATTCAGTGCATCTGTCAGTTCGGTGTTGAGAAAGAACGTCGCTCCACCACCAATGAGAATGCCGAGGCACGCCAGTATGGCGCTATAAGGCAAACGTACCCGAGCCGCCAATGGTTCAGCCGCTGCAATGACCAGAAACAGAGAGCTGATGATGGTGGTGACTACAACAATGTCCATAAATGATGAAGGTCTTTCGAGCAGCGTGGCAGTGGAAAAACGTGAATGGGATCTTCACAGCAAGGAAATGTTCAAAAACACAGCCCGTTACTGCTCTTCGTCAAATCTTACCGGCCTGAACAGAGATTGTGCGTCACTTGTTTATCATGTCATCAATAATGGAATCCAACAGCGCATTC
>CBDUIJ010000301.1:0-7221 GCA_965367215.1 uncultured Granulosicoccus sp.
GAAAATGACATGCAGCGCATCACCGACGATCTTGTCCGTGGTTCCACCGTGACGAAAGACGATCTGCGTCATGTTGTCCAGGTATTCGTTCAACAAGGGCACGGTGACAGATGGGTCATGCGCCTCTACCAGAGCGGTGAAATCGGCTATATCGGTGAACAGAAATGTCAGTTCACGCCGCTCGCCTCCCAAGCCGAGAAAATTACGGTCGAGCACCAGCTGTTCTGCAAGATTAGGCGAAAAATACCGAGATAATGTCGCCATTGCCAATTCTGCTGAATTTCGTAGTCGACGCAATTCCTCATCGTTGCGGTCACTGACCCGCATCAATCGTCGCGTCACCTTGAACAGCTTGCAGTATTCATTCAGAAGAGATTCTACGGCTCTGCGACTTTCCTGCTCATCAATAGCACCCTGTTGTGCAAGCCACGCTTTTGCAGCTGCTATCGTCTTTTCTTCCAGAATGAAAAGGTCCTTGGCAGGCATCACACAATCATCTTTTCCAGTATGAAGTTGGCATTACGCAAGTCTTCCCCGAAATCCTGTCCGAGCTCTTCCATGGTGTCGTCTTCCGGGTCGTAGAACCAGTAAACGTCTACCTGGCAACCTCTGGATGCCGCCTCGTCGAGCTTGTCCATGAGCAACATGATTGCCTTGGCACTGCTGCTGTTGAAATAGATCAGCTCGAAATCAAAACGACATTGTCCTGATTCCAACCCCTTCAAATATATATCCAGCACATCAAACAGGGGATTGTAGAAACTGCTGACATCCTCCGGATAGGACTCTCCAACCAGCCGCAGTCGATGTTCGGCAAAATTGAACGATACTTGCGGTGTTCTGACGGTGGCAGGAAGTTCAAGAGCATCCATGATGATTACCCACTCTCAGATGGTAGCCTTGATTGCGAAGAACGAATATTCATCATCCACCTCCTCGAACTCGAATTCAATAGGCCGGGATGTGCGACGAGCGATTTCCATGAAGCCCACGCCTGCCCCGCTATCAAGTTCATGACCGTGCCGCAGCTGTGATTTGTACGCAATCTTCAGCTCCTGCGGAGACTTGCTCTGCAAGTCTGTCAGTCTCGCGCGCATGACAGGCACGTCGGATGCCTCGATGAGATTACCCGAATGAATGACGAAGTCTTCACCGACCTGACCGATAGTCAGGATTCCATAGCGGCAATGTGTACGTGACTTGTCCGCCTGACTGATGCTGTCGGAAGATGTTTGCCGAGCAGAATAACGGATAATGTTCTGCATCTGCTCGACAAACACGGCAAATATGCTGCGAGTAGTCCGAGTATCGAGATCTTCACTCTCCAGCTTGTATTTCAGGGCCGTACCGATACCGGTGAGAGTATGCTCGGTAATACAGCCGCAGTAAGCGAAGGTGATGCCTTGAGAGTGCAATTGAGACTGCAATTCATGGAGTTTCCTGGCTCTCACATCTGTCTCCTTGCTGGGCGCCGGTGCAAATAAATCCGCAACTTGTTTCAGGTTGCTGCCAGGCGCATTGAATCCGAGACTATTGAACAGTTTCGTCCCCATACCCTTATATGTATCATGGAAATACATCGACAAATATGATTATTACTGCAAGCCGAAAACCGGGAATCAATTGATCGGGCGTGACGTAATGTCCTGCCCCGCATCAATCCTGCATTTCAACCGGGAGATGTCCATGAACAAGCTGCACTCATTTGCTTCAGTGAGCATCATTGTTTTCGGACTTGTATTGCCACCGGCACACGCCGCGAGGCTCTCGACAGCACTGCAAGTCGAACTCCAGACAGCCATGTTGAGCTATAACGACTCGATTCTGAGTGAAGGCGAATACCGCTATCTGGATACAAGGACTGACACCATGCGGGTGATCTATCCGGCCAACGCCCACCCATTCGTCGTCATGCTGGGGGACAACTATTTTGTCTGCTCCGAATTCATCGACGAAAATGGATACTCCATTACTGCCGACTATCTGGTCATACCCATCAAGGGACAATACACGGTAGTGCAAATGATCATCGATGACAGGGAGTCACTGGTCCACGCCATGAAAAAGGCTGGCAGATAGCCTCAAGACTGGTGATGGAATCATCAGGCGCCGTGCTTTCACTGTTCAGACGTCATATATTCTTCAAGTATATTCTTGCCACACTCCTGCTCGGCATTCTCGGCAATGCGCTGGTGTTATTGTTCTACCTCCAATACCGTCGGGCTGACCAGACCGGACAGGTGGCTGCCGAGATTGCAACGGTTGCCAATCGACTGGCACGACCTGCTTCCGTTCTTTTACACAGTGGTGATATCGCACAGTCACGCGAGCTGCTGTCAATCTTCGCCGCCTACCCCTATGTCATCTGCGTCGATCTGCAACTCGATGCCAGCCTGCCACCGGATGTATCGTGGCCGGTGATAGGGTGTGCAAGAATCAGAAAGGCCGGACGAGAACTCGATGTCAATCTACCGGGAATCGGTTCTGCAGCCGTTTTGCATGTTCGAATCGATCCGCTCATTCTGGGAAACAGACTGAGAAACGAATTCCTGGTACTGGTCATACTGGGTACAGTCGGTGGCCTGGCTCTGACCCTGGCGGGCATCGTGGCCTTTCTGTGGTTCATCAATCGGCCATTGAAACTGTTGCTGAGTGCCATCGAGCACTTCGAACAGAACGACATACCTCAGCACGCCGACTATCGGTCCGATGATGAAATCGGCAAAGTCATCAGTAGTTACAATTCCATGCTGGATCGGGAAATCGAGCGAGTCTCCGAAATTCGGGAGGCGCACAAGTCCATTCTCGACAGTGTCACCTATGCCACTCGCATTCAGCACGGATTGCTTCCAACCCGTAGCCAGCTGACGGCAGCCTTTTCGGAATACTCCGTACTCTGGCAGCCGAGAGATCTGGTGGGCGGCGACATCTACTGGATCAATACGCGCGAACAGGGAACAACCATCGCCATTCTGGACTGCACGGGCCACGGCGTTCCCGGCGGTTTCATGAGCATGCTGGCAATTGCGTCTCTGGAGAGAATACTCTCGGAGGACGACAGTCTGACGCCAGCCGCCATCCTCACCCGGTTAAGCGATCTGACCAAGGGGCTGTTGAACCAGAACTCGACAGATGCTCGGTCGAATGATGGGATGGACGCAGCAATATGCATGATCGAAAAGGGATCACGCAGCGGGATTTTTGCAGGCGCACACTTGTCGTTGACAATCTGCTCGAACAACGGGATAAGGCGAATTCGCGGCGATCGGATCAGTCTGGGTTATGTAGAGACACCCATCAACCCGCGCTTCAAGGAAACGCGGTTTCCCCTGACAGAGGACAGTAGCCTGTTTCTTCATACCGACGGCATCATCGACCAGGTGGGAGGTCCACGAGGCATTGCCTTCGGCTACAAGCGGTTCGCCAGCGTCATTGAACAGAACCATGGGCAAAGCCTGGCATTCATTGCCGGCGCTCTTGAACGCACGATAGAAGATTACGCGGCCGGCGAGTCACGACGGGATGACCTCACCGTCATCGCTTTCAAGCCTGATACAACTGACACGCCTGACACGCCTGACACGCCTGACACGCCTGACACGCCTGACACGCCTGACACGACCAGGCTAGCCGACGAGACGGATGGTTCGCCAGGAGCTGCAGACGACGGTCAGCGATAAACCTGCGCTGGAGTCCGGCCTGCATTCGTGTAGAGTTGTGCACACCCAGTAAAAAGACACCGGAGAAGGAAATTTCATGGAAAGCCTGCTGACTCTGGTCATCTCCTTCGGCATCCTCATGGCCTTCGCCCTGGTGGTGTTCTGCGTCATCAAATGGTGGAACATGCCGGTCATCGGCGTCACGCCGGTGTCGCTGTTCACTTTCATCGCCATTCTGTTTACATCGGGCCTGGATGTCGGGCTGATCATGTTCCCTCTAGGGGAATTTCCGGTATACGCCGATACCGCCAGCGCTCCGGAATACGGCTTCACCAACCCACTGGCCATCGAATTCGGTTTCTGGGGCTTTCTCATCTGGGCCTTCTACTTTCTCACCAGCTTCTATTTCTGTGTCATCGAGCCCAAGGTCAGGTTCTTCGAAATCCCGCTGGTGAAATTGCTCAACAATCTGGTGATCATCGGCACCTGCGCCTTCACGGCCAGCCTCTTTCTGGTCTACCTGCCCTCCTATATTCCGGAAATCGGTGACGGAGAAAGCGTGGTGACCACGTTCTACGTCATTGTCTTCTGCGTCATCCTGGCGGCCACCTACTCCAGCACCGATATCAAGTTCGTCAAGATTCTCAGTGTCGGTTCCACATTCCTGTTTGGCGCACTCATCATCCTGATGTGGGCATCAGGCTCCATCGGGCTGGGGGAAATGGGCGCCAATATCAGCATGCTAGGTGGCTACTTCACCAACCTGCACAAATTCGTTATCCCGATCAATGCCTATCACGAGTTCTACCTCTTCTGGTGGTTCGCCTGGTCCATCATGATCGGTCAGTTCACGTCGCGTTTCGTCGGTGGCATGCGAACCCAGCATCTGTTGTTGGCCCTGTTGGTCATTCCCTCCATTCCGCTCGGTATCTGGTTCTCCATCCTGTACCACTTCAGTGCCAATGAGATCAGTACCACCGGTTTGCTGAACGCGGCCATGATCGTCGTCGGCGTGACCTTCGTGATCAACTCGCTCGACAGCCTGATCCGGCTCTACTCCGACAATCTGTCGATCACGACAGAACGCTTCGGCAAACTGCCCTACATCGCCGGCAATGTCGCGGTCCTGTTCGGTCTGACGCTGCTCTTCCAGAGTCAGTGGTTGCAGATTCAGTGGATCGGTGCGGTCGTCGTCGGCATCTACCTGGCCTGCGTGATTTTCATCTTTGCAACGAAACGCCGGGAGGTCATGTCATTGACATCTTCCCCGCCCGAAAATACCCTCGACTTTTCCAGAATTGATTCCGTTCACTAACATTTCACAGGGAAGTGTCAGGGAACACCATGAACGAACGGAGCCCGGACCTGGTCCGGCTCTTCGTCCCAGATACTGAAAGGATTGATAGCCCATGACTGACAAGCAAGCAAGCAATACGGAACAGCCCAATCCGGAGGCGGTTCTTCAACAGATGAACGAGGTGGCCCAGCAGAGCCAGCGAGCCCTGCAGGCTTTCTGGGAGCGCCAGGCAAAGGAATCGGCCTCCGGTGGCTTCTCGCTCATGGATTCCAACTCCATCAGCAATGCCTTTGCCGACTGGTCAGTCAAGCTGATGCAGGATCCGGCAAAACTGGTCGAGTCCCAGTTCAACTACTGGCAGGAGCAGATGAAGGTCTGGCAGAGCTTTGCCACTCGAGCGGCAGGCGGAGAAGCCGAACCCGGTGTACAACCGGAACCGGGCGATCGACGATTCAAGGATCCGGCCTGGAACGAGGACATGGTCTGCGATTACATGAAGCAGTCCTACCTGGTCTCTGCCAAGTGGCTGCAGGGCCTGGCTCACGACACTGACAACCTGGACCCGAAAGAGCAGGAACGGGTGGACTTCTACACTCGGCAATTCGTTTCAGCCTTGTCTCCATCGAATTTCGCCCTGACCAACCCGGCCGTGCTGAAAAAGGCGCGGGAAACCGGCGGCCAGAGTCTGGTCGAAGGGCTCAAGCACATGCTGAGCGATCTGGAAAAAGGCCGCGGACAGCTGAAGATCAGCATGACTGACGAGGCCGCGTTCGAGGTCGGTACCAACGTGGCCACCACGCCCGGCGAGGTGGTCTTCCAGAACGATCTGATGCAGCTGATTCAGTACACACCCACAACGGACAAGGTCTACAAGCGGCCACTGCTGCTGGTGCCACCCTGGATCAACAAGTTCTACATTCTGGACCTGCAGCCCAAGAACAGCTTCATCAAGCATGCCGTTGATCAGGGGCACACGGTGTTCATCGTGTCCTGGATCAACCCTGACGAGAAGCTGGCCCACAAGAGCTTTGATGACTACATGAGCGACGGCCCGCTGGCCGCCCTGGACGCCATTCAGCAAGCCACCGGCGAAAAGAGTGTCAATATTCTGGGCTTCTGCATCGGCGGCATTCTGGTCAGCTCCACACTGGCCTATCTGGCGGCCAAGGGACAATCGGATCGCGTTGCCTCAGCCACCTTCCTGACCTCCCTGTTCGACTTCAAGGAAACCGGCGAAGTCTCGGTCTTCATCGATGACGACCAGGTTGCACAGATCGAGAAACACGTTCAGGAAAAAGGCTATCTGGAAGGCAGCCATATGGCCAACATGTTCTCGATGATGCGCGAGAACGATCTCATCTGGTCGTTTGTAGTCAACAACTACCTGCTGGGACGCGAGCCCATGGCATTCGATCTGCTGTACTGGAACGGCGACTCGACCCGCCTGCCGGCAACCATGCTGTTGTTCTACCTCAGGGAAATCTATCAGCAGAACCTGCTGCGTGAACCGGGTGGCATCAGCATGGCCGGTACCCCCATCGACCTCCGGTCCATAGAAACTCCAACGTATTTCATGGCCGCCAAGGAAGATCACATCGCGCCGTGGCAGAGTTGCTACCCCGGCACGCAGTTGCTGTCCGGCAAGAACCGCTTCATACTCGCCGCTTCAGGTCATAGTGCAGGCGTGGTCAATCCACCGGCTGCCAAGAAGTACGGGCACTGGACCAACAACAGCCTGCCTGACAGCCCGACCGAATGGCTGGAGAATGCTGACTGGCACGAAGGCTCCTGGTGGACTGACTGGTACCGCTGGCTGTCTCGCAAGAGCGGCGCCAAGGTAGCTGCCCGTACACCGGGCGACGGCAAGCTCAAGCCGATTGAAAGTGCTCCGGGAAGCTACGTGCGCATCAGGGCCAGCGAGTAATTTTCGCCCGCCCCGTTGCACATCGTGACGGGGCGGTATCAGCGGCTATACGGCAGTACCTCCTCCACTTCCAGCTTGTAGCCCGCTTCGGCCAGATCACTGGTAACCGTCACCGCCCGCAGAATTCCTACAGCCCAGATCGGGTCGTAGGGACTGTCCAACTCGATGGCTGTACCGGAATCCGCATACACCACCTGATTGGCCGGTGGCGGTGGTGTGTGAATGCAAGCGCCCATGTAAGGCACCAACAGGAATTCGCTCATCTTCATCTGTCCGTCGAAATCCAGCGGCGTCACATAGGCAGGCAGTTTTACCCGCTTGCCATCGAGCGACTCGACAAC
>CBDUIJ010000302.1:0-7182 GCA_965367215.1 uncultured Granulosicoccus sp.
GGCAGGGCTTGCGGCCTTGCGCGAAGTACGACGACGTACTGATGACTTCATCATTATCAACAAACCACCCTACGGGACGACCTGTGCCCGAGTAGGGTGCATGCCGTCAAAGACTTTGATAGCGGCCGCGAACGCGTATCACGCGCGCGGCAAGTTGGATACTTTCGGTATCCGGGGTGCCGATAGCCTTTCGGTCGACATCCCTGCTGTTCTGGCAAGGGTCAGAGAGCTCAGAGACGATTTTGTCGGCGGTGTCTTGAAAGCGACCGAAAATCTCGGTGAACGCAGCATTGAGGGACATGCGCGTCTTGATGTACCAAACCGACTGATAGTGGGCGATCGCGTGATTGAAGCGAGACAGATCGTGCTCGCACCAGGATCCAGCCCCATCGTGCCAAAGCCCTGGCAGGCGTTGAATGATCGTATTCTCACCACTGATACTCTGTTCGAGGAAACGGATCTGCCACCTCGGATCGGGGTGATCGGGCTCGGCGCGATCGGTGTGGAAATGGCTCAGGCGCTGGCGCGACTGGGAATTGAAGTCCATGGATTCGACGGCGCCGAACACATGGCAGGCATTTCGGACACCAAGGTTGCGGAATCGCTGCGCGCGTCGCTCGACAGAGAATTCGCTATTCATCTAGGGGTGGAAGTGGACATTGCCAGCACCGCTGATGGCGTCGAGATACTGTGGGGTGATCATCGCGTCGAGGTGGACCGGGTGCTGGTTGCGGTCGGGCGGCGGCAGAATGTGCACGATCTTGGTCTTGATAGCCTGGGAGTACCCCTTGATGACAAGGGTATGCCCGAGGTGGATCCCAGGACGATGCGCATTGGCAACACTCCGGTTCTACTCGCGGGGGATGCCAACGGTATTCGTCCCATCCTGCATGAAGGCGCTGATGATGGTCACGTCGCGGGGCTCAACGCCACGCTTGATGCCCCCGTGCGTCTCGATCGTCGGACAGCCATGAGCATCACATTCAGCACGCCCGAGGTTGCCGCCATCGGAAAGAAGGCCGGTGAACTTGATCTGGAAGACTGCTTGATAGGTGAGGTGGATTTCGCCAATCAGGGTCGCGCACGAACCATGCAAGACAATAACGGACTACTTCGTATCTACGCATCTCGAGACAGTGGACGTCTGCTCGGTGCGGAAATGGCCGCGCCAGCAGCTGAGCATCTGGCGCACTTGCTGGCATTGGCAATCGATCAGCAACTGACTGTCAATGACATGCTGCGCATGCCGTTCTATCATCCCACGCTCGAAGAAGGGCTTCGAACCGCGCTACGCGGGATCGCTCGCGAGTTGCCCCCCTGTGGTCCTTCGGACCTGGCAGGCTGTGACGCCTTGGACATCGCGGCATTGGATTAGGCTGCGACTGTATGTATTGCCAACGCAGGGAGGGGTAGGAGAAGGCGGGTAGCAGGATGGCTGCATGCTGGAGATTGATCACGTGCCAGTTGAGTCACGCAATGGGTCGATAGAGATCCAGCTGGTTCGTCAACAAGTGGATGGGCACGTCTCTGGCTATCATTTTACCGGGTTTGATTCCCTGCAGGCCTGATTGCTGCGACAGCGCACTGGAGGTAATTTCTCCAGTGCACTATCCCAACCGATGTCAACTCAGAAGCGGTTCGAGTAATTCATGAAGTTCTGCCTGTAATTCTGGCGATAAGCCGGAATTTTTCTTGTCGGCATTTTTGAGAAATTTCTGAATTTCCTTTTCTGCCTTGTCGTTGCGGCCATCAGCAAGGTAGTCTGCTACCTTTTTCAGAGATACGGAGAAGCGATTGTAAGCTCCAAAGCTCAGGCTGCCACCTGTCAGGGCCTCACTCAAAGCTGCGTTTGCCGATTCGATCGGATCCGTCGGAGCCAGGCAGTCGGGAACACCATCACCATTGCTGTCTGGGGATGTGGATTCAGCGTTCAGCGGATCCGAATCACAGGCCATTTCATCAACATCGCTTTGACCGTCACCATCATCATCCGTATCGGCATTGTTACCAATCAGATCACCATCGGTATCCAGTTGTTCGCTTGAATCCAGTGGGAAAGCATCACTGCTGTCCGGCGCGTTATCGCCATCATCATCCGTATCGGCATTGTTGCCAATCAGGTCACCATCGGTATCCAGCTGTTCGGATGAATCCAACGGGAAGGCATCCTCGTTATCAACAACGCCATCGTTGTCATCATCTGCATCGCAGCTGTTACCGAGAATGTCGTCATCGCTATTGAGTTGATCCGGGTTCTGCGTCGCCGGACAATTATCCAGTACATCGATTTCACCATCGCCATCAGTATCATCGATGTTCACATCAAAGAGGTAAATGGTACCGTTCCCGTAGGAATGAGCAACAAACCTTCCATCGTTCTCCGCATTGCCCAGATAAAGATGGTTGTAGTTCTCAGCCGAATAGTCGCTGACGTCGAAACGCTCTATGAGCTCCCAGGTCCCCGCGTTGGTTTGATAGTACGCCTTGATATCGTTGACACGCTCTCGGGCAGAGTTGTATGTGCCAGAGTTGTTCACGAGGAGCAATCTTTCATTCAGAAAATAATCTGAATAGCCCAGACTACCGATGACAGGCAGCAGAGACTCTTTTTCGGTCCAGGAGCCGTCGACTTCTGCAAAGGTAAACAGGGTTTCGTAGGTGCCGGTCGTGGCGACATTGATAGCCAGAACGCCATTGTCTGCAAACATCTTGTTGCCAAAGAAATAGGAGCGTTGCCCACTGGTATAGAAGATTTCCTGATCGGCGAGCCATTCACCTTCCGGTGACTTCCTGTAGCTGAATACGCGCCCGCCGTTTTCAGCCAGACTTGTCTCAGAGCTAGGGGCGCCAACAAAGATCGTGTCACCTTCCAGAACAACGGATCGACCAAACAGATCAACGTGCCCACCAAAAGCATCCCGGTCAAGCTTGGCTGTCTTTATCCACTCGCCGCTACTGGCATCACGCTCGAAGACATAGGCTGTTCCACGATATTCGTATCGCTCCTCTGGAATGGAGGGCTCACCAGCAGCACCAATGACAATGGTATCACCCTGCATTTGCAATGAGTTTGCAAAGCTGGAATAGGAACCGGCTTCAACATCAGGTGTCAATCTGGCAGTCTCGACCCAACCTTCTCCAGGGACAAGTTCATAGACAAAAGCGACAGGCTGATCATCGTTACCGCCGTTGCCTGTGCTGATCAGCAAGCGGTCACCTTGCAGTATCAGACCCTTGCCGAACTGGCTTATCCTTTCCTGGCCGTTGTAACCCGTCTCGCGACGATAGATTTTCGCCGTCTCGATCCACTCACCGACGCTGTTTCTATCATAGATATAGACGACGCCTGATGAAATGCTTTGGGGGTAACCCGGTCGCAGGTATACCTCTGATATAGCAAGTCTGTCGCCGTCGATATAGGCTTCGTGACCAAACCTGTCACTGAAGTCAATAATTCCGTCGTCGAAGGACTTGGTCACTGATGACGATTCGAACATCAAAGGAACGTCATCTACTGCAAGCGCGCTGGATACGGGAATCGCGAGCACGCTGGCGAGACTTGACGATAGTATTGATTTCTTATGTCGGAGAAATATGCTGTTGCTGTTTATACGCATGCGAGGTACGGGGTAGTGGATCAGGAGCCGAAAGAGTTTATAGAAAAATTCGGAAAACATTTGTCATGTTCATCGCAACGCCGGTTATCTGGCTGAGCATGTGTGTTAGTGCGCATGGCTGCTTGTTGGGGGTTGACACCGTCTCGAACGATCATCTTCGCCGAATACCGGCGACATGCAGCTTCGTCAGGGCCTGATGCATTGCACAAACACGCTGATCGAAATGACCGGCAGACAGCCAGAGATCTCCATGAATGATTCGCGGCTTGCAATCAATGTGTAACACGATGGTCTTGATACGGTTATCCCAGTAGGAAACAAGCCACATCTGCGGCATTCGTCGGCACCGGGTTGATTTACTTACTGGCGCGAAAACGTTGAGTAACCCGACGGGCCCCCGAACTCGAGCCATAACCCTCAAGCTTGAAGTCGCGCACCGAATTTATTTCCTTTACGGCGTTGACTGATAGAACCTTGCGACAGCTCCAGAATCTGACTCTGGCTGTGTGTCTGTTCAGGTAGCCCTCGACCGATGGACCTTTGACACGCTGAAGTGGCAAAATACCTATACTTGCACTCACACCGATCACCCTTACAGCTTTCATGAGCCGCTACCGTCCCCCCAGCCCTCGCTCCTCACCGTATATCACCCGAGAGGGCTACGATCGGCTCAAGGCCGAAGAGAAAGCCCTGTGGTCACGGCGCAAGGATGTCACCGCAGCACTGAGCGCGGCTGCAGCCGAAGGCGATCGGTCAGAGAACGCAGAATACATATACCGGAAGAAGGAACTACGCGAAATCGATCGTCGCGTGCGCTATCTGCAGAAGCGTATTCCGGACCTGAAAGTCATCGACCGCCGCGCCGGAGGTGATGCGATATTCTTTGGCGCCGAGGTTGAGCTGGAGACCGATAGCGGCTCGACCATGACAGTACGAATTGTCGGTGCCGACGAAATTGACCCGGCCCGACGATTCATCAGCGTGGATTCACCGCTGGCCAGAGCCTTGCTGAAGAATCAGGTGGATGATGAAGTCACCATCGAAGTGGAGGAGCAGAAACTGGTTTACGCCGTGCTGGCGATCAGCTATCCGCAGAGCGATAGCTGAAGCGCGCAGCCACGGGTTCAACCAGTCAAGGCTTCAAGCCGTTGCGGGTTTCAACGACTCACAAACACCTCCACCTGCAGTCCCTCGTCAATAGGCACATCGACCACATCATCGCCAACCAGAATGCGAATCGTGTTCGCGTCGTCCAGAACAGGGGTTGCAATCACTGAGCTACCGTCAGCGGCCGTGACGCTGATGCTGCCCTCGGTCCACTGGTCAACCGGTTCTTCAATCTCTGTATCACCCTGATAGCTCAATGAGATAGTGATGCTCAGGCGCTGATCGGACACGGCAGGAATGTCGGCATCGAAGCTGATGTCGCTGCTGGCATCGCGGTACATGACCGTCGGCTGCAGCGTGGTGATGGGCTCGGCAAAGGACAAGCCGACGCGCCTGCTCATCTCGCCCACGAAGTCATGAACGGCCAGAGTGGTACTGCCATCGGCCGCAAGGCTTTCGTAGTGACTGACGTCCCAGGAGTCATTGATACGGACACCATCACGGTAGGGAATGGTCCGAGTCTGCTCGGAGTCGTAGTAAATCCGTTGGCCATCATCGAGGGCTTGAATCTCGATGTCCTCATACTTGTAGTAACTTTGCGTGCCGCGTGTGGCAGGGAACAACTGCATCTCTCCGCTGTACAGGCCTGTGGGCAGGGAACAGTCGGAATAATTCGACACGTATCCCTGGCCATCACCTCCACCCAGAATGATGGGCAAAGAGGCACTGCCTCCGGCGTCACAGCTGTAGTCACCACCGGCAGAGCCACCGGGAATATCGGCGCTGCCAGGCACCAGGGTCAGGCCATCGGCCGCAGCCACCCCGCCGGTGCGAGAATTGATGAACAGTTCCTTGAGCGCTTCATGGGGAATCTGCATTGCGGCTTCCACGGCTTCAAAGGGCTTGCGGTTGGCAATGGCGATAACCTCTCGCAACACCTGCTCGGCGTTTGCCAGGGTGATGGCTGCGGATTCCGGTGGTGTGTCCGGGTTTGTGGCGGCCGAGACCTCGATGCTCGCAGCGCTTGACTGCCCGCCTTGCTCATCAATGGCGGCAACTTCATAAAGATTGTCAGTCGCGGCCGGGGCGTTGCCATCAAAGTAGCTGGTGCCATCGGTAACCCCCAACACCTCGCCATTGCGACTCACCTGAAACTGCTGCCCGGCGCCCTGACGTGCCCAGAACAGCTCCAGAGCGGTGTCGGAGTAGACGTCGACCCTCAGGTTCTCTGGCGTCTGCAGACCCGCGTCAATTCCTCCACCAGATCCGCTGCCGTCGTCGGGCATTGTCAGGCTGATCATGGCGGCGTTGGATACCGATCCGGCGCTGTTGCGGGCGACTACGCTCAACTGCAGGGTTTCGCCTGGCGTCAGCTTGCCCAGATACAGACTGGTGCCATCACTGCTGCCGAGCTTCTGTTCACCCGCATAGATGTCGTATTGCAAGCCTGGCGTTGCCGCCCGAGCCCAGAACAGTTCGGCGGCTGTCGGCGAATAGACTTGCGCGTACAGCTCTTCCGGGGCCGGTAGCAAGTTGAGTTCGCTCATGACATCCGCGGCATCAATCGCAAGATAGGGGTCGTAGATGACCCAGACGTCATCGATGGTATCCACCGCCGGGGCGGTATACACCGCATCGGAGTCACCGACGACAATGCCCTGAATACGCTGTCGTGTGGTGTGATTGATGACGTTGTAGCTGCCATCGGCTACACCGCAGGCTGTCCCGTCACGGTTTCCCGACGGTGTGTCCTCGAGGGTGTACACCTGACTTTCACACACGGTCATCCAGTCGCTGGCATTCTGAACCTGAAGGTAGCCAAAGGTATCGCTGCCCCAGCTCAGGGTGTTGCCCTGCACCAGTACTTGAAAGCGATCCTCGGCCAGAGCGTCGCCGGTCGCGAGCATCAACAACAGACAGCTTGGCAGCGCCAGTGCGCGGATTTTCATGATCGTGTTTCCTCGTCGAGCGTCATCGAAATACCAGACTTGATGAGCCCTGCCGGACGAGTGCTCAGTCGACTCCCGAAACCGGCCGCGCTCACGGCTATCGTACTCTCGAGCACGGGAAACGGCGAGTTACGGGGAAATTTCCATGTAGCTACAGCGCTGTGGCCGACTCAGCTTGTCCGGCGACGACGCACGACGAAAAGCAATGCCAGCACTCCCAGCCACCATGGACCGAGCGCTCCGCTCGAGCGTCTGGCAACCGGCACATCCCCCACTTTCCAGGCAAAGCTGCTGCTGGTCTGGTAGTGGTCATCCCGCACATCCACGGACACGGTGTAATTGCCTGCCTCTTCCGTTGAACCCTGCAGATGTCCACGCGTGTTCATGCGTACGCCCGGCGGCAAGCCGGTCGCAGTGAAGGTCAGAATGTCGTTGTCAGGGTCGTCGGCCGACAGATGGCTGTGGATGAGATCACCGGGATCGTTTTCCAGATTCATCAGATCCAGAAA
>CBDUIJ010000303.1:0-7146 GCA_965367215.1 uncultured Granulosicoccus sp.
CCGACCCTCGCCTTGTAAGGGCGATGCTCTACCAGCTGAGCTAAGCACCCAAGCGTCTTAGTTTACAGCATCTTTAAGAGCTTTACCAGCTTTAAAGCTAGGAACATTTGATGCTGCAATCTGGAGAGGCTCGCCTGTACGTGGGTTACGACCAGTACGAGCTTCACGTTTACGAACAAGGAATGTGCCAAAACCAACAAGAGTAACTGCGTCTCCCTGCTTCATGGCTTCGGTTACTGCGTCCAATACTGCGTCGACCGCATTGGCTGCATCTGCCTTTGACATATCACCCTTAGCGGCAACCGCATCAACAAACTCACCTTTATTCATAAACCGACTTCCCCGTTTGTACTGTTATTTGAACGCCAGTTTCTCATGACGCTGGTGAATACCCAAAAGCAATGTGCGAATCATACGCGAAAATAACTGAAAAACCCACTAACCATGCGGGTTTCAGCATAATCAGGTTACTCTTGAAGAATCGCAACTCACCGGATCAGAGAATCTTTGTCCGTGGCCGTTCAACAAGGAGAATAGTATCCGAAATAATCGAATAAGTGTTCAGGATTAATTGTGAAATAAAAGACACACAATTAGTGGAACTGGCCTGTTTACAAACAGACCAGTTCCAGGCTTACCTCAGAACCCCCTCTCAGTGAGTTCTTACCTCTCCTGTAGACCCGCCCTGAAGCTCTTCCTTGCCGGAAACCGGGTCAGCAAGCTTCTCGTCGTCAGGACCGGGTGAACTGGCCAGCGCCACAGCGAGAACCTCATCAATCCACTGCACAGGACGGATATCCAGACCAGACTTTATCTCGTCAGGAATCTCGGACAGATCCTTCTCGTTCTCGATAGGGATAAGCACCGTATCGATCCCGCCACGTTGTGCAGCCAGCAGCTTTTCCTTCAAGCCACCGATTGGAAGTACCTCACCTCGAAGGGTGATTTCACCCGTCATTGCAACATTGGCACGCACAGGTACATTCGTGAGACAGGAGACGATGGCCGTACACATGCCAACTCCGGCACTTGGTCCATCCTTGGGTGTCGCCCCTTCAGGTACGTGCAGATGAATATCCAGCTTCTCATGGAAGTCAGGATCGATACCCAGGGACTGGGCCCGACTACGAACCACCATCATGGCCGCCTGAATCGACTCCTGCATGACATCACCCAACTGCCCTGTCGAACTCAACTTGCCCTTGCCCGGCACCACGGTCGATTCTATGGTCAGCAATTCGCCACCAACTGAAGTCCATGCCAGACCGGTCACCTGACCTACCTGGTTTTCCTTCTCGGCCCGACCATGACGGAAGCGAGCAACACCCAGGTAATCACCGATGTTCTCGGCAGTCACCACGACCGGCTCATGACTGGTCGCCTCCTCGCCTTTCTCCTTCAATTCCAGTTCCAGCTCCATGACCTCTCGAACAACCTTGCGGCAGATCTTGGCCACTTCCCGTTCCAGGTTACGTACCCCTGCTTCACGGGTATAGCTGCGAATGATTGCCATGATGGCGTCATCACTGACTGACAACTCGGAATCCTTCAGACCGTTGTCTTCCATCTTGCGTGGTAGCAGATAGCGCTCGGCGATATTGGCCTTCTCCATTTCCGTGTAACCGGGAATACGAATGACCTCCATACGATCAAGCAGCGGCTCTGGAATGTTCATCGTGTTGGCAGTTGCCACGAACATCACATCCGACAGATCGTACTCGACCTCAAGATAATGATCGGTAAACGTATGGTTCTGCTCCGGATCCAGCACTTCCAGCAAGGCCGATGAGGGATCGCCACGAAAATCTGTCGACATCTTGTCGATCTCATCGAGAAGGATGAGCGGATTGCGGCGCTTCACCTTGGCAAGGTTCTGTACGATCTTGCCCGGCATGGAACCGATATAGGTGCGTCGATGACCACGGATTTCCGCTTCATCTCTGACCCCACCCAGCGCCATACGGCTGAATCGACGTCCTGTCGCGCGAGCAATCGACTTGCCCAGCGAGGTCTTGCCCACACCAGGAGGTCCGACCAGACACAGAATGGGACCCTTGGCATGCCCTACGCGCTTCTGAACCGCGAGGTATTCCAGGATACGTTCCTTGACCTTCTCCAGACCGTAGTGATCGTGCTCGAGAGTCTGCTCTGCCTGCTTGAGTGTATTTCTGAGCTTGGACTTCTTCTTCCAGGGCAGACTGACCAGCGTATCGATGTAGTTACGCACAACCGTAGCTTCGGCTGACATCGGTGACATCATCTTCAGCTTGTTGAGTTCGGCTGTTGCCTTCTTGCGTGCCTCTTTAGACAAACCGCCTTCAGCAATCTTGCGAGTCAGCTCGTCCGTCTCATTGGGCACATCATCCATCTCACCCAGTTCTTTCTGGATGGCCTTCATCTGCTCGTTGAGATAGTACTCGCGCTGGCTCTTTTCCATCTGCTGCTTGACGCGCCCACGAATGCGCTTCTCGACCTGCAACATGTCCAGCTCGGACTCCATCAGCTTCAACAGATGCTCCAGTCTTGCAGCCGGAGAGAACAGTTCGAGAATGGTCTGTTTTTCCTCGACTCGCAGTGACATCTGTGCGGCAATCATGTCGGCCAGACGATCCGCGTCGTTGACGCCAGAGAGCGAACTGAGAATCTCAGGTGGCACTTTCTTGTTCATCTTGACGTACTGATCGAACATGTTCGTCACCGAGCGAACCAGTACATCGAGTTCTTTCTCGTTGACCTCTTCACTGCCTTCGCTTTCCGGCATCTCTGGAAAGCTGTAATCAGCGGTGAAGTACCCTTTTTCAGCCGTACTGACACTGTCGATGACAGCGCGTTGAACGCCTTCAACCAACACCTTGATGGTGCCGTCTGGCAGTTTCAGCAATTGCAGGATGGTGGCAATCGTACCCACACGATGAATATCCTCGTCACTGGGTTCATCCACTGCAGCACTGGTCTGGGCAGCCAGCATGATGCGCTTGTCTGCTGACATGGCGGCATCCAGTGCATCGATGGACTTTTCACGTCCGACGAACAAGGGGATGACCATATGGGGGTAAACCACTACATCTCGCAGTGGCAGGACCGGCAGCTGTGTCGGCTCGGTCGGTAATTCTTCAATAATTTCGGTATCAGTCACGGGGCTGAGCTCTCCTGTGTGAGGCTGACTTGTTTAAGTCGAGCATACACGACAAGGTGAGACTCACTTGGGAAAAATCAAGCGTGGAAACCCCCTGTAACACCGGTTCACACCGGGCATGCCTGCCCCCTGAAGACAGTTGAAAAGACGCCCGAACCTTTCTTCAGGCGAAAAAAAAGCCCCTTGCGGGGCTTTTCTTCAATGCTGATTGGCGGACCGCATGAAAGCGAACTACAACCACTGTCTACGCCGGTCCGGAAACAGCCATCGACATCACCATACGATGCCGATAGCCGATTCAGCAGATCAGTCGTCAGAGGCTGCGCGCTTGTACTTCTCCTCTTCCATGACTTTTTCCTGTCCTTCCAGCAACAGATAAGGCTTGGCTTCTCCGCGCACGACGGCAGCATCGAGGATGACCTTCTTGACGTTCTCGATACGTGGCAGCTCGTACATGGTGTCAAGCAGTACGTTTTCCAGAATGGTTCGCAGTCCACGTGCACCGGTCTTGCGCTGCAGGGAGTTCTTTGCAACTTCGTACAGTGCATCCTTCCGGAACTCGATGTCCACTTCTTCCATGGCCAGGAGTTTCTGGTACTGCTTGGTAATGGCATTCTTGGGTTCTACCAGAATCCGTACCAGCGCTTCTTCGTCCAGTTCTTCCAGAGTGGCGACAACCGGCAGACGACCCACGAATTCCGGAATCAGACCAAAACTGATCAGATCCTGTGCTTCGCAATCCATCAGCAATTTGCCGATGTGATCGTGGCTTTCCTTGGATTTGACTTCAGCGGCAAAACCGATTCCGCCCTTGTCACTGCGCTTCTGGATGATTTTTTCCAGTCCCGCGAAAGCACCACCACAAATGAACAGAATGTTGGATGTATCGACCTGCAGGAATTCCTGCTGAGGATGCTTGCGGCCGCCCTGTGGAGGAACTGACGCAATCGTACCTTCGATCAATTTCAGCAATGCCTGCTGCACACCTTCACCCGAAACGTCACGAGTGATGGAAGGGTTATCCGATTTACGAGAAATCTTGTCGATCTCATCGATATAGACAATACCCGTCTGCGCCTTCTCGACATCGTAGTCGCACTTCTGAAGCAGCTTCTGGATGATGTTCTCGACATCCTCACCCACATAACCGGCTTCGGTCAGCGTGGTGGCATCAGCGATGGTGAACGGTACATTCAACGTCCTGGCCAGCGTTTCTGCCAGCAAGGTCTTGCCTGAACCGGTAGGACCAATCAGCAGGATGTTGCTTTTCGCAAGCTCGACATCACCCTTCTTGTCCTTGTACTCGAGACGCTTGTAGTGGTTATAAACCGCTACCGACAAAATTCTCTTGGCCTTTGCCTGACCGATAACGTACTGATCCAGCAGTTCGTTGATTTCATGCGGCTTCGGAAGTGAACTTTCCTCGTCACTCGCCTGCTCCTGCATCTCTTCGGTAATGATGTCATTACACAAATCGACGCATTCGTCGCAGATAAAGACCGACGGGCCCGCAATCAGCTTGCGAACTTCATGCTGGCTCTTACCGCAAAAAGAGCAGTACAGCAGTTTGCCGTCGTCTTTCTTGTCTTCCTGATCACTCATGTTGTTACAAACCTCTGGCTTTGCACCACATTGCCGTGTTTCCCGCGAACATTCAAGCACTCTGCAGGCACTTGAATCAGGGTTGCTGTGCAGATCACAGTCGCGAACAACAAGGTTCGCGACATGAGATCTAACTCAAGTTTACGCCGGTCTAGCTCTCAGTAGTAGAAGAGTCTCCACTAGTGGCTACATTGACTTCTTCTTCACGCGTCTGAACTATTCGATCAACCAATCCGTACGCTACAGCATCTTCAGCAGTCAAGAAATTGTCACGCTCGGTGTCATTCTTCACTTTCTCGACCGTCTGTCCGGTGTGCTTGGCCATCAATGTGTTCATTCTGTCTTTTATCGACAGAATCTCTCTCGCATGAATATCAATATCCGTGGCCTGCCCCTGAAAACCTGCCGATGGCTGGTGAATCATGACGCGTGAGTTGGGCAGAACAAAACGCTTGCCCTTCTGACCGGCTGTCAACAGAAAGGCACCCATGCTGGCTGCCTGACCGATACACAGCGTACTGACGTTCGGCTTGATGAACTGCATGGTGTCATAGATAGCCATGCCAGCAGTCACCGAGCCGCCCGGTGAATTGATATACAGCGAGATGTCCTTGTCAGGATTATCCGACTCGAGGAACAACAGCTGCGCGACGATCAGGTTGGCCATGTAGTCTTCGACCTGGCCGACCATGAAGATCACACGCTCCTTGAGCAGACGGGA
The DNA here is from genome assembly GCA_965367215.1 of uncultured Granulosicoccus sp. Classification (GTDB taxonomy): domain Bacteria; phylum Pseudomonadota; class Gammaproteobacteria; order Granulosicoccales; family Granulosicoccaceae; genus Granulosicoccus. The sequence goes on from CBDUIJ010000303.1 coordinate 5,460, forward strand.
GTAGATATCGTAGGCACGCTCGCCGCGTGACGACTGCTCCACAACCATCGGCACAAGGCCACCGGCGGCGTTGGGACTGGCCGGAGCCGAAAACCCGTTGTTACCGGACAGTGAGCTGTTGAAACCCCAAGTAGGACCTGAATTCATCGTTAGCTATTCTCGCTATCAGCCGGAGCTTCTGGCTCCGACGGGTTCATGATGTCTTTGAATGTAGTTGGTTCATCAACTACCGTTGCGGCATCAAGGACAGCAGCAGTTACCGCTTCCTCGAGCACCAGGCCTTCGATGTTCTTCAACATTTCCTGGTTACCGTAATAGTAGTCTATGACTTGTTGGGGATCCTGATAGGAAGATGCAAGTTCCTCGATCTGTTTTCGTACTGCTGCCGCATCTGCCTTGATTTCCTTCTGCTGGATAATCTCACCCACTACCAGTCCGAGTTGAACCCGGCGAGTCGCCTGTTCGGAGAACAGCTCGTCAGCCAGCATGGAAGAATCCGAATCCGCTGGCATCTGTTGCATGAGTTGTTCCCGCTGGCGCTTGATCTCTTCGGCCACCAGTGCGCTGGGCACATCGATAGGGTTGAGTTTCACCAGACCGTCCATGACCTGCGTCTTCACCTGAGACTCGACGCGCTGCTTGAGCTCACGCTCCATATTCTTGCGAATATCGGCGCGCAGACTCTCCAGAGTGCCGTCTTCGATACCGAAGCTCTTGATCATTTCTTCATCGAAATCAGGCAGTTTGGATTCCTTGACTTCGTGAACCTTGATGTCGAATTCGGTTTCCTTGCCGGCCAGGTGTTCTGCCTGATATTCCTCGGGAAAAGTGACCTTGATGGTCTTTTCGTCGCCAGCTTTCAGACCCAGAAGCTGAGATTCGAAACCAGGAATCATGGCGTTGCTGCCCAGCACCAGAGGTGCTTTTTCAGCCTTGCCGCCATCGAACTCTTCACCGTCGATGCGACCGACGAAATCGATCACGATCTGGTCGTCATTCGCAGACTCACGCTCAACTGCTACATATTCTGTACGTTGCTTGCGCAGGTTTTCCAGCATCTCGTCAACGTCACCATCTTCGATGGTTACAAGCGGACGCGTTACTGTAATGCTGTCATCAAATACCGGTTCGAATTCGGGATAAACCTCGAAAGTCGCCACGAAACTGAATCCAGCCTCTTCCTCATCACCTGAGGAAGGTGCAGGCACGATATCCGGCTGACCAGCCGGACGCAGGTTTTCCTGCTGCACTGCATCGAAATAGGAACGATTGATCATCGATCCCAGAACTTCGCCTCGAACTTGTGGCTCGTAGCGCTTCTTGACGACATTGAACGGTACCTTGCCCGGGCGAAAACCATTCATGCGTGTGGTTTTGCTCAGACTTTGGAGACGTTCCAGTACGGCGCTGTCGATGTCCTCGGAAGGCAGCGCTACTGTCATACGGCGCTCAAGGCCTTGGGTGGTTTCAACGGATACTTGCATGCTTGCCTCTAGTGACCACGATGAGTGCCGCGGCCGCTCAGGAGCCGAACAGGGCCTGTCATCCGACGGTCAGGTGATGTGTCGCGCACGACACGAAAACTGGTGCGAAAGGGGAGACTCGAACTCCCACGTCAAAGACACTGGTACCTAAAACCAGCGCGTCTACCAATTCCGCCACTCTCGCAGAGTATTACTGTCAGCCG
>CBDUIJ010000304.1:0-7142 GCA_965367215.1 uncultured Granulosicoccus sp.
GCATAGGTTCCCAACCAGCCTGAATAGACAAGATCCTCTGCCAGCAACGGCGTGCTCAGGGCCGCTGACAGTACCGCGGCTACGATGGTTTTTTTCATGATGATATTCTCCTCACTGGGTTCAAAGACAAGACAGGAACATCCCGTAAACGGGATCAACCCTTCACGGCTCCGGCTGTCACGCCGCGCAGAAAAGACTTCTGGAAAAAGAAAAACAGGATGAGCACCGGCACCGAGACCATCACCGCCAGGGCCATCATCTCGCCCCAGGCACCTTCGAACTCCTGCAGAAAGAGCAAGGTGATACCTGCCGGCAAGGGCCGCATGTCTGTCGTACTGGTAAACGTCAGACCGAACAGCAGTTCGTTCCAGCTGACGACGAACACGAAGATGGCCGAGGCGGCCAGCGCCGGTTGTGCCATGGGCAGAACGATGAACAGAAATACCTTCAAGGGCGATGCGCCATCGACATATGCAGCCTCCTCCACTTCACGCGGCAGTTGGTCGAAGAAATTCTTCAACAGCCAGACCGACACGGGTACCGTGATGGCCGAATGCCCGAGAATCAGTGCCGTATAGGTATTGAGCAGATTGGCAGACACGAACAGGCTGTACAGCGAAATCATCATCAGCGGAATGGGAAAGGCCAGCGTGCTCATGAAGAACAGCATCACGAAGGTGCCACCCTTGAAGCTGAAGCGGGATATGCCGTAGGCAATCATTGCGCCGATGCTGGTCGAGGTCAGCGCAGCGCCCACCGCGATGATCAGACTGTTCATTGTCAGAGTACCCAACACGCCATTGAACTGTTGCAGGTAGTTGGCAATGGTCGGGCGTTCCGGTATCCAGCGAGGCGGTATCTGGAACACATCACTCAGCGGCTTGAAGGACGTAGACAGCATCCAGCCGATGGGAATCAGCATGATCAGCACGATTCCGCAGATAGCCACGTAAACAAGTGCTCGTCGTGCTTCCTGCTTCATCTGGCGATTGGTCAGGCTCATGTCACATTCCTCAGAAGAAACCGGTTATAGAGACCGGCCAGAAAGATCACACAGAACAACCAAAGGGTGCCCGCTGCAGAGGCAAGCCCGAAGTCCCACTCGGTGAACGCAGTCTTGTAGGTAAACAGGCTGAGCACATTGGTGGAGTCGATCGGGCCGCCCTGCGTCAGCACCAGCGGTATCGTCACCTCTTGCAGAAATCGCACACCCTCGAGCAAGGCCGCAGTGAGAATGATGTTCTGCAGCAGCGGCAGGAGAATGAAGCGCAGTCTGTTGAAGTAGCCCGCACCATCCACCTGCGCGGCTTCATCGATTTCGTCGGGAATGCCCTGCAAGGCCGCCAGAGCAATGACCATGACAAAGGGAATGGCACGCCATGAGTAGGCAAACACCACCATCCATGGTGCATAGTCGGTATCGAACATCCAGCGGATGGATTCATCCGTGATGCCCAGAGCTCGCAGGCCATGATTGACGATGCCCCACTCGTCGTTGAAGATCCAACCCCAGAGGATGGCGATGACTATCCAGGGCACCACCCAGACCTGGAACACAGCTGCGCGAAAGAAGCCCACACCGCGGATACCGCTGTCGAGCAATAATGCAATGACCAACCCGAATATCGTGCAGAAGATCGTGGACAGGCCACAGATGAAGATCGTATTGCCCAGCACATCCCAGAAGCGCGGATCCTCGAACAGATACAGGTAGTTCTCGAATCCGACAAACGAGATTTCCTGCCGCAATGGTGAGGCATCCGTGAATCCCAGATACACACCATTGAGAATGGGATAGAGCACCAGAGAACCTGCCAGCAGGAAGCCGGGAAGAAACAGGCACACGAAGAATACCGGGTGGCGACGTATCGAGAACATGTCAGTCCCCCACCGCCATGTCGACGCGCAGTCCATTACTGGCGTCGAACAGATGCAGGCTGCTCGTCTCGAAGCGCACCCCGAGCTGCTCCCCTACAAGCACAGGACTGCGTGGTGGTACCTTGATGCACAGCCTGCCCAGTGCGGTATCCATGAACAACAGGGTTTCGCTACCCGTGTGCTCTACCACCACGACGCGGCCCTGAATCATGGCATCGTCACCTGCTGCCAGCAGCACATCATCCGGGCGAACGCCCCAGCGCACCGCAGACATTTCCTGACCAACCAGGCTCGGCAAGGCGATGGACACGCCGGCGGAGGCCTCGAGAACACTCCCGCCCATGCCACTCGATACTTGCCCATCGAACAGATTGATCTGCGGTGAGCCGATGAATTCGGCGACGAAGATGCTGGCGGGCCGATCGAACAGATCCATTGGCCGACCCTGCTGCACGATGCGCCCCTCGTTAAGCACCACGATACGATCTGCCATGGTCATGGCTTCAACCTGATCATGTGTCACGTAGATAGAGGTGGCCTTGAGCTCCTGGTGCAAGCGCCGAATCTCGGTACGCATCTCGACTCGCAGCTTTGCATCCAGATTCGACAAGGGCTCATCGAACAGAAACACCTTGGGGTTTCTCACCAGAGCGCGCCCCATGGCCACCCGCTGACGTTGCCCACCGGACAGCTCGGCCGGTTTGCGTTCCAGATAATCACTCAGATTCAGGACATCGGCCGCATCGCGCACCTTGCGTTGAATCTCCGCCTTCTTCTCTCCACGCATGCGCAAGGTAAAGCCCATGTTTCCCGCCACATTCATGTGTGGGTAGAGCGCATAGGACTGGAACACCATCGCAATATCGCGCTGCATGGGGGTCATGTCGTTCACGACGACATCGTCGATCTGCACATCACCCGACTTGTGCTCTTCAAGTCCGGCGATGATGCGTAGCAAGGTCGACTTGCCACAACCGGACGGACCGATCAGTGCGACGAATTCCTCATCGTGAATATCCAGATCGATCCCCGACAGGACCTCCACATTGCCGTAGGATTTTCTGATATTCCTGAACTGGATATCGGCCATCAGTTACTCTCCATCACTGTCGTTGATTCATGGGTCAGCCCCGCCATGCGCAGGTCATCGAACAATGACTGGGGTACGGTTTCGTGAAAGGCATGCAGACATCCTTCAACCTCTTGCACCGTTCGCATTCCGGGGACGACACAGGTAACTGCCGGATGCGACAGGCAATAATGCAAGGCTGCAGCTACCGCGCTGACGCCATGGTCGTCACACACGTGCCGAATCTGCGACAGGCGCTGCAGAACCTCTGTCGTCGGTGGCTGATACATATAGAGGCTCTTCTCGGGCTCCTCTGCCACCAGCAGACCCGAGGCGAACGGACTACCTAGCAGAATCGATGAACCACGTCGCAGGCAATCCGGCATGAAGGTCTGCGCGGCTGCCTGATCCAGGAGATTGAAATGCCCTGCCATCATGAAACAGTCAAAATCACCCGCAGCGGCGAAACGCTGGCACATCGCCAGAGAGTTGTTACCCACACCCAGAGCCTTGACAGTGCCCTCGGCACGAAGCTGCTCCAGCGCTCGATAGCCTTCTGCCATGCACTGGCGGAACATCACTTCCAGTTTTGCCGGCTCATGATTGGCAGGATCGATATTGTGGATATGCAAAATATCGAGGGAGGCCAGTCCCAGTCGCTGTAGGCTATCCTCCACCGAGCGCATGATGCCGTCGTAGCTGTAGTCGTTGACCAGGGAAAACGGCAGAGGATTGGTGAAGATGCCAGCACTCTGATCACCCGTCGGTGCTTGAGAAGTCTCGGCCTTGAGCAGGCGGCCAACCTTGGTCGAGACCACAAACTCACGACGCGCCCTTGTACGCAGGGCTGCACCGAGGCGATGTTCGGCCAGTCCATGACCGTAGAGTGGAGCCACATCGTAATAGCGCACACCCTGTTGCCAGGCGCAGTCCAGCGAGGCGGCAGCTTCTGCATCACTGAGATCTGTGGGGTAATTACCCAGCGGCACACAACCGAAACCGAGGCGGCTGACGGTCAATCCGGTGCGCCCCACTTGCGCCACGGGTAATGGAGTTGAATCAGCCATGGTGTAATGGTGTTCCGGTTGAATAGGAGTCGAGGTTCAAACCCAGGGCGTAGAAGTGGTTGGCAGATTCACGAAAGATCAGATGCAGGGCCGCACTATCAACGTGATCGAGCACCATCAGATACGCCGCCAGCAATGTCGAATAATCGGAAAACAGACTATCCACCGGGAAGTTGCTACCAAACACGACACGCTCCGGTCCGAAGCAGTCAACAAGGTGATGTACGAACGGGCCCAGGCTGGCGGGCGTCCATTGCCAATCACACATGGGCAGACCGGACAGCTTGATATGAATATTGTTCTGTCCGGACAGCTCTGCGACGCAGCCCCTCCAGGCACCGATCCCCTCAGGCTGACGCTCCAGCGGCAAGGCGGCGTGAATGACCATGATGGGCAGTTGTGGAAAGGCGCGAGCCAGCTGACAGACTTCATGGCCCAGACTGGCATTCATCTGCAGTTCCAGCCGCAGACCACGCTCTGCCAATTGCGCCACACCACGCTGAAAGTCCTTGCTGCGCAGTAGCCTCCTGCCTGACTCTGCGCCGCCTCGGAGGCACATGATACGAACACCGCGGAACTGCGAAACCCGGCCATGCTCATCCAGAATCGACCCAACGTCAGCCGCTGCCAGGTCGGCATGGCCGATAATGGCAGTTGGAAAATTACAGCCATGGCACTGACTTTCCAACCACCGTGATTCACCCGCCGGGTCTTGCCCACCTTGCCAGTGTGCCTCAACATGGACCGATGCCAGCAATTCCACGCCCCTTGCATCGGACTGATAGTCCGCGGGTAGATACGACTTGCGAATGGCAGCATAGTCACCGAAGTGAGCCTTTACCGGTGATCCCTGTAACCAGGGATAGGAATGGCTCTCCAGGTCCCACAGATGATGATGGGCATCCACCACGGGGCCAAGGCCGGCCAGCAGCCTCGAACACTCCGCCGTTGAAGGTCTGTCGCGGCTTGCCGAATTCATTTTTCTGTCAGGCTGGTCGCGGCATATCGTGCTGCGGTACCCGGGGGCGGTGAAAACCCGAAGTCCCCTCGCCCCAGAATGGCATCCACACCACCCAGCTCATCGATGAGTGAGCGTTGCGCCGTCAACGCTTCCTGATGAACCGCATCCGGGTCCAGCAATGAGCACAACTGCTCGTGACACTCGCTCAGCACCTGGTCGTAGTTACCCGTGCCGGCAAGATCACTCAGCTCCTCCGGATCGGTTTCCAGATCGAACAGCTGCGGCGCGTAGTCGGCATAGTAGACATACTTCCAGCGCCCGGCTCGCAGCATGTAGGCAGCACTGCGCGAGCCGGTGCCGTGGTATTCGGACAGAACCGGCTGATCCTCACTACCAAGCAAGTCGGTGGTCTTGAAGCCGCTGGCATCACAGCCGGTGGACTCCAGAATGAACTGTGGCAGATCCAGCAAGGAACGCCCTTCTTCACGTGTCTCGCCTTCCGGTATATCAGGTCCTGCAACAATCAGCGGAATGCCAACGGACTCTTCGTACATGTTCGATTTGCCCCAGAGCCCGCGAGCACCAAGATTGTCGCCATGGTCACTCGTGTAGACAAACCGTGTGCTGTCATCCAGCCCCGCCTCACTGACGGATCGCACGATCTCGCCCACCTGATCATCGATGAAAGTACACAAGCCCATGTAACCGGCAATGGCCCGCTTCACATCCTCCGGCGTCTTGAAGAACTGATCGTAGGCGAAAGTTTCCGAGTAGTCCTCGAGATAAGGATGATGCGGACGCTCGCCGTCGGCGTATTGCTTCGGCATGGGTATCGCCTGCTGATCGTAACGGTAGAAATATTCCGGTGGCGCAGTCAACGGAAAGTGCGGAGACACAAAAGAGACGAACAACACCCAGGGTTTGTCGGAGCAGCGCGCGGCCTGCTCACGCAACCAGATCTGGGCGTGAGACGAGATATTGCGGTCGTAGGTGGTATAGATGGACTCACCAGGGCCCGCCAGATCAGCCATCTTGTTGGCTGCACCTCGCTGCACATTCTGGTCGCGAATAAGGCCGATGGTATCGCCCATGCCATCCACGATATTCATGGGAATGTCACTGGCGGAGAACCCGCAGTCATCGCCATCTCGCCCTCTGAAATGCAGCTTGCCGATGGAATGCACATGCTGCCCATTACTGCGCAGGCGATGATGCCAGCTCTCCTGTTCTCCGGTATAGGCATGGGCATTGTCCCAGGCCCCGATCTGATGTACCGGCTTGCCCGTGGCGAAGGCTGCCCGTGCCGGCACACACAATGGACTGGGTGTGTAGGCCCGATTGAAGCGTGTTCCTCGAGATGCAAGACGATCGATATTCGGTGTCTGCACGGTCTGGTTGCCATAGCAACCCAGCATCTTGCGGCTATGTTCATCCGCCATGATGACAATCAGATTCTTCGGTTTCATGGTAGTTTTCAGCGTTTCCTGCGAATTTGAAGGCGCAGTCATCCACGACACGGTCCGGACTCGAAAATCCGCACGTAGTGACTACGGTAAAGGTGGTATCAGCGCTCGGCGCCGGAATGGAAATCCGGTGCCCGAAAGTTCGGAGCCTGACATCAGGCCCCGGCTCGGTCAGTCCACTTTGGCGCCTGACTGATCGACAGCGGATTTCCACTGTGCGGTTTCGGAGGCCATGAATACGCTCATGTCATCCACGCTGTCGGCCATCGGTGCATAGCCCAGCCCGGCCAACCGTGCTTGCAGTTCTTCGTCTTTCATGACAGCTGCCACGGCATCCTTGATGGCACGCTTCACCTCGTCCGGCGTGCCCTTGGGGGCCAATAGTCCGAACCAGACAGAGGTCTCGAACCCGGGCACCGTCTCGGCAATGGCTGGGGTATCGGGCAACAGCTTCGAACGTGCTGCAGTAGTCACGCCCAGCCCCACAAGTTCCCCATTCCTGACGCGAGGCGCGGTGGGTGGAATACCGACAAAACCGATATCCACACGACCGGCAATCATGTCGACCAGGGCGTTGGCCCCTCCCTTGTAGGGCACATGATTCAATTCAATGCCGGTTGCCGACTGCAGCAATACGGACGTCAGATGCTGCGGCGATCCGATTCCCGTCGTCTATGACAGCCCCCACTCCGGATCCATCTATC
>CBDUIJ010000305.1:0-7130 GCA_965367215.1 uncultured Granulosicoccus sp.
AAATCCCCGAAGAACGATTCCCCGACGATGTCATGGTGTTGCTGCACAACGCCAATATCACGCTCAGTTGTGTACCGGTGCAGCTGGACAATGGCGAGTGGCAGGCCGCCATATTTTTCGTATTGCCAGCCGATGCGCCTTGTCTGAAAACGGGCAAATTGCTCGGTGGACCCTACACCGTGGAACTCGATGCCGATCTGCATGAGCATGAGAAAGGCACGCTCATCGAGGTGGGCCTGGAGATCGTCACGCCGATAGAGCCCAGTCGCGGCACGATGTTGTTCATCACCGGGCACAGCCCATCACACTTCGAGTCCATCAAGCTGATCAGTCAGCAGGACCAGTTGCCACTGTTCATCGGCGACGAATATTGCCGGGTACTGTACAAGCAGAACATTCCGGTCAGCAAAGCCATGCAGAATGGGTTCAAGCAATTGCTGGATGAAGCCGTGGCACGCGATGCCGTGATCCGGTTGACGGGGCATTACGATCCGGATCTGGTGTTCACCGATGTGCTGGCTTCACTGCAACTATCCTGATCGACTCTGCAGATGCGACAACCACTGTCCTGTCTTGTTCTGTTTTCAGTCGGTGTCGGTTTGTGCCTGGGCGTCGTTCACGCCACTGATGACAGCATGCGCGATCAGCAGTCTGCCTCTGCTCCATCCGTTCAAACCCGAGTTCATGCTTCGGACAGTCGAACTACTACGCAGCTTGCAACGGCAGGCGGTGCGCAGCAGGCCAGTCTGGACCCGCGCGTGCAGCAACGCTGGGTCAGCGCTATCGGTAACGATCGGGTCGATACGCTCCGGCAGATGCTGGAACGTCATCAGCCACAGCAACTACTGAGCCTGACGGCAAGCAATGGCAAGAATGCGCTGATGGTTGCCAGCAAGAAGGGTGACTTGCCACTGGTGAAGTCCCTGATTGCAGCAGGTGCCGATATCGATGAGAGAACGCAGACCAATGGCACAGCCTTCATGTTTGCCGTGCTGGGGAATCGTCGGCAGGTTGCCGAATGGCTGCTGGCGAAGGGCGCCGATATTCAGGTGATCGGCTCCAATGGCTGGACAGCACTGACGCTGGCCGCTGCCAAGGGGCATACGGATCTGCTGCAATGGCTGATCGACAAGGGCGCAGACACTCAGATACGCGATGTCTACCGGTACACGCCATTCATGCGAGCGGTGGAAAACGGGCAGGACGCGGTCGCCGTGTTGCTGGCGGACTTGCCCGGTACCGACGTCAATGCGCAGGACGAGTACGACAATACACCCTTGCATCACGCTGTATCAGCCAACGACATAGCCATGGTGCGCCTGTTGATGCAGCACGGCGCTGATCCGCAGATACCCAACCGCGACGGTGCAACGCCTGTCATGCTGGCTACAGACAAGCCGGCTATACAGGCCCTGTTTCGCTAGCAGTCGAGTTCCCATCGGCTTCCGCTTCCGGCAAGGGGCAGTGCGTATCATCGGGATTCCCGGGGCACAGGCCATGTCGGGCGAAAACCCTGCGGGCCTCCTCGTAGCCCAGATCGCTGATCTGCGCATAGGACTTGAAATCCAGTAGCGATATGGAGCGTACATTGGGTTCCACCAGAACCTCCAGCGAATTTCTCGCCTCGTTCAGACGCTCGATGCTCTTGATATCGGTGGCTCGCAGCAGGGTTTCGGCGATGCGTGGGATACGGATGCTATCCGCCCAGGGATTGATGCGGGATAGCAGAACCTGCCAGCCGGACAGCGCGGTGCCAAAGTCGTAGTAATGAAACTGCTCGGGTATCTGGCTGACATTGACGCCGATGATGTTGGCACGTCCGCCCAGACGCTTCTGCATGATGTCCACGGGAAAGGTATTGAGTACGGCTCCATCAATCAGCAGATCGCCGTCAGCTGTAGGCACTGGCGAGAAGACGCCAGGCAATGAAATCGTGCTGCGCACGACTTTCCACAGGGGACCACTTTCGTGAATCACCTCGCGGCCATCGGCCAGGTTGGACGAAATGCAGAAGAATGGAATCCACAGGTCTTCGATGCGCGTGCTGCGATAGACCTCGCGGCAGAAGCGAGTCAGCTTGGCTGATTTCATCAGCGAGACCAGTGGCAAGGTGTAGTCGAACAAGGCCTGTTTGTTGGCGAACGAGGCGGACAGGGAATGCACGCTTTCGTAGCTGCGTCCCATGGCCATGGCTGCCCCCAGCAGGCCGCCCATACTGGATCCGCCGATATAATCGATGCAGACGTCCTGTTCCTCGATCAGGCGCTGTACCCCCAGATGCGCATAGCCTCGCGCACCACCGCCACTGAAGACGACGCCGCGTGCCTTGTGCGTCAGGCGTCGTGCCAGCCGGGAAAAATGTGCCGGGTCGTTGATACGAACGTGGTAGAACGCGTCCAGTGCCCGCCTGTCCAGCCATCGGCTGGTTCCCTGCGGGTAGCGTGTATTGCTGGCATGCAGCAGTACCAGGTCGATACGGGGCCGGATGCGTGACTGACTGAACAGGGCCTCGAGCTGCTGCTCCTGCTGTCGCAGCTCGGCACCGTTTTCCGGGTCGGCATTGGCCAGCAGCAGGATACGATCAGCGCGGTTGATGCATCGCTGCGTCCATGAGTTCCATTCACGATCGGCAACATAGACCAGAGAATCGACCCGATTTTCCTTGTCATCAAGCCACTCGGCGATGGCAGAGTTGAAGATGTTGTCAAAGCTGGTTTGGGACGCGCCTGTACGGCCGTAGAGGGTGTCGAAGCTGCGTGAATTGAGTGTCAGCGTATCGCCCTGGTCTCGCAAGGCGCTCTTCAGCTGATGTACAAAGCGACGCAACGGCAGTCTCGAATCCAGCGGCAGGATCAGGAAGGTGCGATCCGTTGTCGAATTCTGATCACGCTGGCTATTGGCGACATTACGCCGCACGATCATGCGGGACAGCCGCAGCAGCATCTCAGGGCGGTTTGCAACGAGCGTGTCGAAAGCGCTTCTGGCCAGAGCAGCCACGGTACTTTCACGGGCAGCCGTGACCGTCGCGGTGCGATCGGTGTCAGCCAGCAAGGCCAGCTCGCCGACGGTTTCCGGTGCCTGAACCTCGGCGATTCGGCGCTGCACACCCTCGGCATCGATGGATTCGACCAGCAGTTTGCCGGAGATGATGACAAACAGGGCGTCAGGGGTATCGCCTTCGCGAAAGAGAACCTGGCCACTGTGGTAGTGGCGGATCTCGGTCTGCTCCAGCAACTGGTCCATGGTCGCGTTGCTCATGTCACCGAACAGCTCCAGAAACGCGCGGGCCAGAGTCACACGCCGCGACAGACGGGCGGCCACGTCATAGACATGTGCCAGGATGCCCGAGTCGATATTGGTCAGCAGGTCGAAGGCAAAGCGTGGAAACTGCGCTATTCGGGTTTTACGAATGGCGATGGCTGTGGCCAGATGTTCGCCACCGTTGAGCACGGCAAAGTCCCCGGCAGTCTCGCCCTTGCGGCGTGCCTGCAGGTAGAAGGTTTCAGTGGATGCATCGTTGCAGGGCATGTAGAGCCCGAGCTCACCATCCACCACCAGATACAGGTTCTGACTCTCGCTGCCAGCGGAGAACAGTGTTTCTCCTTCGGCCAGATCGGTAAACGATATCAGCGGTATCAGCCGGTCCCACAGAGCGGCGTCGATGCTCTGCAGCAATGGCAGTTTCTTCAGCTGCCGCAGGGCTCGTGCATTTTTCAACAGAGCACCTGCTGTACCGAGAATTCATTGGCAGGTACGGCAACGGCCAGCTCACCAGAACGGGCACGCACATCCGTCACACCGTATTCCATGGCAAGGCGAAAACCGAACTTGTCCAGAAAGCGATCGTACTGATCAGCCCCCAGGCTGCCAACCGCAGACAATCGCCCTTGCGAGTCCGCCTGCAGTTCGATCGCGGCCAGCGGTGCCGGTGCCGGACCGCTGAGCACTTCACCCCCGGCAGCGGGGTCATAGACACTGCGCTCCGAGCAGCAACTGATGACGCCGTCACGGGTGTGTGCAATACCTTGCTTGTCATGAAAAGTGACGACCTCGGGGCGATAGGCGATGTGACTGATGGGTTTGGCCGGGTGCGACATCTTGTGGCTGCAGATAGCCGAAAAGGCCACGACTGACTGGTCGCTGTCCACACCACCAGGCCATGAACCCCGGGCCGGTGAGGAACGTGCCAGGCGCATCAGGAAACACGGGGTTGTCCGGTAGGGGTAGCCGAAGATATACGCCTTGCCCGCCTCCAGAGAGTCGAGCGTGACATCACTATCATCCTGATAGACCAGCCTGCTACTCGGGTAGGGGGTGCGCTGAGAGTCGGCTTTCGCATGTGCAGTGGCGGCCCCTGTCAACAGGGCGCTGCACAGAGTATTGAATTGGCGTCTGTCCATACACAAGAGTATAGAACCAGCATCGCAAAACCGGCAAAGGGATATCCCTCTGCCGGTCCCGGTATCATTCTGCGCTGAATCGGATCTCGCCGAACCAGGCGGTTCCGTCCCGCTGGGCATTGTCGCCATCGACCATCACGGCATAGCCGCTGAGCTTGCTGACGTCGATATCGAAATACTGCCTGAAATCCTCTGCCACATTGCGTCGCTGGCCCACCCAGTCTCCCACGTGATCCTCACCGGTCTGCACCACGACCATATGGGCCTTGTCGGTAAAGGGGTTGGGCCACGCCTCGCCCAGTGGCGATTGTGACGACCAGACATAGTTGAGCGCCACGGTGTCCCATGGCAGAAACCCGGTTTTCGCCACCACATAGAGGCGTGCCGGAAAGTCATCACCATTGCGACTACGTTCGTCGATGTCGGGGTAGGTGCCATTCACCTTCCAGGACCATTCCACTATCGGCGTGCTTTTCAGATCCACCTTCTTCTCACGGTACAGAATCGACGCCTGACCGCGGGTCTCACCACGCAGTACCCGCACGCCGTTGTCCTCTTCCAGCCGGTAGTCGGTATTGCCCTTGAAGCTGCGCTCGGCCCAGCCGTTCAGGTCGGCCGTGGCGAAATCTCCAACAGGGCCGCTTGCGCTGGCACCATCAGAGGAGCTCTGCGACATGGTGGCCATGAGCGTGACAGGGGCGACCAGCAGGCTCAGCGTCAGCAGGCAAGATAGAGCTGCGTTGTGGTGGTTTCCGGCGTCCCGGTGATTGCCGGCAACAGTACGCAAGCCTGCAATCGGCGGTCGGGCGACATTTTTCTGTCGCTGGTAGAGGTGGATGTTTTTCATGCAGTCTCAGAACGAGGATCTGTGAAGAAAGTTCAGAGATATTTGGCCGTTTCGTTGATCGCAACGCGCCGCAGTGCGTATGACGTACCATAACCCCATCTTCATGAAGTCCTGCCGAGTCGTGCCTGCGCTATGCCCAGTCAACCAACCCAACGCCGTTTTCGCTGGTGTGCCGCGATCACCATTACCACCATCTTTGCGCTGATACTGGTTGGCGGAATCGTGCGTGCTACCGGAGCCGGTATGGGTTGTCCGGACTGGCCCACCTGTTTCGGGCAATGGATACCGCCTACCAGTGAGGCGCAGTTGCCGGCGAACTATCAGGAAATCTATGCCGAGCGCGGTTATGCCGACACCACCTTCAATGTGCGCAAGACCTGGACCGAATACCTCAATCGTCTGCTAGGGGCTTTCACTGGCTTGACGATACTGGTCACCTTGCTTTTTGCCGTACCGTATCGACGCGATGAGCCGCGGATATTCTGGTTTGCGCTGACCGGGTTCATCCTGGTCGGCGTGCAGGGCTGGCTGGGGGCGAGAGTGGTTGCCAGTAATCTGCATACCGGCATGATCACGCTTCACATGATGCTGGCGCAGGTGATCGTGGGTATCCTGATCGCAGCTCTGGTGCGAGCAGGGCGGGATCGCTACAGCGATATACATATCGATCGCCTGCCCAGGTTCTTCTATCCGCTGATTATCACGGCCATGATCGCCGGCCTGTTGCAGCTGGTCATGGGAACGCAGGTTCGAGAGGCGGTGGATCTGATTGCGCGAAGCAGTAATTTTACCGATCGACATTTGTGGATCGACAATCTGCCGCTGGTTTTCGGTATTCACAAGTACTACGCCATCCCATTGACCTTGCTCAACGGCTGGCTGATTCTGGCTGTGCTCAACCATTCACACTCCACCATTCTGCGTCGCCTGAGTATTGCACTGGCTGTCTTTCTACTGGGCACCATTGCTATCGGCATGAGCATGGATCGATTGCATATGCCCTTGTTCTCGCAGCCATTACACCTGTTGCTGGCTTCTCTGATCTTCGGCACACAGCTGGCGATACTGCTGATTCTGCGCCACGCCATTCAGGACGGCTCGTCGGCAGATAGCTCTGATCAGGCTGATACCAGTGCACTGGCGACCAGCAAGGCGGGCGGCTGAAAGTCGTCAACGCAGGCTCTTTTCCGAGGACTCGACAGACAGGAAAGCACTGGAACTATCCGTTAGTACAGGCGTGACACAGGCTGCAAAGCAGGGCGGTTTCGGGGTAGGGTGGTAATGCGGCCATGCCGCTCAACCTATCTGCCGGGTCTGTATCATGGATTTTGCATTGTCGGATATTGCGTTTTCAGATGTTGGTCTTCATGTCGCTGGTAGTCTGGCGGCATTCATCGTTGTTGATTTCTACAAGTCGGTCTTCTCTCGAGACAGGTCCAGACGGCGTAGTCAGGACAGTGCCCTGACGCGAGGCAATGCCGGCGATGAACGAAGCTCGTCGAGCAAGCAGCCGCAGGCGGCCGAGCAGGCACAGCGCGGATGGCTGAGCCTGCTGGTTGGCTGGCTGTTGCTGTTCGTTTTCAAGTTTGCGCTCAAGGCAACACTGGCATTGTTGGCGGCAGCGCTTGCGATTGAGTGGTTTACCAGGCATGTGGATCTGGCTGTCGCCTATCGTCTGACGACGGAAACCGCCGAAATTGTTCTGGGTGGCGCCTTTTTTCTGGTAATGGTTCTGGTGTGGTGGATATTGCCGATACGCCTGTTCAAACGCTAGATTGATCTTCGTCTGGCGTTTGCCGATTGCCAAGTGCCAAGTGCCGATTGCCGATTGCCACTTGCCACTTGCCACTTGCCACTTGCCACTTGCCACTTGCCACTTGCCA
>CBDUIJ010000306.1:0-7088 GCA_965367215.1 uncultured Granulosicoccus sp.
CAATACCCAACAGTACAGGCGCCAGCATCAGCACTGCCAGAAGTGCCACGACCCACTCGAACAAGCGCTTGAACAGCTCTGCCGAACCGGGCAATCGAATGTCGGAAATGTTGATCACGGCCACGTCCGCTATGTTCATCGCGGCTCCGGTGACCAGCTGCATGCCAAAGGCATCAGGCACCACACAGACATCCACGGAAGAATTTCGCAAACGCGCAATGATTTCCTTGATACACGCCTCTTGCGCCAGTGGCAGTGCTATCGTCAGCTCATTCAACACTCGTGTGACATCGCTTCGAGCCTCTGCAGCAACATCAAGCGAACGGTCAAGACGAATGGCTTTTGCCAGGTCATAACCGGACCAGCCACTGACGGTCAAGCGCCCAACCAGATCGTCAGTACGGCTCTCATCACCTACTACAACGACTGACACACGTGTGGTTCCGTGCTTCTGACTGACAATCATGACAACGGCAGATGCCACACGTGCCCCAATCAATCCCAGGTAGGCCAGTATGGTGGACAGACCAAACCAGACCCTTGAGACGTCGCCTGCGATCTTGGTCAGGAAGGCCAGCAAGGCAACAGAGGTGACTACCAGGAACCAGCCCACGGTCATCCGGTTCAGCACGGAATGCAACAGCAGGGTACGGTTTGTCTTGTACAAGCCGGCTGCCGCAAAGGCGATGTACGTCAACCCCAGTGCGGCAACGACAATGACAATCCTTTCCGGTGAAAATTCCAGACCATCCAGATAGAAATAGTGGCAGACCACAAAGCTCATCAGGATGATCAACAGATCCAGACCACTGTATGAACGAGCACGCAGTGACTGGTGATAGCGCCTCAAGGCGTTCATTCAGGCTGTGTCCGCTACCGTGATCGACCGGATTGCAGTCGCTGCTGCACGCACATGCGAATGAACTGCAGATTGGTGAACAGGTATCTGCGCCACAATCGTCCTGGTTCCTGAATCAATCTGAACAACCACTCCAGTCCGTACTTCTGAATCCACATAGGTGCTCGTTTCAGCTTGCCGGCGTGGTAGTCAAACGCGGCCCCCACAGCCAGCATGGCCGAATCGACCTTGCCGACATGGTCAGCAACCCAATGCTCCTGCCGCGGGCAACCGCGCCCTACCAGTACGATATGAGCGCCGCTGGCGTTGATTCGTTCAATGTCAACGGCATCTTCTTCGGCTGTGGCATCGCGGAAACGATCCTCATGAACACCGACCACGGTGACACCGGGAAACGAGGTGGCAATGTAATCCTGAAATCGTTGCAAGGTGTCGGCAGTGCTGCCGTACAAGAAGACATTGAGCCCCTGCGCGTCGGCAAGTTTCAGGACTTCCAGGGTCAGCGTGGGTCCTGGAATCTTGAAATCGATATCCAGATGATGGAACGCGTTCAGCGCCCAGACGATCGGTTGGCCATCTGGCACGATCATTTCAATGCGATTGATCTTCTCTCCCAGGACGCTGTCATTGACGGATTCGATCAACCCGTGCACCGCCAGTGCAGCTACGCCGAAGCTCTGTCTCTGACTCCCCTTCTCGACGATGACCCTGGCTGCCTCTTCGCAAGGCAAGGCACAGTATTCAGGCAGAAAAAGTTTGTAACGCGGGAAATTTGTGATGATGTTCAAGGTTCTCGAGCCGGGACTACATTGCAGAAAAGTCATCTTCAGCGAATCAGCACAGGTGCAATGACCGAAATATGACGTAGCCGGTTATGATGTTGTGAGTTTCGATGCTGACAACAAACTGTCACATAGCACCGATATTTTACAGACGAATCGGCGGATCTGTTCGTCATTATTACCAAAGTCGCCAACTGGTAAGCAGTCTTGCTTTGCCGCAACCCCTCTAATACGAATCAGGATTACACATGCGATTAGCCGCCAATCATTCAGTTCCCGGCATACTTCTCTTGACACTGATGGGTGGCATTGGCTGTTCCACGGTCCTCGCAGAGCCCAACACCCAGTGGCAGGCCGCTAGCACTCAAGAATCGGACGATTACTCCATCGAGCAGTGCCTGCAGCTGCCCCAGGAGAATCTGGATTTCGGGGTGTTGAACGTGGACAGTATCGAACAGTGGGCCGGTCTGGAAGATTGGCAGTTCATGACGAATACCGATTACCTGGCACTCGGCCTGGAAGAAACAGGACTCAGCTATCTTCGACAGAAGCTGGAGCCCACGAGCAAGGGTTCGATCCATGTCGTCGGCAAGGGCGTGCTCGCGCCGTCACGCACCTACTCTCTGACACAGTCCATATACCTGGAGCCGGACTTTGACTGGGGCGGCAAGAACGAAGGTGGAAAGATCGGCTTTGGCCTGGGTGGCGGCTCAACGCCAACTGGCGGAAACCTGTATCAGGACGGATTCTCGGCACGGCTGATGTGGCGTGGCAACAAGGATGGAACCGCTCGCCTGGCGGTATATGCCTACAGCTCGGATCGAACTCAGAACCTGCCTTATGGTGATAATTACCCACTGCAGGACTTCGAGGTACCGGTTGGAGAATGGTTCAAGGTCACGATGGAAGTCACCGGCAATTCCTCCACTGGCGCCTCTGATGGCCAGGTACGTGTCTGGGCCAATGACCAACTGAAACTGCAACGTGACAATATTCATTGGCAGGCGGCCGGCTCGAAGCCTGTTGTCGATTCCGTCATGTTTGCCACGTTCCATGGCGGTAACAGCAGCACATGGGCGCCCGATCACACCGTGTTCGCGCGTTTCTCCTCCGTCTGCTGGCAACCGACCGAATACACGCCTCCCATGCTCGATGAGCACGGCATGCCGATCACTGAAGGTTCTGACCTGGCCTACAACGTCGACGGTCTATCGAACCCTCAGTAGTCTCTCTGGCAATACGTAACACGGATTCAATCGGGCGGCTGTGCAAGGAACGCCGGTCGCCCGCGTCAGAATGACGGGTTCACCCGGCGTTGCGGCAGACCTCGCCACAATTACCACTGTGAGCAACGGATCACGCCGCAATCTGACCGGCACTGGAAATCAGTAGTATCCTATGCCGACTCGCTGATTCTTGCAGCGCTAGTGATCCCAGCTCTACCCATGACCTCAACCTCGAGAAAGATCTACTCGTTCACCGCGCTCGTCATCGTGGTGACAGTATTGACATGGACCCTGGGTCTGCTGAATATCAAATACCACCTGGACGGCGACGTTGCATTCCAGGACGGGTTCCCCGGTGATGTCTCCCTGTGGCAACCCGCCGGAGACTGGTCGAATATCGCCATCGACGACGATCGTATATCCGTCTTGCGAAAGACCGACAACCGCAGTTTTGCCAAGCACTCCTTCCAGTTACCTGACAGAGAAAACCTGAGTTCCAGCAAGCTGCGAATCAGGGGCACGCTGGAAACTCTGAACATGGCAGAGAGCACGGTTGATAGCGACGGTCGTGGAGCGGCCTATATGGTCTGGCTGGAAGACGCCGACGGCGAAGTCGTACAGTATTTGACAATCCAGAATCTGACCGGCGCACAAGCTCGGTATCAGACAGAGAGAATTGTCAGTATTCCCGATGGCGTTACCGCCTTCACACTGGTTCTCAATTCTCGAGACTCTGCCAACAGTTTCAGCCTCACTGACGCATCCGCCGAGCTGATCAGCATCACACCAATCTACAAGGCAGGAATCGCCCTGCTGGTCTTTGCCTGGCTTGTCATCTTCGCGCTCAGCGCAAAATGGATATTCAAGCGCGGATCACGCACGCTGTTCATTACGTCCACACTACTCATAGCTGGCATCATCGTGGGTGTCATGCTCCCGGAAACAGCGACGGTTGGTTTTGTCAATCCGGTCTTCCAGAAAATTTCCGGCCTGATCCCCGCCTTCGATCTGGAGGCGGCACAATCAACATACAAGATAGGGCATTTTCTGTTCTTTCTTCTGGTGTCGATCGTCCTGGGCTTGCACGCAAAATCCTTGCATATAAGCGGCTTGATGTTGCTGGTCCTGCTGTTCCTGTTGGCCATTGCCAGCGAAGGCATGCAATTGCATTTGTTCAACCGCACCACTCGGCTCTCCGATCTTGGCATTGACGGTGCCGGTATCGTGCTTGGCTGGATAGTAGCGATGAGCTTCCTGCGTTTACGCAGAAGCTGATTCTCGATGGCACAACGCTTGTCAGCCATACCATTCCCGATGATGGATACGCCGAACTGGTAATGAGTCTTCTGCAAAAACTGACTCAGCGTGATCTGCTCAGGCAGTACGCCAGTGTCATGGAACAGATCCTGATGAGCGGATCGAATATGCTGGCGTCCATTGTGGTACTGAAAGTTGCCGATGTGGCGCAATTCGGTATTTACAGCTTCATCTTCGTCTTGAGCACACTGGTTGCTGGAGTATTCGGCACATTGCTTCATCGGCAGATGATGCTTGAAATAGCCTCTGAAAACGAGTCGGTACGGCGACGTATCTTCCTCGCCACCATGGCCATAGAAGCGATTGGCCTGATTGTTTTCATGATGGCAGTATTCATCATTTACAGCATTCTGCCTCTCGTGTTCGACATACAAGTACCTGCCGGGATCGTATTGGCAGGTTGCATCTATATGGTCTTGTACATCGTATTCGATGCATTCAAGCAATACGCGTACACCACCGGCAATCAGATCTATTCGCTGCGTTGCACCTTCATTTACGTCTGCGTGCAGATTCTGCTCCTGGGTGCCATTGTTGGCTTTTACAAAGGTTCACATGTCGTCGAAGCTGCCTATGCAGCGTTGTCTGCCAGCCTGATTGTCAGCCTGTTGAGCAACATGCTGTGCCTGAGCTCGCTCATGAGTGCTCAATGGCAAGGGCCACAATATCTTGTACAAGTGCTGTCCGGCTATTTCAAGCAAGGCAGGTTCAGCCTGATGGGCATGGGGATCACCTGGGCGCAGAATCAGAGCATGAACCCGTTTCTCATGTTGATAAGCGGACCAACCGTTGCCGGGTACTTCAGCCTTGGTCGACTGCTGATCATGCCGATGGCGGTAGTCAGTCAGGGCTTGGTCAACAGTTCTACACCAACGCTACGACGACTCTACAATGACAGCGGCATTACCCGTCTGATGCCTCGCATCCACTCCTACCTCGTGAAGACGACGCTGTTTTCCTTACTCTATGTCGCCGCTTTGCTGATAGCCCACTTCACCGGCCTGTTCGAGCGATTTGTCCCGGATTACCATCAGGTACAGTGGTTCCTGCTGGTATGGGTCGTACTGGCCTCGTGCAGCATTGTGCGGTTCTGGCATGGACAGTTCTTTGTCGTTTCCATGGAATTTCGCTTCCTGATGAGAGTCAGCGTGATCTCTCTGTTGGTGACGGCCTCAGGCATGCTGATATTCGGAGTGGGTTTCAACTCGATACGATTGGCATTGCTATCCGTCATTGCCGGCGAACTGGTCGCTCTTGTTATCTACAATAGAAAACAATCAGCGCAGCTGAAATCCAATCCTTGAATCAGATTAATTCCATGAGCAAGACGTCCATTTCAATCGGCATCATCACCCTGCAGCAACGAACCGCCGGGCTTGCCAAGTTGCTTGCTCATCTGATTCCCATCGTTGAAAACCACCAGGGCGACATCGAGATTGTCATCGCCAACAACAGCGGCCATGCTGCTCACGAAGATATCAAGGAGAATATCGATAGCACGGGTATCTCCAGGGTTTGCCCGGTAAATCTTGTTGACTCGCCACAGAACAATATCGCTACCGGTAGAAACATTCTTCTGGATCATTCACAACACGACCTGCTGGCCTTTCTCGATGACGACGAATACCCGGTAGCACAGTGGTTGGAAGAGCTTCTACACATCAAGAACACCTGTGATGCCACCGTTGTTGCAGGCCCGGTACCCGCTGTATTTCACCCATCGGCACCCGCCTGGGTGCACACGGTCGATCTTCACAACACACGTGGACGCCGCAATGCTCAGACCATAGAGCACACGGGCACTGGCAATGTTCTGATCGACAAGGCCCGAATCGGCAAGCTACGCTTTGACGAGAGCTTCGGAAAATCGGGTGGATCCGATACCGATTTCTTCCTTCGAGTGCGTGAGAATAATGGCTTGATCTACTGGGCCAGTGATGCCATAGCCTACGAAGATATTCCAGAAGCACGCTCCAGCGCCTCGTACCTGATACATCGCTTCATCAAGCAGGGTGAAAATTATCGGCGTATCAGCTCGGAACGAGGGAGCGCAGGGTCACCTGCCGTGTTCACACTGAAGGCGGTCGCGGTAGTCATCATATCCATGCCGATTGCGGCGGTGATGGTGCTGACCAGACGTCCACAAGCCGGCGATTGGATGAAACGAGCATTCTCCAACTATGGAAAACTGCACTCACCCAGGAAACAGCTCTATTCCTCCTGAGGATCGTTTTTGCGATCACTGAACATTTCAGGCAGAGCAAGACCGGCAAAAGACCACGCTGTGATCCAGATGCTCAATTAGTCTCTTTGTAAACCGATACGTCAGACAGGGAACAGCTGCATTGATTGAAAAATGTGGCTTCTGTCAACAAATGATTCGCTAGAAATCATATCGGTAGCACTAATTGATGAACACTCGCAAACTGTCACCAACGCTATGCCTGGCTTGCATGATCATACTGTCTGCAACGCTGGCAGGTTGCGGAGCCGGAGAGGAATACCTCGAGGAAGGCAATTCGACCGAAGAAGAAGCGTCTTCCAAGGCCGGTAGCGAATCCAGCAATTCCGGCATCACTGTAGAGACAACGAGCTCCGTGGGCACGGTTGTGCCGAGTGAGCCACCTGATCTTGGTTTTGCCGTTGGCGACATACCGAATCTCACTCCACCTGCTGGATCCGAAGAACATGTGGTCAACGTTATCAGCAACAACATCACCGCCGAGGTATTGCCGGTTCCGCCCAAGCCGGAGCCTGTTCCTGATCCAGAACCTACACCCGATCCGGAACCTACTCCTGATCCAGAGCCTACTCCCGATCCGGAACCTACTCCTGATCCGGAACCTACCCCTGATCCGGAACCTACTCCTGATCCGGAACCTACTCCTGATCCGGAACCTACTC
>CBDUIJ010000307.1:0-7018 GCA_965367215.1 uncultured Granulosicoccus sp.
CAGTTGTCGCAATTGCCGCAAGGCTCTTCCAGCGTATCGCCAAAATAGCTGAGCAAGGCCTGGCGCCGACAGGTCGTCAGTTCGGCCAGCCCCAGCATGGTCTCCAGCTTGTGATTCTCCAGACGCTTGTGCTGCTCATCGGCATCGGACTGCGCCATCATGGAACGCAGATTGATGACATCCTGCAGGCCATAGGCCATCCAGGCATTCGATGGCAGCCCATCACGACCGGCACGACCGGTTTCCTGGTAATAGGCCTCGACGCTCTTGGGCAGATTCAGATGCACCACGAAGCGTACATCGGGCTTGTCGATGCCCATGCCGAAGGCGATGGTAGCCACCACGATCAGGCCATCTTCACGCAGGAATCGGGTTTGATTGTGCTGACGTTCGACCGCTGACAGTCCCGCGTGATAGGCCACGGCCGTCCGGCCTTGCTTGTTCAGCCACTCGGCTGTCTGCTCCACCTTCTTGCGCGACAGACAGTAGACAATGCCGGCGTCACCCTCATGGTGTGTGTCGAGAAACTGCAGCATGGCATCGCGAGCATTGTTCGGCTCGCCGATGGCATAACGGATATTGGGGCGATCGAAACTGCTGACGAAACTGGCCGCCTCGGTCAACTGCAGATTATTGGCGATTTCCTGTCGAGTGCGCTCGTCAGCGGTAGCCGTCAATGCAACTCGTGGCACCGTCGGATAACGCTCGGACAGAATGGACAGACCCATGTATTCGCGCCGGAAATCATGCCCCCATTGCGACACGCAGTGCGCCTCGTCGATGGCGAACAGCGCAATCTCGCAACGGTCGATCAGCGAGAGCATATTGGGCATCAGCAAGCGCTCGGGCGCGACATACAACATGTCGATTTCGCCTGCGAGCAGGGCATTTTCGGTCTGCGCCACGCTCTGGGCGTCCATCGAGGAGTTGATGAAGGCAGCATTCAGATTCAGCGCCTTCAGCGCATCGACCTGATCCTGCATCAGCGCAATCAATGGGGAAATGATGATGCCGGTACCGGGCCTTGCCAGCGACGGAATCTGGTAGCACAGCGACTTGCCGCCGCCGGTAGGCATCAGAACGAGGGCATCTTCGCCGGCGATGATCGTGTCGACAATCTGTTGTTGCTGGCCGCGAAATTCATCGAAGCCGTAGATTGTCTGAAGTATTTCCAGTGCGTCAGTGGACGTCATTTTCTGTGTCTGCATTTCGCCTCCATGCGAAGTAAAACGTGCGGATGTGGGTCAGGAACTACTTGGCACCCATGCGGATGGCACCATCGAGTCGGATGACCTCTCCATTGAGCATCGTGTTCTCGATAATGTGCTGTACCAGTTTCGCATAGTCCGAAGGCTTGCCCAAGCGCTTTGGAAACGGCACTTGTGCCGCCAGACTCTGCTGCACCTCATCCGGCATGCCCGTCACCATGGGTGTTTCGAAGATACCGGGGGCAATGGCACAGACTCGTACACCCAGTGAGGACAGATCACGCGCCATGGGCAGGGTCATACCGACGATGCCGGCCTTGGAGGCTGAATAGGCGCATTGGCCGACCTGGCCGTCGTAGGCCGCCACCGAGGCTGTGTTGATGATGACGCCTCGCTCCTGGTCTTCACCCGGCTCGTTGCCCACCATATGAGCGGCAAAGCGCGAGGCCACCAGAAAGGAGCCGGTCAGGTTGACACTGACCACCTTGGCAAACAGATCGGCATCGTGCGCGCCATCGCGACTGACGCTGCGTGCTGCAGGGGCAATACCGGCGCAATTGACCACAACACGTGGCACACCCTGAGTGGCGATGACCTGATCGATGGCAGCGTCGACGGCTTCGACCTGCGTGATATCACAGGCAATGAAATGGATACCGGCACTGGCCAGTTCGGCAGCGGCATCCTCGTTGGGCAAGTCGAGTACGGCAACCCGGCATCCCAATGATGACAGATGCGTCGCGGTTCCGCGCCCCAGACCTGATGCACCACCGGTGATGACGACAGAGACTTCTGATTCACAACGCATGTTCAATCTCCCTGATAGGCGTGGCGACGATCATTATAGTCATCGACGACGACCTGCATGGCTGCCTCGTCGTAGTCTCGCAAACCACTGAGCACCAGATTCTTCTCACCGGTACCGATACTCTGTCCAGCCACTTCTATATTGAACATCAACTGCACCCGTCCCTTGCGTCCATCGGCGCTCATATCGGACCCAGCCAGTTCCAGCGTCAACTCGCCATCGATGGCCTTGCGCAGCTGTCCGAGCTGTCCATCGTCAGACGCTTCAAACAACTCGGCAGCCGAGTCGTTGAGGTCGATGGACATGTTCTTGTAGATCACCATGGGGCGCGCTGGATTGATCATCGTCCCGGCGCTGCGCATCAGCGGCACCAGCACATCTGGAAATGTCTGTCCCGAGAAACGCACGTACTGCTCACACAATTGAGCAATGAAGTTCAGATCGGTAAAGCGCTTGCCGCCCAATGACAGGCTCAGCAGGGCTCGATCACGCGCATCGGTGATATCGGCTTGCCCATCCACGACAGGTGGCAGCAACATGCGAGTCTTGCCGTCCAGCATGCCGGAGAACTGGACACTGGTGTTGCTGGCCACGCCATAGCGATGCAGCAGTACCGAGAACAGCAGGTCGCCGGGCACGCAGAAACGCTTGCTCTCCGGATCGTGCAAGGGGTTGAAATCCCCGGCCATGCCTTTTGCAAAAGCACTGGCCTGATTCGCATCGAAGGAAACAGCGCCATCACTTTCGGTGATGTATCTTGATATGTCCATGCATGACCTCGTCAATCAGCCGCCCATCATCGCAAACGCCCCGAAGTGTCGCAAGTGATTGATAGAACTACTTTCGCATGAGACTTGTGATGAAACTGAAGTACAACGAAGGGTGGCAAAACCTGGCTTCAGTGCAAGCCTGCACTATTCATCCGAAAGACTCTCCGGGCATTGCAGGCCCGGGACATATCAGGCTCGGCGACTGCGTTGTTGCACGTCCAGTTGCGCCATGATCAGGCCGTCGAAGTATTGCCTGCTGCTGTCGTTGACCTCGACCCAGCGCGGATAGAACGGATCGCTACGATCATCGAACAAGGGACGCTCCCAGCCGCGCGTACTGCTGACCATGTCCTGTACGCCCTGCTCGCCAAAACGATGCAGATAACCCGCCATGACACAATCCACATAGCTCAGCAGTACCGGATTGTCCTGATCAGCCAGCGTACGATTCACTGTCTGACTGCGATAGACCATGATGTTCTCGACACCTTCATCGTCCATCTGCTGCAACAGCTCGTCGGACAGGTCGAAGTCACTCAGGGGCAGACTCAGGCGATCATAGCCGGCCTCACGCGCATCGAGCTGCGGCAGATGCTCCACCGGCAAACGCACGACGACGCCATCGATACCGGCGGGAATCACGTCCTGACCGGCCTGCACCACGACACCGGACGTCGGTTCGATACTCAGTGATGTACAGCGCTTGTCACGGGCAGGATCGGTCACGCGGTGATCCCAGACGCGTTGCCAGCCATTCAGGCGCGCCGAGTGCGCAACCTCGTCGGCAGGACGCGTTTCCCGATTCACCAGGGAACCGTAGCCAAAATAGTGGATCCAGTCAGTCTTCATTCACTCAAAACGGTCAGGTTGCGATTGAGATACCGGCGAACAGGCCGCAAGCATCGTATGATTGACAATAGTATGACGAAATCATTCCCATTCCGCCGCCCGGCACAGCTACCGATGCATCTCCTTCGCTTGTGCACCTTGCCGGTTCGAGCTGCCGCAGTCACCATTGGCACCAGTCAGCACGTATTTCTGCGTGTATTTCAGGCACTTGTGCAACCGCTACTGCTCGTTACACTGCTGAGCTGGCAAGCTTCGGGCCATGCCAGGGGTCTGCAGGCAGAGGAGCAACATGTGGCCGCCCTACTGGCCTCACAAGTACCCTGGGCCGAATCGGCCGGCAAGCGCCAGGCGCACCCACTGGGCGTACAGACCCTGTTCATCGAAAGACAGGAAAGCAAGCAGGCGAACCTTGAGCGCCGTGCCAGAGTGTATCAATACGATTACACCAGCCAGGCAGCCCGGATGCTGGTCATCGATCTCGATAATCAGGCCGTCCTGCGCGAGCAAGGCATCGACTCTGTCCATCTGCCGCTGAGTGAGCAGGAAATCGCCTTCGCCAAGGCGCTGCTGGCGCAGGATGACAGCCTGTTGTCGCAGCTGCGTGCCGAACAATCCCGGCGCAATGCGATACCGTTCGCCACACTGGACGAACTGGACGTCAAGGCCAGCATCTACGAACCGCTAGACAGTAATGACCCCTGTTCCGTGTCACGCTGCGCCTTGTTATCGTTGTTCGATGCGAGCAGCACCGTGTTCACGACCGAACCGCTCATCTACCTGAGCCGTCAGCAAGTAGGCGAATTGCACCGTCGATGAAATTTCCGCGCCCGATCCCTCTGCTGACAGCACTCTTGTTGCAGCTGGCCATGCTGATGAGCGCGCCGGCCAACGCGCAGCAGACAGATTGCGGTGAGCAGCTGGCCCTGGATCACGCCTTTGCCTCTGGTGCCACGTGGTCCATGTGCCTGTCTGTCGAAGAATCACACGGTCTGACCGTTCGTTCGCTCAGGTACCGTGCACCGGGAAGCACTTTGCGCCCGGTACTCTCGGAAGCCCACCTGGGGCAACTGTTGCTGCACTACCATGACAGTCGCGACCCCATTGCGCAGATAAACCCCTCGCTGCAGCCTCCTCGCAGCGCCGAGTTCACCGATATCATCGCGATGAACGACAACAGCTGCGACGGTACTCGCCTGACTGTCTCCGGGCATGCGGCAGCGGTCTGTTCTCGGGTCAGAGACAACCGCATTCTCGCCAAATACGCCCAACGTCCCAGCATTCAGAGCCAGAAACTGGAAATCAGCAGCGCCTTTCAGCGCGAGACACTGACCTGGACCAGCAGCTTCACCTTTACCGAAGATGGCCAGATTCGTCCCGGAGTGAGCCTGTCCGGACGTGCAGCACAGACAACACCCGATCCTGACTTTGCCCAGGCGATACCGGCCGGCACCGCCCCTCTGACGCGTGCCACGGTGCTCGCCAACTGGCGACTGGTATTCGATCTGGATACTCCGGCCGTCGATCGCGTGGAGCAGTTCGATTTTCCGCTCGATGCGGACGATGGCAACCGCCGTCCCATGCAGGTCAGCAGCCTTGAGACGGAATCCCTGTTACAGGTGGAGCGAGAGAACTTTCGCGGCTGGCGAATCATCGATGCCAGTGGTGCCGGCTACTTTCTCGACCCTGCCAACAGTGGCTTCAGTTATCGCAGCCTCGGCATGGATTGGGCTCAATCGGATGGTGCGGTCAGCGTCTTTCGGCCTTGTGAGCGACACGCCTGGCTGAACAGCGGCGAGACAGTGCCGGGGTCAGGCGACGCTCCTGCAGCGGGCTGTGGCGCCTCACTGGACGATTACATCGACGGCGAATCCCTGCAGGGCAATCAACCGGTACTGTGGTACAGCCTGTCGCGCACACTGGACCCGCGCATCGAGGACTGGCCCGTGATTCGTGATGTCGCATTCCAATTCGACTTGACGCCCTTCGACTGGACAGCTGCCTCCCCTTTCGAGGTGAACGACTAGTGGCCATGAACCACCTGCAGACATTCTGGACCCGCACGCTGCCAGCACCAGCGACTCGGACGCCGGGCAAGTATCGGGCAAGGCTGGTGCTGATCTTCGTGCTGTCACTCTGTTGCGTCATCGGCACCGAGCCTGACGATGGGCTTCTGCCCGGCCTCAGCCTGGGTTTCCGGCAGGCGCTGGCGGCAGAACCTGCCTGCGAGGCCGAGTCGCGCATCACCGAGACCTTTGCCAATGGTGCTGTCTGGGACATGTGCTGGGAGTCTCGCATTCGTGAGAACCTGGTTCTGAGTGATGTGCAATACACCGCACCTGATGGCGAGCCGCTGCGGGTACTCAGCTCTGCCAGACTCAGCCAGTTGCATGTGGCCTACGATGACAGCGACGTCACCTACAACGATGTCACGCAATATGGACTCGGCGGAGGCTATTTGCTGACACTCACCGACGCTGACTGTCCGCAAGGTGAACTGCTGGCAGTACAGACGCGCCCGGCCATCTGCCGCTGGCGTGGTCAGAGTGACAACGGCTATCGCACCGCAACCCGATCGGTGGAGGCTGAAAGCCTCAACCTGTTCTCCGTCTCTCAGGTGGGGGCTTACGCCTACATCATCAGCTGGACCTTCTACGATGACGGTGCCATTGAACCGGGTATCGGCGCCACCGGCGCTCTGCAACGCAGCTCGTCCAACCTGGATCTGCCTTATGGCCGTGTGCTGCAGAACGACCCGGACACACTGTGGTTGTCTCACACCCACAACTACTACTGGCGACTGGATTTCGATCTCGGGGAGTCCGCCACCGATGACCACTTTTCGGAAACTCGCTATGTGCTGCAGAATGACGGCCGTCGCACTCGCCAGAGCGAGACATTCGATACCGAACAGGCACGCCGGATCGATCCGGAAACCCAGCAGACCTGGCAGATCAGTGCCAACGATGAGCTCGACAGTCCGGCCTACACCATCGAGCCGGTACGTCTGGGGCATCGCTTCGTCCGCGAAGAGGTAGAGCCTTATTCAGCCTACGATCTGTTCGTGACCGTCGCCAACGATTGTGAGCGTTTTGCCAGTCAGAATGCCCGCTTCAATCCGGACTGCCTGAATCACGTATTGCAGTATGTCGATGGACAATCGATTGAAGAGCAGGACATCGTGCTGTGGCACCGCGTTGGCTTTCACCATGTGCCGCGCAGTGAAGATCAGCGCAATATGCACACCCACTGGGATGGCTTTGTCATGCAGCCGCAGAACATCCTGGCGGGCACCAGCTCACTGGCCGCGCTGCCCAACAGTCCGCCGACATTTCTGGATCTGATGAATCTGGAAAACGATCCCGGTGATCTCATCCACAGCCATC
>CBDUIJ010000308.1:0-7016 GCA_965367215.1 uncultured Granulosicoccus sp.
CTGTTGAGCGTCAGGGAGCTGCCATAGATCGGCAGACTGTCTCGATAGGCACCGAGATAACGATACAGCGGCAAGCCTGCTGCCTTGGATGCCAGCAACCAGGTGGCAATATCGAACGGTGCCAGTGAATAGCCCGGAGCAAAGTTCCAGGCGCGGTTGAGCTTGCGGAACTCATGCCAGTTTCGCTCCCGGTAGTCCGGATCCTTGCCCAGAAAGAAGGGCTTGATCATTTCCTCCGCCACCGCGCCCATGGCAATGGCGCTGCGCCCGGCAAACCCGAATGTATCGACACTGATGCCTTCATCCGTCTGGAACTGCAAGGCGAGGAACTCGAATGACAAGGGCTGGCCATCCTTCAGCTTGTACTCGGTTTCCGGTGCATGGCGACAGGCACGTATGGAAATATCGGTAATCTTCACAGCTTGGCTCCTCTTCAGTGACCAGCCACGTAGGCTGAATGTTCAGTCGTATAGAAATCCAGCGTACTGGCCCCGACCGAGCCGATACCCAGTCCGGAATTGCGTATCCCGACAAAGGGCATGTTGTCATCAGGCACGGTGCCGTGATTGATGTGGATCATGCCGGTCTGCGCCTCGGACAGAGCCCGGGAGACAAAGCGGACACGATCGGTAAATACGGCACAGGTAAGCCCGAAGCGAGAGTTGTTGAGCAGCTCCAGAGCTTCGTCGTCACTGCCATAAGGCTGCAGTGTCAGCACCGGTCCGAATATCTCTTCCTGCACCGCGACGTTCGACGGGTCTTCGCACAGCAGCAGGGTTGGTTCGAAAAAACGTCCCGTCGGCGCATCTGCCGGGAACAGTCTCTTGCCACCAAGCAGACATTGCGCGCCGCTGTCTGTCGCTTCATTGACCAGACGTTCGATCTTGTCTATCTGATCCTGTGTGGTAATCGGCCCGAGGGTGGTCCCCGACTGACTACCGTGGCCTGCAACCAGATTTCCCAGGCGTTGTCTGAACCCGGCCACCACATCGTCGAGAATATTCCGGTTGACGATCACCCGACTGATGGAAGTACAACGCTGACCCGAGCACTGGAAGGCAGCTCCGACAATCGCATCCAGTGCGGCATCCAGATCCGACACATCATCCAGAATGGCTGCATTCTTGCCACCCAGCTCGAGCGATACGGGCTTCAGACCAGCCGCCGCAGCGACCGCAACCTTGCGTCCGGTATCTACCGAACCGGTAAACGATACCGCTCGAATCCTGTCGTCTGACACCAGCCGGGCCGCGACCTGCCCCTTGCCGTGCACCAGCGAAACCGTACCCTCAGGGAGTATGCCCTCACTGAGCGTCACGAGCGCCACGGCTGCAGCCGGACTGAACTCACTGGGCTTCAGCACGACCGCATTCCCGGTGACAAGCGCCGGTACCAGTTTGCGCAAGGGTGTCAGCACCGGAAAATTCCAGGGAGCAATCGCCAGCACCACCCCATGGGGACGTCGCATGATGATATTCAGAAAATCGTCAGTTCGGCCAGGCAGGGTCGAACCGGCATGGGACGCTGCAAAGCTCAGCATCTGTCTGGCTTCGCGCAGTGACTTGCCGATCTCGGCTTTGGACTCGGTCAATGGCTTGCCTTGTTCGGCCGTCATGCAGCCGGCAATGTCATCGGTATCAGCTTCGATACGTGTCAGCCATTGACTCACCGCATTGACACGTTGCGCACAGCTCAGGGAAGACCAGCTCCGGAATGCCGTTTGCGCACCCTCCAGCACTTCATCAATCTGCGTATCAGTGGCAATACAATAGCTGGCAACCACGTCTTCCGGGCGCGCAGGATCATTGCTCTGGAAGGTGTCAGCGCTCTGCTGATTCTCGGTAGAGGGCCAGGTAGCCGCCAATGGTTGACGTTCTGTTCCGGATTGATTGGGTAGTTTCATGGCGATATCTTCTTATGCGTTTCCGAGTTCCTTGACGATGGCCGTGGCTCCAGCGCGCAGAAACGCCTGATCAGAGCCGCCAGGCGCCAGCTGCATGCCCCGGGCATGCAATGCCGCTGAATCGCTACCGCTGTACGGCAGGCAGCCCAGTACCTTGCCCTTGCGCACTGCGGTACTTTCAATGCTCTGCATGGCCTGCGTGAAAACAGGCTCATCAAATTGCCGGAACACACCCAGAGAGGCAGAAAGATCATTGGGGCCGACAAAGAATCCATCCACGCGATCCATGGACATCAGATCTTCCAGATTCTCCAGCGCTTCTGGCGACTCGATCTGGAACAGAAAGGAGGTAGCCTCGTTCGCCTCGGCAAAGTACTCGAGAGGCAGATAGCCCTGATCGGCCGCGGGAATGGCGCCAACGGCGACACCGCGTTTGCCTTCGGGTGAAAACAGCGCCGCAGACAGAATGGATGACGCCTGGGCAGGTGTGTCGACAGCCGGGGCCATGATGATGTTGGCTCCGGCGTCCAGCACACGCTTGATCGCCCCTTCAGAGTGATCCGGCAGGCGCACCATGACCGCCGTGTCATACACCAGCAAGGCCTGAA
The DNA here is from genome assembly GCA_965367215.1 of uncultured Granulosicoccus sp. Taxonomy (GTDB): domain Bacteria; phylum Pseudomonadota; class Gammaproteobacteria; order Granulosicoccales; family Granulosicoccaceae; genus Granulosicoccus. The sequence goes on from CBDUIJ010000308.1 coordinate 2,512, forward strand.
CCTGAGCAGCCAGACCCGCAACCCCGCCCTGCCCATGCTCCAGGTCGATCAACACATAATCAAGCCCTGCCCGAGCCATCAGAGCGGTAGCCTGCGGCAGGCCCAGCGTGGACCAGGCGCCGGACAGGTTCTGCCCGGCTTGCAGTTTCTGGCGGAACAGTCTTCCCTTCTCCAGACTGCGCGGTAAGGATGCACTCATGCTCGTTGACTCTTCAGATTGTGAATATGAACCCAGTCGCCACGCTTGATGGGGCAACTGGCAATACCGATGACGTAACCGTCCCGGACTATCTGCTCACCGACGTCCAGATCAAGGAGCGCAATCTTGTGAAACTTGCTGATGTTCTGCGTGGCGATCAGTGCGCCGCCCACGGCAGATACGACTGCAGCAGCAGTGCCGCCAGCAGGGTCAGTCGCCGTACTGGCGCTGCCTGAAGAACGAACGTCTACCGAGTCGCCGCTTGCCACGAACTCGAGGACATTGGCGACGTGGTCGCCTTCAGCCAGGCATAAAGCCGGTTTTGGTGTCTTTGAAAGGAGCTCATCTACCCGACCTGCAGGACTCATAGCGACTCTCCGAATCGGGAAATACTTTCGCTGCCTTCGCCAACGGCTTCACCCCAGGTCAAGGTGCCCGAAGCAACCTCCAGCAGGCTCTGCAACGATGTATCAATGCAGTCCTCCATGCTTGATGTACCGGTGATCAGCGATGAACAATCCAGATCGATCTGCTGCGGCAGATTGCGCACGGTGTCCTCATTCGCAGAGAGCTTGAGAGTCGGGGCAATGGCGCTGACATAGCTGTTGCCGATGCCGGTGGAAAACAGCAGCATTTGCGCACCTGCAGCCACGAAACCACTGAGTGACTCCGGCGTGTAGGACGGTGCATCCATCAGGTACAGGCCCTTGCCTGTCGGTGCTTCGCTGTAGGCCAATACGCCATTGACCGGCGAGGTGCCACTCTTGGCAACCGATCCGCTGGCCTTCTCTTCAATGGTTGACAGTCCGGCCTCGATATTGGCGCGGTTCGGGTTGATATCAGTCAGTGAAATGCCCGCGTCACGCGCCATGGCTTCACGCCGCAACACTGCCGCGGTAATGGCCTCTCTGGTCTGCTCATCCACACCTCGACGAGCCAGTTCCACCTCTGTGCCCAACCATTCCAGGGTTTCCCCAACGATCACCGTTGCACCCTGCCCGACCAGACGATCCGTGATGCACCCCATCAACGGATTGGCAGCGATACCGGAGGTGGGGTCGGACAAGCCACACTCCATGCCGACAAGCAGCTCGGACAGAGGCTGCGGCGAACGTCGCTGACACGAGAGACGCCTCATCAGAGCTACGCCACGACAAAAGGCTTCGTGTGTCATGCGCAAGGCATCATGCGCAACGTCCTGGTAGCTGACGGCCTCCACCTCCTTGCCACTGGACTGAAGTGCAGTCAATAAAGACTCGCTGCGCAGGCGATCTGCACTCAGTATCAGAACAGCACCGACATTCGGATTGGCGGCCAGCCCGACCAGCGTCTCCAGTTGTCTTTGCGCATCGAAGCCGATCAACCCCATGCCATAGGCAGTGGACGCCAGCACGGCACCCGGCAACATGGCGTGCAAGCGTCTCGCCGTTGGCTCGGTAAGACCGGTCGCATTCAGGATGAGCAGATGATTGCGTACACCGGGCCGACCCGCCTCCCGGGAATACCCCAGAAAATGTGTTCCTGCTGATTCAGACATAAGATCTTTCTTGAAACCTCAACTGAGCGCTCAGTTGAGTATGTCAATCGATTCCGAATGTGTCAACATGTATTCAAACCATGTGATGAGCCATCGCAGCGAGGGGGAATGGGGATGAATATGCCGGCAGTGAAGACCACTTCACACGACAAAGAGGCGCACGACGTCAACGACGATGCCAGTAGCAGTGCTTCGGATGAAGCCGGGATGCTGCCCGCTACAGAGCCAGGTGATTCACTGGTCACGTTACGAGAAACGGCCTACAAGCAGTTCATGAACGCCTTGCTGCGACGCGAGTTTCGCCCGGGCAGGCTGATCAGTCAGCGGGAGATCGCGCGGGTAACCGGCAGCTCACTGGCTTCGGTCCGAGAAGCGCTCAAGCGCCTGGAAGGCGAACGCATTGTCGAGCTGCTACCCAAACGAGGCATTCTGATTCGTGAAGTGCGGCAGAAGGATATCGCCGAGGCCTACGATGCGCGCATGCTCATCGAGAACCATGCGATTGGCAGCTATGCCAAAAGTTGTTCGCCGGAGGAGATCGACCGCTTCATTCGAGAGACCCAGGCTGTGGTCGATGCCAAGCCGACTTCCAGTGAGGATCAACTGGCGCAACTGGATCTCAGGATCCGGCTCGATAGAGAACTCCACCGCGCTATCGTCGCCGCGCTCGACAACACTCCTCTGGCGGATGCTCACGCCAAGATCGAAACGACGATGCTATTGGCACGACTGAACCTGCCGCCTCTGTTTCATAGCCGAGGTCCGGCGTTCAACGAACACCTGGTCTTGCTGGAGGCATTACGCAAGGGCGATATCAAGGAGGCTCGATCAGCCTTGCGCCAGCATCTGCTGCAAGCGCGAGAACGCGCCATGCAGTCTACCGAGCCCTAGTGGATCGCTCCGGAAACAAGTTGATACTCATCCCGATTTTCCGATCGACCCACTATTCACCGGAGTGCGTGGCCGCGCACAGGGCGTAACGTGTGCTGCGCCCGCCCCCGGGGAGCTTGTGCAAACAGTCCTTGGCAACGAGATCGGCCAGCTCGCGCGTCGAGGTGGCCTTGCTGACCCGGCCCAGGCTGCCGTATTTGCTGGCATTGATGCCGTCAAGGAATTCCTCTCCCCAACCATCCAGCATGCGATTGAGTATCTTGACCTGCCGCTCACTCAAGATGGTTTGTGCGTGTAGTCGCCAGAAGCGTGCCTTGCGAATGACGCGCTCGAACCGTTGCTGCCCCTGCAGCATGGCTTCGCTCAGAACATCCAGAAACCAGCACAACCAGGGTGTGATGTCCAGGCTCCCGCGTTGGCTGCTTTCCAGAATGTCGTAGTACTGGGCGCGACGTTGCATGATGGCCGCACTGTGCGAGTAGTAACGAACGCTGACACCTTCTGCCTGTGCCAGGGCTCGGTCAGTCAGGGCACGGGCCACACGGCCGTTGCCGTCATCAAAAGGATGCAGTGTGATGAACCACAGGTGGGCAATGCCGGCACGCAGGAAAGGATCCACACTCGACGGTGGCTGGTTGAACCAGCGTGTAAACCGACGCAACTCTGCGTCCAGTCTGTTACCCGGGGGAGCTTCAAAATGAACCTTGGGCCGATCAATGCGTCCGGATACCACCTGCATGAGGTCATCACCCCGAAGCTTGCCGATGCACAAGGTTTCGGTCAGCGATGGATCGGTAAACAACGACGCCTGCCACTGGCACAGGATCCGGGTGCTCAAGGGGGTGTCAATCTGCGTGGTCGCCTCCAGCAGTAGCTGTACCAGCGAATCGGTTTGCTGATTGCCGTGTTTCTTCAGCCTGGGAAAGCCTGCCTTGTCCAGACCCAGTTGTGTGACGACCGAGGAACGCAGCGAGGCAACATCCAGGTGTTCACCCTCGATTTCACTGCTGCGCAAGGCTGATGCTATCAGCGCATCGACTTGCGCTGCATTCAGCTCCTCGCTACTGGCTCTGTCCTCCTGCGACCCTGACAGGGATTCATGTTGAGCAATGAGGTGCGCGCGGCGCGCTGCCACCTCCTCCAGGCGTGAGTGCAGCTCTTCAGGCTGCCAGTGAAATGCGGGACCGGCCTTTCCCTGCCAGTCTTTCAGCTCCCAGATGTACATGATGTTCCACGTCGCGGCATAGCGTGTGAGCCGAATACTATCGGCTATTCGGCTCAGATCTTGAGCCGAATAGTAGCAGGTATTCGGCTCAGGATCGACCGGGCTGACTCTTTCACCATCTGCTACAACAGGATCACACCAGCTCGCAGATCTCGCAGATGGCGTATATATACATTCGAACACAATCCAGGAACTGAGTCTTCCTGACGCGCTCATCCGGCATCGTGTTGAACTCGCCTCCCGGTCCACAAACGACCCCCTGCATGCCCGCCGCTGCCAGATGAGCGGCATCGGTGCCGAAGAAAGCCGGCGGCATGATGGCGCCGGTCGGCTGTGGTGACGCGTGAACCTGCTCGTAGGCCCGGTTCATGACCTGTACGATACGAGCCTCTTTCGACACCTCGAAAGGGGGCATCTGAGGCTTGTCCTTGCGCAGGTCATGAGAGGCGACACTGCTGACCAGACCCGGAAATTCCAGCTCAAGCGCATCCAGCATCTGCCGCATGTCTGCCAGAACACTCTCTACTGTCTGGCTCGGCCCATAGCGACACGTACCCAGCAACTTGGCATGATCGGCCACCTGAGGTGGACGCCACTCATGGAATTCCTCTCCCAGTCCGGCCCGAATGACACCAACATGCCCACGGTTGACC
>CBDUIJ010000309.1:0-6949 GCA_965367215.1 uncultured Granulosicoccus sp.
GCAAGTCGTCAAGCCTGGTGAGGCCGCTGAGTTCGCTCACCACTACATAGGTGGTTAGAACCGGAATCGGGAACAGGGCTGTAATACCCTCGATGCGCTCTACGGGTTCGCCTCGAACATGCAAACGACCTTCGCTGGCGGAAACCACCGCGTCTGCCGGAGACTGAAACACAACAGCTCCAGTGCGATCTTCGAGACCTTTCAGGTTCATCAGACTCCATCATGTTTTACAAATCAACGATGGCCTGGCCCAGGGTTTGTTTTACAGTGATTGAAACAGCTATTGTGTGGAGAGTGTACCTTGATGGGTTTTGACATGAGTTACCTGCTGCTGGTGATGCTGCCGGGCATGGTCCTGTCGGGACTGGCATCCATGATGGTCAAGCGCACTTTCGCAAAGTACGAAAAAGTGGGTACGCAGGGCAACATGACGGGGGCCGAAGCCGCAAGGGTAATGCTGGAACGTCAAGGCGTGACAGACTGCAGGATCGAGGCTGTATCAGGCCGACTCAGCGATCACTATGATCCGCGCGCAAAAACCTTGAGGCTGTCGGAACCTGTCTACAACGCTCGCTCGATATCGGCCATCGGTGTAGCCTGTCATGAAGCCGGACATGCGCTACAACATGCGCAAGGCTATCGCTGGTTGAAGATGCGCTCGACATTGGTCCCTGTGACGAATTTCTCCAGCAAGCTATCGATGCCGGTCATCATGGCCGGTGGTCTTCTGATGACGCTGGCTCCCGTATTCGGTATGCCGGTGTTGTTGCTTGGTTGCGCTCTGTTCGCCGCAGCGGTTGTATTTTCGGTGGTGACGCTGCCGGTGGAGTGGGATGCCAGCGCTCGCGCGAAAACGGCGATGGTTGATGCGGGCATTGTCACGCGGCAGGAAGTCGCGGGCGCGAGCAATGTGCTCAATGCCGCTTTCCTGACCTATCTTGCAGCCGCCATTGCGTCGATCATGACGCTGATCTATTACCTGCACCGAACGGGTGTGCTGAGAATGTTGATGAATCGACGGTGACAGCAAGGCTTGCCAGTCTGACTTGTTGACGACGGAACCATTGGTGACCTGGCAGGTCAGGGTGGGGGCTAATTCATGAAAGGCAGGCGAGAATCCTGATCCCGGGCCGGTGGTGGTTCTGCTTCAGATGCGCTATAAGTTGTCGATTCTTCAAGGAGACCCCCTATGCTCAAACTCATTGCCTTGGTTGCCGCGCTGTCGGCAGCTCTGCCAGCCGCTGCCTTCGCTCAATCCGCAGAGCAGATTAGGGTGGGCATGTCAGGCGGCTACTTCCCCTTCACCTTTGTTCGTCAGGACAAGTTGCAAGGTTTCGAAGTCGATGTAATGAATGCCGTTGGCGATGAGGCGGGCGTGGAAATCGCTTTCGAGACGATGTCATTTTCCGGTCTCGTCGGTGCGCTTGAATCCGGTCGGATCGACACGATTGCGAACCAGATCACCATCACGCCTGAGCGAGAGGTGAAGTTCGCCTTCACTCAGCCCTATGTCTACGATGGCGCTCAGGTGGTCGTGAAGGCCGGTGAGGAAGACAAGATCAAGGGCCCTGAAGATCTGAAAGGCCGGACGGTTGCCGTCAACCTCGGCTCGAACTTCGAGCAGTTGCTGAACGAGCTGCCCTACGCGGACGAGATCAACGTCAAGACCTACGAAAGCAATATTGCGCTGGATACATCCCTGGGCCGGGTCGACGCCTTCGTAATGGACCGGGTTTCCTCGGTACAACTGATCGCGAAGAGCCCGTTGCCGCTGGCTCTGGCCGGCAAGCCCTTCGACGAGATTCGTAACGCTCTGCCGTTCCGCAATGATGACGAAGGCCGCGCCATGCGTGACAAGGTCGATACGGCTTTGAACGCACTTCGTGAAAACGGCACACTGGCGGACATCTCCAACAAGTGGTTCGGCAGCGATATCACGGTAGCGGAGTAGCGATCGATGCAGGGCCTTGATATCGATTACATGCTCGGCCTTGTGCCGGTACTGCTGGGTTATATCCCTCTGACGCTCGGCATGGCAACGGCTGCCATGGTGCTGGCGTTGATTCTGGGTTCGCTGCTGGCGGTCGAGCGTGTGATTCGGGTTCCCGTTCTCGATACTCTGGTCATGCTTTTCATCAGCTTCTTTCGCGGTACGCCGTTGCTGGTGCAATTGTTCCTGTTCTATTACGGACTACCCCAGGTGCTATCGTTCCTGACGCAGATCAATGGCGTGACGGCGGCAGTCATGGGACTGACCTTGCATTTTTCCGCCTATATGGCAGAAAGCATCCGCGCCGCGATCATCGGGGTTGACCGGAGTCAGTGGGAAGCTGCCCAGTCCATCGGCATGACGCAGGCGCAGATGATGCGCCGGATCGTGCTGCCGCAGGCAGCCAGGGTGGCCGCGCCGACGCTGGTCAATTATTTCATCGACATGATCAAGAGCACATCCCTGGCCTTTACGCTGGGTGTGACGGAGATGATGGGCGCCACACAGAAGGAAGCAGCGGGCAGCTTTCTGTACTTCGAAGCCTTTCTCGTGGTTGCCATTCTCTACTGGATCATCGTGGAAGCACTCTCACAAGTGCAGAAGCTGCTCGAAACCCGACTCAACAAGGCATTTGCGCGATGATCGAAGTCCAGGGCCTGAGTAAACGATTCGGCGACACCGTTGTCCTGAACGGCATCGATCTGAAGATCGAGGATGGCGAACGGATCGTGGTGATCGGCCCCTCGGGTACCGGCAAGTCGACGCTGCTGCGCTGTCTGAATTTTCTGGATAGCCCGGAGGCGGGTCGTATCCACATCGGTGACCTTGATCTCGATGTGGCGAAAGCCGGCAAGGCCGACATCCTCGCGCTGCGTCGCCGCACTGCTTTCGTATTTCAGAACTACGCGCTGTTTGCCAACAAGACTGCACGCGAGAACATCACCGAGGCCTTGATTGTCGTGCAGAAGCGATCACGTGCCGAGGCCGAAAAGCGCGCTGACGAAATTCTTCAGGAAACCGGACTGGCCGACAAGGCCGATTCCTATCCAGCGGCACTCTCGGGTGGGCAACAGCAGCGAGTCGGCATCGGCCGGGCAATGGCGCTCGATGCGGAGCTGATGCTGTTTGATGAACCGACCTCGGCGCTCGATCCGGAATGGGTGGGTGAGGTGCTCGATCTCATGCGTCGCGTCGCCGAACGCCGTCAGACCATGCTGATCGTCACGCATGAAATGCAGTTTGCCCGCGAAATCGCCGACCGTGTGATCTTCATGGAGGGAGGGCGCATCGTGGAGCAGGGGAAACCACAACAGCTGTTCGATGATCCTCAGGATCCACGAACCAGGGAATTCCTGAAAAGGGTCGGCTGAACCGTTTGAGGCGATAGCCGAAGCCTGGCATACAATACCCTCCAGGTTGAGACGATAGTCGAATCACTGGAGAGGCGATATGACGAGCACGTGGATGAAAGCGGTTGACGAATGCAGCGCAGGCGCGCTGGCGTCTGGTGACTTGCAACCGGTGCAAGTGGAACAGCTGGAGCTGGAGGATGCCGGCCTGCGCTTCGTCGTACGTTGGGTTTCGTCGCTGGCTGCCAAGGATGCAGTCAAGGATGAGGCGAAAGTCGCGATTCCAGGTGGGCCGCGTGATCCCGATTTCAACCCGTTCCTGAACCCCGATCCCGAGCTGACGGTGGGTCCACTGGGTGAAGAGCATGTTGTGATTCTGAACAAGTTCCCGTTATGCGAGCGGCATCTGGTATTGGCTCGGCGCAGTTTCGAGGAACAGTTGTTACCGCTGACGCACAGCGATTTTGCAGCGCTGGCAATCATCATGGGTGAGGCTGGTGGAACAGGGCTGTACAACGGAGGCACCGCCGCAGGTGCCAGTCAGCGCCACAAGCATCTGCAGTGGATTCCCGGAGTGCAGGACAATGCCAGTCTTGATTTCTATTCAGCGGGACTGCCAGCCGATCTCGAGGAGCAGGGCATGGCGACTCATCCTGCTCTGACGATGAAACACTGTTTTGTTCGTGTGCACTGTGGCCAGGATGTGCCCGTCGATGTGGCCGCGAAGAGTCTGTTCGCAGGCTTCGAGCGCGCCTGTCAGAAGCTGGAGCTGAAGCCCGGTGTTGATGGACTGCTGACGCCATTCAATCTGTTGGCGGGTAACGGCTGGTTGTTGCTGGTGCCGCGTAGCGAGGAGTGCTATGAGGGCATTTCGATAAGCGCGGTTGGTTTCGGTGGCACGCTCTACACGCGGACGCGTGAACAGATTGAGACAATACAAGGGGGCGGCCCGTTGCAGGCTCTGGCGGCAGTGGGTTGCTGAGGCTGGCAAGGTCTCAAGGCGGGTGTCACACGCAAAGCGTCTGGTATCCTGAACTCGATTTCCTCGGCGAGTGCCAGTATTGCCAGGGTGTGGGGTAGGCAGTGCCACCATACAGGGCGTGGCGCGCTGGGATAGGGCGGCGTCATGTTCTGGCATTCTTCCGCGGTCCAGCGCCTGCATTATTGCCATTATTCTGTGCGATTCATATGACAAGATTGCTCCTGGAAAGAAGGTCGAGAGACTTTGCAGGTCGGACGCGGCCCTGAGTGAATGGTGCGTGCTGGCTTGCAGAATCAGTCCGTGAAGCAAGCTGAGGTATGACGCAGGCTGCAAGTAATATCCGGGTTTATCGAGGCACAAAAATACAAGCCATGCCCTTTTGGGTTGCACCAATCGAGAGCGCAAGAGTGCACTTGGACAAATTCGTCAAGGGTAGGTAGTATGGTTTGTCTGGCTGTTCGAGCTGGCATTTCTGTTTCCAGATGCGGTACTCTGAGGTACCGGGTAGACGTTCGGATCATCATTCCCCAGACCCGTACTGTGTCCAGTGTTGTTGCTTGCTCATGACGCTGAATCGGCCAACGTGAACTTATCCACCTGTTTGAACTTGCTTGCAAAGCGGAGAAACCATGCGAATCAGTAAGCCTTCGAAAGGGCCATTACTTGCATTAACCATAGCTCTCGGGTTTGGAGCCGCTGCATTTGCCGGCGACGACGATACTATTGTCATCGGGCTTCAGGCTGAGCCGGTCACGTTTGATCCCACACAAATCAGTGATCTGAATACCGCTCGTGTCGTGCATCGAATCTATGAGGGGCTGGTGGGTCTGAAATATGGAACCTACGACCTTGAACCGCGTCTGGCCGAAAGCTGGGAAATATCCGACGATGGGTTGGTATACACGTTCAAATTGCGTCCCGGTGTAAAGTTTCATGACGGTACTGATTTCAATGCAGAGGCTGTGAAATTCAGCTTTGAACGGCAGCGAGATGAAAACCATCCCGCACATGGTGGATTGACCTACCGCGGGGCGAGCTCTTATCTGGGACCGGTCGATACAATCGAGGTGGTTGATGATCTGACGCTCAAGATCACCTTGAGCGATCCCAGTGGACCGTTTCTGGCGCGTGTTTCAGGGATGACCATGAAAATCATCAGCCCTGCCGCCTTGACCAAGCATGGAGATGACGTCGGGCAGTTTCCAGCAGGTACCGGACCTTACAAACTGGAAGAATGGGAGCCCGGAATACGCTCCACGCTTTCCGTGAATACGGATTATTGGGGTGCTGCGCCAGAGATAGAAAATCTGATCTATGTGCCTATCCTGGAACCCGCAGCACGGCTGAGTGCGGTAACAACCGGTGAGATTGATCTGACTGTCGATGTCCCCTATGACAGTCTCGATGCGCTCGAGGCCAATCCGGATGTCGAATTGAAACTGGGTGCCAGTGCGCACGTCTGGTTCGTTACCTTGAACACGCAGTTGTCGTCCCCGCCATTTGACAATGTTCTGGTGCGTCAGGCGATGAACCATGCGGTCAACAAGGAAAGCATTGTGAATGACATCCTTCAAGGTACAGCGACGGTTTCAAGCGGGCCACTGTCGCCGGGATATGGGGATTTGCAGAATACGGATGTGCATCAATATCCCTACGATCCAGACAAAGCCAGGGAGTTGCTGGCAGAGGCGGGCTATGCAGACGGATTTGGCGATTGTGAGTTCATGGTGCCTGAGAGTGGCTCCGGCATGCAGGCTCCAGTCGAAATGGGCACCTTCATTCAAGCCAATCTCGCCGCTGTAGGTATCGATTGCAGCATCAAGACACTGGAATGGGGAGCCTATCTGAAGGCCTATCGAGAACATCCCCAAATGGCACAGATGTCCTGGAATCCACCCATCGGTGATCCGGATATCGTGTTGAACAATCTGCTCAACTCTTCCAATTTTCCTCCTGGCTGGAACGCTGGTTCCTACAAGAATGATGAAGTGGACAGGCTGGTTACGGCCGCACAGCGGAACAGCGATCCGGACAAGAGGCGCGAATTCTATCTGGAGGCACAAGCGTTGATTGCCGAAGATGCGCCATGGATTTTCGTGAACCATGGCTCACAGATCATTGCACACAGCGCCAAGTTGAAAGACTTCGTGGTATCACCGAATTTTGATCTGGTTGTCGAAGGCGCGACTTACGGTGACTAGGCAGCAAGATCATGGCTGCAGAAAAACCCGGAACGGGCGGCGGCCAAGCCAGCGCCCGATCTGGTTCGTCCGCTTCCGGCAAGGGTAATCGATGCGGAATTATCTGCTGAAGCGGCTGGCCCAGACCATTCCAGTTCTGTTCGGGATATCCCTTCTGGTCTTCTCCATGCTGCACCTGGCACCGGGTGATCCGGCTGACTTGCTGTTAGGCTCCGACGCCACTCCAGAGTCCGTTGCAGCGCTACGCCAGGATATGGGGTTGGACCGGCCATTGGTCGTGCAATACGGTGCCTGGGCCGCGCGTATCATACAAGGCGATTTTGGTCGCTCCGTCGTGCTGAATCGTGAAGTTCTGCCGGAGATTCTGAAGCGTTTCAAGAATACGCTGGTCCTGACCGCTGGCGCCTTGGTGTTTGCCATCGTGTTC
>CBDUIJ010000310.1:0-6934 GCA_965367215.1 uncultured Granulosicoccus sp.
TGTCCGGCAGGTAGGCAACATCGCCGATTCTGAAGCCCAGAGCGTGGATGTCGCCGTGCTCGGCTACCAGCGGCATCGCCGAAATACTGCCACCTTGTCCGTCAATCACGCTCGCCACGCCATGCGTGATGGTCGCCTGTTGGCAAAAGGGCGGATAACTACTGCCCGGAGCCTGATGAAAGCAGTAGCCAAAGGGTTGCATGACGACATCGGCGGTCGCCTTGTCCATGTGCACAGTAATACTGGAACGCAGACTGATGGCCAGTTGACGCAGGTCGTCAAGCCCGAAGATATGATCGGCGTGCGGATGGGTGAGAAGAACACCATCCAGATTCATGACCTTGGCAGACAACAACTGCTCACGCAGGTCTGCACCGGTATCGATGAGTACCGTGGTGATACCCCCGTCAGCAGCGATTGCTTCTATCAGCAGGGCGCAACGACGCCTTTTGTTCAACGGGTTCTGTGGGTCACAGACGCCCCATTGGTTGCCTACGCGCGGCACGCCACCCGATGAGCCACAGCCCAGCACAGTGAATCGCAGTTTCTCAGTCATTTTGCCTACAGGAATCGAGTACGGATCCGGCACGCAGGAGACCGGGTGTCGCTTGCATGCCGTTGGAACGAATTGGAACTGGCTGGCACGAATGGTAGCTGATAAAGCGGTATTCGTGCCCGTCCAGTCGCTATTCTCAGAGATTCCAGAGCTGCATGGCATTGTTGCGCAGTAGTGCCGCCTTTTCATCCGCCGAACAGCCGTCGATCAGAGCATGTGTGGCTGCCACCCAGGTCTCGATGCGACCACCCTGGGTACATACGGGGCTGTCACTGCCCCAGACCACCCGATCCCAGCCGAATGCCGTGATGGTGTGTTCCACATAAGGGCGCATATCGTCCAGTACCCACTTGTCATGGTCGCCGTAAGCGATCACCCCGGAGACCTTGCCAACCACATTGTTGCGACTGGCAATCTGCGTCATGTTTTCCTGCCACGGTGACATTTCTCCGGATTTCACGTCGGGAACACCGCAGTGATCGAGGACAAACTGCACATCCGGGCAGTGATCCACCAGTTCGATGGCCAGCGGAATCTGTTTGGGTAACACACACAGGTCGAATGTCAGTCCCGTGCCTGTCAGGCGTTTGACGTTATCTCTGAAGGTGGGGGTGGTGGACAGCTCATCGGGCATCGTATGCAGGATGCGGCGCAGGCCCTTGATCTCCGCGCGAGACTGTTGCTTGTCGAACCAGGCGGCGAATTCCTCGGACTCCGGACGACAGGAAGCGATGGCCCCGCGCATCAGGCTGTCGGGTTGATCCATCAGGGATTTCACCATGTCGGTTTCCGCATCCCGATCCTTGTCGGCGACATCCACTTCCATGTGCAGTGCGCCGATGATGCCGATGCGGCGAGCGATGCTCGCATAGTCCGCATAGGTGGAGTCCCGATTCAGCTTCTCGACATTGGCAAGCCAGGGGTAACTCAGCTTGTCGCGGTAGATCAGGTGCAGGTGCGTGTCGATCAACATCGGTAACTCTCCGGTAGCGTGGGGGGTGATTGTGGGCCGAAGCGGCAGTGAATTTCAAGATAGTGCTTGATTGTATTTGAAAATTACGTTTATATTTAAAACACCTGTCGTATTCAGACATGGTGTTGTACTCACGAGTAGGGGGCATAATCTTGAAAAACACTACACTCTGGTCAGCCACCACGCTGGCCATTCCGCTATTGGCTGTGTCCGGGTTGGCGACCGCCGCAGAATTCGATGGCGTGACGCTTGATGCAAAACTCATCGGCGGCCAGCAGTACGAAGCGCTGTATGCGCGCATTGCCGACTGGGAATCCGAGACGGGTGCAACGGTCAATGTCATCTCCAAGAAGAATCACTTTGAACTGGACAAGGAATTCAAGTCGGATCTGGCGGCCGGTTCACTGGGCTGGTGTGTCGGCTCCAATCATTCCTCCTTTGCATCGCAGTACCCATCCCTGTATGCCGATCTGACGCCTTATCTGACACCGGAATTCATAGCAGAGTACGTGGATTCCAACATTGCCGCATCGAAGATCGGCGACAAACTGGTGATGCTGCCGCGAGCGCAGTTCGATGTATCAGCATTGTATTATCAGAAAAGTCTGTATGAAGATGCCGAAAAGCAGGCGGCCTTCAAGAAGGAGTACGGCTATGATCTGACGCCACCGGATACCTGGCAGCAGGTCAGCGATCAGGCGGTCTTTTTCAGCGATCCGCCGAACTTCTACGGCACGCAGTTTGCCGGCAAGGACGAGGCAATTGTCGGCCGCTTCTACGAGATGGTCGTGGCCGAAGGTGGTCAGCTGTTCAATGATGACTGGTCGCCGGCCTTCAACAGTGAAGCGGGTATTCGCGCGCTGGACTGGTTCGTCAACATCTATCAGCAAGGCGCGGCTCCCAAGGGCACCACCTCCTATCTGTGGGATGAGCTGGGGCAGGGTTTTGCATCGGGCACTATCGCCCTGAATCTCGACTGGCCCGGCTGGGCAGGTTTCTTCAACGATCCGGAAAGCTCCAAGATAGCCGGCAATGTCGGTGTCGTGGTCCAGCCGCAGGGCAGTGCCGGTATTCGTACCGGCTGGTCCGGGCATCACGGATTCTCGGTCACTGAATCGTGCGAGAACAAGGAAGCCGCTGCCTCACTGGTGTCCTTTCTGACCAATGAAGAGAGCCAGAAACTGGAGAGTGCGGCCGGGCCTCTGCCGACCCGCAAGGCGGTATGGGAGCATGTCGTGGCCGAAGCAGAAGGCGATGCCTACCGTACCGAAGTACTACAAGCCTTTCAGGCGGCGGCCGAACATGCCTTTCCGGCACCCAAGACGCCTTACTGGATAGAGGCCACCAACGTCATCTACCCGGAACTGCAAGCCGCCATTCTGGGTGACAGGACATCGGCAGAAGCGCTGGAAGTGGCGGCGGAAGCCGTTGACGAGATGATGCGGGAAAACGGCGAGTACTAAGGTGCTGATACCAGCCAACGCACAGCGACGGAGCATGGCTCCGTCGTGACCAGACTATTCCGTCGACTGCCACCGTGGCTGGCACTGTTGCTGCCGGCCATCGTGATATTGCTGGTAGTGGTGCTGGTGCCACTGCTGCTGTCCCTGTATTCGAGCTTCACACCGTACCGCCTGACCCGCCCGGAATCGCTGTACAAGTGGATCGGTGAATACAACTACGTCAAGGTGGCCACCGATGCCAACTTCTGGATGGCCTTCGGGCGCACGGTGTTCCTGCTGACTGTGGCCCTGAATCTGGAAATGCTGCTGGGACTGGGGCTGGCCTTGCTGGTCAACAAGGTGACCTGGGGGCAGCGTGGCTTGCGCACCATCATGATGTTTCCGATGATGTTCTCGCCCATCCTGGTCGGGTTCCAGTTCAAGTTCATCTTCAACGACAATGTCGGACTGGTGAACAATGCCCTGCAGTCGCTGGGCATCACCGATCAGGCCATTGCCTGGCTGGTGGATGGCAAGCTGGCGATGTTCTCCATCATCTTTGCCGAAGTGTGGATGTCCACCTCGGTATTCGCCATTCTGATTCTGGCGGGGCTGTTTGCCATTCCGCGAGATCCTCTGGAGGCGGCCAAGGTCGATGGCTGTACACCATGGCAGTCCTTTCGCCATATCAGTCTGCCGTTTCTGATGCCGTTCATCTACATTGCCATGGCCATTCGCAGCCTGGATGTGGCCCGTGCCTATGACATCGTGCAGATCATGACCAATGGCGGTCCGGCCAGACGTACCGAACTGCTGTGGACACTGATCGGTCGCACCGGCTATGTCGATGCAAAAATGGGCCTGGCCAATGCCATGGGCTATATCTCGATATTCCTGGCCATCTTCTTCACCGTCTACTTCTTCCGGAAGCTCAACGCATCGCGCACGGCGCTGGGGTACAACGCCTGACATGGATATCAATCAACAACATCGATTGAAGAAATACGGGCTGAAGGCGGCGCATCTGATCACGCTGTTCATCGCCATGTCGATCATCTGCCTGCCGGGTCTGTGGATCGTGCTCAATTCCTTCCGGCCGACCGTGGAGATCATGGCCAAGCCGCCAATCTGGATTCCGGAGAAGCTCAGCTTCGATCACTACCGGGCGATGTTCGGCGGCGTCGGCGAAGGGGGTGTACCCGTGGTGCGCTACTTCATGAACTCGCTGATCATTTCGGTGACCAGTACCATCATCGCCATCCTCATCGGGATTGCCGGTGGCTATGCCTTCGCCCGCTATCGTTTTCGCGGCAAGTCGGCCATCTTCGTCGGCTTCATGGTGACTCGCGCGGTGCCGGGGGTGGCCTTGTCGCTGCCGTTGTTCATCGTCTTTGCCAAGGTGGGTATCATCGATACGCACTTCGGTCTCATCCTCGCCTATGTGGCCATGAATGTGCCGTTCTCCATCTGGCTGATCGACGGTTTCTTTCGGCAGGTGCCGCGGGAACTGGCAGAGGCGGCGGAGATTGACGGCTGTACACGCTGGCAGGCGTTCTGGAAAGTGGAGTTTCCGGTTGCCAAGGCCGGTATTGCCTCGGCGGCCATCTTTGCGTTCCTGACGTCCTGGAACGAGTATGCGCTGGCCAGTCAATTGACCCGCTCGGTCTTTTCCAAGACCATGCCGGTCGGTCTGTTGGACTTCACGTCCGAATTCACCATCAACTGGGGCGGTATGTGTGCGTTGGCCGTCCTGATGATCATTCCGGCTCTGATACTGACCTTCATCGTGCAAAAGCACCTGATCAGTGGCCTCACTTTCGGCGGAATCAAGGGATAGTCAATGGCACGCGTTTCGCTCAACAAGATCGTCAAGCGCTACGGCAAGGTCGAGGTGGTGCACGGTATCGATCTGGATATCGCACACAACGAGTTTGTCGTACTGGTTGGTCCCTCAGGCTGTGGCAAGTCAACCACGCTGCGCATGATTGCAGGCCTGGAGGAGCTCAGCAGCGGCGATATTCACATCGGTGAACAACGGGTGAATGATCTGCCGCCAAGGGATCGCAACATCTCCATGGTGTTCCAGAACTACGCCCTGTATCCGCACATGACCGTGGCGGAGAATCTGGGGTTCTCCCTGAAGATTGCCAACCGCAGTGAGGCGGAGATCGACAAGGCCGTGGCCGAAGCGGCAGAAATACTCAGCCTGGGTGAGCTGTTGCAGCGTCGCCCGGCAGAGCTCTCCGGCGGGCAGCGACAGCGGGTGGCCATGGGGCGCGCCATTGTGCGGCACCCGGATGTCTTCCTGTTCGATGAACCGCTGTCCAACCTGGATGCCAAGTTGCGTGCGCAGATGCGTGTCGAGATCAAGAAGCTGCATCAGCGCATCAAGACCACCATCGTGTATGTGACGCACGATCAGGTGGAGGCGATGACCCTGGCCGATCGTATCGTCATCATGCGTGACGGGCATATCGAACAGCAGGGGACACCCTTGCAGGTATTCGAAAAACCCGTCAATACCTTTGTGGCCACCTTCATCGGTTCACCACCGATGAACCTGCTACCGGCTACCATCGGCACTGACACGAGCCAGCTGTTGCTTGAAGATGGCACCGAGCTGCCCGTACCGAAACGCTTGCAGTCGAGTGTCACTGCCGGGCAGTCAGTGACTTTCGGTTTTCGTGCCGACAATCTGATGCCCGAAGGGCACGGGTTGACGCTGGGCTCGGAAACCGCCAATTTCGACCTGCTGATCAATCTGTCCGAGCCGCTGGGCACCGAAACAGTCTTGTTCGGCGAGATTGCCGGTCGGGAGATTCAGGCCAAGATGCTGAACCCGCGACCGGTGTCGATGGGCGAGACCCTGCGTTGTCAGCTGGACATGAGTCGCGCGCATCTGTTCGATGCCACCACACAACTCAGCCTGGGCTGAATCGGGAACAACTGGAAGAACATGGCAATCATAGAACACGTCGAATTGTGCATGGTCGATCTTCGACCGAAGGTCAAACGCACCGATGCCATTCAATCCTTCGTCAGCCAGGAAACACCTCTGGTGCGAATCACGGACAGTGAGGGTGCGGTCGGAATCGGTTATTCCTACACCATCGGTCAGGGAGGTCCGGCCGTCATGTCGCTGTTGGCAGAGACACTGGCACCGCAACTGATCGGTCAGGAAGCCGAGAATATCGATCGGATCTGGCGCGACCTGATGTTCTCGACCCACGCCACCACGGTTGGTGCCATTACATCTCTGGCACTGGCGGCGATCGACACGGCGCTGTGGGATCTGCGCTGCAAGCGGGCATCCTTGCCACTGTACCGAATGATAGGCGGTGCCAAGGACAGTGTTCCGATGTACACCACTGAAGGTGGCTGGTTGCATATCGATACCCAGGCACTGGTCGATGATGCCGTTGCGGCGAAGGAAAAGGGCTTTGCCGGGTCCAAGATCAAGATCGGACGGCCGCATCTGTCCGAGGATCGCAAACGTCTGGCTGCGGTCAGACAAGCCGTTGGTGATGAATCCGAAATCATGGTCGACGCCAATCAGGCTTTCGGCAGGGCCGAGGCGACTCGACGTGCCCGGGTACTCGAGGAGTTCGATATCGCCTGGTTCGAGGAGCCGATGCCGGCAGACGATGTCATGGAGCACGTGCGCCTGGCGGCCAGCACCTCGGTACCCATTGCCGTGGGCGAGAGCATGTATTCGCTGAGTCAGTTCAAGGATTATCTGACCCTGGGCGGCGCATCCATCGTGCAGGTGGATGTGGCACGCATTGGCGGCATTACCCCTTGGCTGAAAGTGGCGCATATGGCCGAAGCGCATAATGTCCCGGTGTGCCCGCATTTCCTGATGGAATTGCACGTCAGTCTGGTGTGTGCCATACCCAATGCGCCGTGGCTGGAATACATACCGCAGCTCGATGAGATCACCGGCAGCGGCATGCGCATGGAGAA
>CBDUIJ010000311.1:0-6933 GCA_965367215.1 uncultured Granulosicoccus sp.
TCAGAGGCAACACGATATGAAAGAAGGTCTTGACCGGCCTGCAACCATCCAGCAGAGCCGCCTCCTCCAGTTCCCTGGGAAAATCCAGAAAGAAGGCATAGAACAGGATGATGGTGAAGGGAATGCCATAGGCGGCATACGGCAGGACGATGGCGAACAGCGAATTGAGCATGCCGGCACCGGAGACCATCTGGAACAGCGGAATGATGACAGCCTGTACCGGCACGGCAAAGCCTGCCACGATAACCAGATAGACCAGACGCATCCAGCGGTTGTCCGTTCTGGCCAGCACATAGGCCGCCATGGCGCTGACCACCACGATCACCAGTACGGACAGCGCCGTGACAAACATGGAGTTCAGCAGGAAGCCACCGACGCCGGTGCCCCAGGCTCGTTCAAACGCGTCGAAGTCGAAGCGTGCCGGCATGCCCAGCGGATCGAGAAAGAACTCGCGCTTGGTCTTGAAGGCGCCGATGACCATCCAGGCGGTCGGCAGCAATACGAACAGGCTCCATAGTGAGACGAAGCCATACAACAACACCAGTACCCAGCGAAAACGTGACCCCATGTCTGTTCAGCTCCTGCGAGATACTTGCAACTGCAACCAGCCTAGCAGCACAGCGATTAGCAGCAACACCACCGAGATGGCGTTGGCATATCCCATATTGCCCAGATTGAAAGCCTGCTGATAGATATAGGTACCCAGCACCTGGGTCGCATTGGCCGGCCCGCCTCGCGTTGTCGCAAAGATCAGGTCGAATACCTTGAAGCCGCCAATGGTCGTGATCAGTACGGCCACGATCAGCACATTGCGAATTCCCGGCAACGTGATATATCGAAATGCCTTCAGCCCCCGCGCACCGTCCAGTGCTGCGGCCTCGTACAGCTCCCGAGGAATCCCCTGCAAACCCGCCAGAATCAGCACCATCATGAAGCCGGTGTACTGCCACATGGCAATGATCAGAATCACCCATAAGGCAATATCCGGATCACCCAGCCAGCCCTGCTTTGGTGGCTGCATGCCAAGGGCCTTGACCACGGTATTCAGAGCACCGACGTTCGGATCCATGATCACCAGCCAGATCAGGGCCACGGCAATGGTCGACATGACCATCGGCGCGAAGATGATGGTACGGAATATGGTCGAGCCGCGTGGCAGACCCCGATCGAGAATGGCAGCCAACACCGTGCCGAAGCCCACCTGCAGAACAATGGAACCCACCACCATGATGAGGTTGTTGCGCAAGGCCAGCCAGAAGATCGGGTCGTTCACGGCTCGGGCATAGTTGGACAGACCCGCGAATTGCCAGTTGGTCGAACCGATGCCGATGGTGAAGAAGGACCCGGCAATGGCCAGCAGTGCCGGAATCACGATGAAGAGGATGACCAGTCCGAGGGCCGGTGTCAGCAATATCCAGGTGCTGGCATCCGGCCCGGTGACAGGCTTGGCAAGAGAGGTGTCAGACACGGTACTTGTCCTGTAAATCCGTCAGCAGACCAAGGGGCGGCCTATTGACCTGCAGCCAGCTTCTTCTTGCCCTCTACAGCAGCCGTGCGTATCACATCCATGGCTTCTGCCGGTGTCTTGGTGCCATTGAGCACTTCCACGCCCATGTCGAGGTACGCTTCCGAGACGCCGGCTTCGAGCATCACATCCAGCACACTGAACGACTCGGACAGCGAGCCGATATCCTGCGCGACCCACTTGAACTGTTCGGTGGCGTCCATCTCCCCTACTTTCTCGGGGTTCGACGGGATGGCGCCGCGCAGTTCGGCGTAGAGCCTGGCCATGTCAGCGGTGACCAGAAAGCTGGCAAATTTCACAGCCTCCGCCGGGTGTTCCGACTTGGCCGATATCTGAAAGCCCTGGGGGATGACCATATTGGTGCTGCCATCACTCGCACCATCAGTCATTGGCGGAAAACGAAACAGCGCATAATCGGTAAAACCTTCCTTGTCGAAGATGGACATGCACCAGGTGCCACAGAAGATCATGGGCGAAATCTCGGCAGAGAACAGGCTGCGAGACACTTCCGGTGACGTGGCATTCGGCGCATCCTGAAAGCAGTCGGCTGCCTGCATGGCCAATACCTTGTCCCAGGCCTTTTCATAGTCCGGGTTGGTAAACAGTTCGTCGTCAGCGGCTTCCAACGCATAGTCCGCCCTTACGGCATCCAACCCCAAGACACGCTCATTGATCACGGTGATCAGATGATTGAGCTTCCAGCGCTCGGAATTGCCCAGCGGCAAAGGCACCATCTCAGAATCGATTTCCCGTACCTTGCCGCACAAGCCCAGCAGCTCGTCGAAGGTGGCCGGCACCTCGAGTTCATGCTCGTCGAAGAAGCGGGTGTTGTAGTAGAAGTACTTGGAGACGGCATCAACCGGTATACCGTACTGCCGACCATCTACCGAAAACGCCTGTTGCCAGGCCTCTGACAGCATGTTCCTGTAATTGCCTTCTTCAGCGCCGAGATCGGTGATGTCGAGCGCCAGCCCGGAACGGGCAAGACGGGCCGCATCCTCCCCTGACCAGTTGAAGAAGATATCCGGCGGCTCGGAACCAACCAGCGCCACCTGAATGGCCGTCTTGTAGGCCTCATTGGGAATGCTTTCCAGCTCGACGTTGATGTCAGGGTTGGCTTTCTGGAATTCGTCTGTTGCTGTCTGAATGAACTCCGGATAATTCTCGTTGACCAGCGCCCACATCTTCAAGGTGACGGGGTCTGCCGCCATGGCATTACTTCCCGCTGTCAGCGTGCTCAGGGCCAGCGCCCCGCCCATCAGTGTCCGGCACCATCCGGTCTGGCCCTTGCGGTTCGCATATCCAATCATGATCGAAGCTCCTGTTGTCAGCCTGTCTGTGATCGCCACCTGCATGGCGGTTCGAATCGGTACTCGCCTGGCGCGTCCCTGCATGGCACACTGCCGAGTTGCAATCGAACCGGTTCGATGGAACAATAGAGTTGCATGAAATTCACGAATGAGTCAAGCCGGAATGACAAACTTTTCCACTGAACGAGATACGCTTCTGCCATGAGCACCATCAGAGATGTGGCACGGCAGGCGGGTGTATCGGTATCCACCGTCTCCCTGGCTTTCAACACCCCCGACCGGGTCAGCAGCGAGACCCGCGAGCGTATTGCCCGGGCCGCTGCCGAGGTCGATTACCAGAGCCCCGACCCGGTGGCACAGACCCTGTCCAGCGGCCGCAGCCAGTTGATCGGCATGGTGCAGGCCGACATCAGTAATGCCTTCTTCGGCAAGCTGTTGCGAGAAGTGGAGCTGCATGCACATGCCCAGGGCTATCTGGTAATCGTCTCGGATTCCAATGCCGAATTCGAACGCGAGGAGAAGATTCTGCGTCACCTGGCAAGCATGCGGGTCGCCGGCATGATCGTCTCACCCTGCGGCTTGAACGGTGCCGAAACAGCTCATCTGCACGATCTGAAGACGCCGTTCATCCTGTTCGACCAGAAGTTGCCGGGCCTTGCCTGCGATTTTGTCGGTACCGACAATCAGCTGGCCAGTGCCACCCTGACTGAACACCTGATTCAGCTGGGACACCGGCGAATCGGTTTTCTGGGAGGTGTCGAGGGGCTCTATACCGCCAGCGAACGCGAGCAGGGATTCGTCAAGACCCTGCAGGCGTCCGGGCTGGAAACAGACAGCGAACTGATCGTTGACGCTCGCTACACCTACGAGGGCAGCTACGCCCAGACAAGGCGTCTGTTGGCATTGGAAAATCCCCCCACCGCCCTGCTGGCCTGCAGCAATGTCATGTCGTTGGCAGCCTTGCAGGCAATCCGTGATCTGGGACTCGACTGCCCGGGCGATATCTCCCTGACGGGAATCGATGTCGTCCCCTGGATGCACATGATCAGTCCGCAGATTACCGTGGTCGTGCAGCCGGTGGAAGCCATGGCTCAGGCCACGGCAAGACTGATTCTGCAGCGGATAGAACAACGCCAGAACGGCTCGGACACTGCCACTGAATTCACGGATAACATCTTTCCGCCCGTCCTCAAGATCGGTCATTCCTCGGCCGGAGTCGGCAAGGCGTGATGCGCAATGGACTCGACGCCGGCGAGGTGGTATCGCAATTGCGGACGCTTGATCATCACCTGCCGGCCGGTAACGTGTCCGAAGCCCGTTTACCTTGCCATCAGACTCCGACAGTCTTCAATGTCAAGAGCCTGTCAACGCGGCCAGGCCGTCCCGATGAGCCTCATCGAACGCGGTAACAATATCTCTGGCATTGGCGTTCAGTGTTTCCATCGTATCGCCGGCACGATACAGCGCGCTACCCAGCCCGAATCCAGCAGCACCCGCCATGATCCATTCTCGGAAATTCCCGGCTCCGGCACCGCCCACCGCATACACCTGCGCCGATTCCGGCAACACGACTCTGATCGCCTTCAGACCTTCCGGCCCCATCAGGGATCCGGGAAAGAATTTCAGCACATCTGCGCCCTGTCGCAATGCCCGAAAGCATTCACTGGGTGTGAATACCCCCGGATAGGAAAGCATGCCAAGCGCCTTCGTCCGCTGAATGACGTCATCATTGCAGTCAGGTGACACGATCAGACGTCCTCCGGCTTCACTCACTCTGTCTACGTCATCGGCGCTGAGCACCGTCCCCGCCCCGATGGTGACATGTGGTCCACAGGAGTCGGCAAGACGGCGAATGCTCTCGAATGGCTGCGGAGAGTTCAATGGCACTTCGATCATCGTGATGCCCGCCTCCACCAGGACTTCTCCGGCCGAGACGGCATCGTCGGGCCTGATACCTCTCAATATGGCGACTAGGGGTCTGCTCATGTCTGTTTTCCCTTGTAATGTTGGCGGGTGGCAATCAATCCTGTCCTGACCATCTCTCCGCCATCCAGCAGCTCTGCATCGATTCCTGCAATCGCCAGGGCGGAACGGTAGAGTTCTGACAGTGTGTCAGCCCCGATGACGGCAACCGGCCTGCCATCGAGGAAGTCTCGTGCATTGACGAGTTCGAGCCCGATCAGAAGACCCGACAGGCGGTCATGGCCGGACACTCCTGCGCTCGATCCGAGAAGCTCGACCGCACGGATCGGAAACAACTCGGACAGAAATCGCTCGGGAAATTCCATGCTTTCCTGCACGGCTGCCGAGAACGAGCTGGAGTCCGCGGGCCCCTCTTTCATGGAATGTCGCAGGATGGACTGTGTCGACAACAGGGCAAACAGCTCTCCCGTGGGGTAGGTCTTGAAGTGTTTGATTCCACCACTATCGGCTCGTACCCATTTCGAATGAGTCCCCGGCAAGCACAATGCGGTATCGGATCGCTGTGTCGCTGCGAAGAAACCGGCAATCTGCGTCTCTTCCCCTCGCATGACATCCGAAGGTGAGCATTGTGCAACCCCGGGCACGATATGCACCTTGAGACGACCTGAGGCAGCATCGAAGGTCTTCAGCTGCGAAGGATCCGGCAGCAATCCTGTGGGCACCATGCGGTAGTCCGCCTCGACCCAACCCTGCCTTGAACCCACCATGCCACAGCAGAAAACATCGACTTGTGGCTGCGCCGGAAGCTGTTCGCCGATCAGCGACAGCAGGACCGATTCGAATTCCGCGCCAGTCAGCAACGAGGCTCCCTGTTCGGAGGTGAAGCTTGCGCAGGGCGTGTTGTTATCGTCGAAGATCCACGCGCGCAGATTCGTGGTGCCCCAGTCAACACCGATCCAGTGTCCGCTCATGCCGCTTCGACCGCACGCGTGATGCGCTTGAGCACCAGGTAGTCACGCAGCGCCAGATACGAGCAATCATGCCCGATACCGGACTCTCCAATGCCACCATGCGGCAGATCGATATCGTACTTCACACCATTGATCTGGATTTCGCCATAGCGCAGCGTGTCAGCCCAGTGCTCTGCACGAGCAAGGTCGGCGGTGAATACATAGGCAGTCAGTCCACCCTCGTCACAATCATTGGCCATGCGCTCCAGTTCCGTGTGCTCATCAAAGGGCACGATGCTGATAATGGGCCCGAAGGTTTCCTGACGGTAGACATCCATCTCTTCGGTAACACCAGACAAAACGGTGGGCGCCAGGAAATGTCCGATATCCAGCCCCTGCGGCCTGTCACCACCGGCCAGCAGTGTCGCTCCGCCCAGCACGGCGTCATCGACCAGGCGCTTCAGTCGTGTCCAGGCGCGCTGGTCAATGACCGGACCGGTCATGATATCGGCGCACTTGTCCCAACCGACACCGGCATTGACGGCCTTTTCGACAGCACGCTCGGTGAAAGCCTCCAGCACATCGGCATGCACGAAGACGCGATTGGGCGAGACGCAGATCTGGCCTGCATTGCTGAACTTGACCCCGCACACGATATCGGCGGCCAGATCCAGATCGGCATCAGGGAAGACCAGCACCGGTGCATTGCCCCCCAGTTCCATGGAATAGCGCTTGATCGAAGTGGCGCCGGTTTGCATGATGTGTCTGCCAGTCCGGCTGGAACCGATCAGCGTGATGAGCGCCGGCACGGTCGACGCCGAGAGGTGATCGGCCACATCATAACCATCGGTACACAGAATCTGCACGACTCCTGCGGGAAGTCCGATCTGATGACAGAGCTCGCCCACGGCGTAGGCCGAGATGGGTGTCTGCTCCGAGGGGCGAATGATGACAGGACAACCCGCGGCCATCGCGGGTGCAATCTTGAAGGCAAGGTTCAGTAGCGGGAAATTCCAGGCAAGGTAGGCCAGCGCCACGCCTGCCGGTTCATGCACCAGACGGTGTGAGTGCGTACCGGCGCGATCCGGCAGACTGATATCGTGTACCCGCGCGATTTCCTCGGCATAGAAAGCCAGAGCGTTCTTCAGGCTGTCAACATCCTCCCGGGTGCCGCCCCATGGCTTGCCCATCTCGTGGTGAATACAGTCACGCAGATGCTCCTCAT
>CBDUIJ010000312.1:0-6915 GCA_965367215.1 uncultured Granulosicoccus sp.
ACAAGAAAATCCAGACACGTCATCTGGGGCATGAAATTCTCAGTGGAATCACCCGACATGCCGTGCTCAAGTTTGCAGCCGAGGCCGGTTATACCGTGGTCGAAGAGCCATTCACCATTGAAGAGGCCAGGCAGGCCAGCGAAGCTTTCATCACCAGTGCATCGACATTCGTCATGCCAGTGGTGAATATCGACGGAGTGGCGTTGGGCGACGGTACGCCTGGTCCTGTGAGTAAACAATTGCGAAAGATTTATATCGAAGCGGCATTGGCGCGTCAGAACTTGTAGTGTTGAATTTCCCCAGCGTGGACCGGAGGCCATGAGCGTTTTTACACATACCGGCAGTACATTCAAGTCATTGGCTGTCTGCGTCGTGGGCGTCATGCTGAGTGCCTGTGGTTCAGAGGACAAGGAGATCGTGCCGGATGTGAATACGGATCCGGATATCTTCGACGAGCCCGTCATGTCGTCACCCCCGGTGTTTGACGATCAAGCCGGAACTCAGTCCTTCGAATTGCTGGAGGATGCCCTGTTGCGGGGTCGTTTTTACAGTTCGACCGAAGAGCCGGACAGTCCGGTTGTCATCCGCTCTCTACCGCAGCACGGTCTCCTGACTCTACAGCCCGGTGCGCAGGTGTTCGTGTATACCCCGGAAGCTGATTTCTGGGGAACTGACGGTTTCGACTATACAACCTTCGATGGCCAGTCCATGTCGGTGACGCTCTCGGTCGTATCCGTCAACGATGCGCCGATCCTGTCGTCCAACCTGCCGCAGGTCGCGGCGCAAGGTCAGCGCTTTACGCATCAGCTGGAAGCCTCGGATGTCGATGGAGACACTCTGCGCTATTCAGCCACCGGTTTGCCATCCTGGTTGGGTCTGGATGCCGCATCAGGGTTGCTTTCGGGGCTGCCGACACAGAGCGATATCGGCGTCTCTGGAGAGTTCGCGCTGAGTGTGAGTGATCCCGGCGGGCTGTCTGACGAGGTGGCGGGAGTGCGCATTGAAGTCATCGATGTCAATGATGCACCGACGCTGAACCTGTCCCGGCTGCCATCCGAACTTCTGGCACGCGAGACCGTCACGGCTCGACTCTATCCGGATGATCCGGATGGTGATCCGGTGACACTGGACGTGGAACCGAACGCCTTTGTGACCGGTTCTGCCAGCAACGGTTCCGTGACCTTGACAGCCAGCGATGTCAATGAAGTCACGCACGTCAATGTCGTTGTCAAGGCGACGGATCTACGAGGTCAGGTCACTCGGGAAATCGTGCCGCTGACGCTCTACCCAAGGACTGATTCCGGCAAGGGAATCACGCTGTCCGGTGTGGAGGTAGGCAATGCCGTGCACGTGGTCGTGCTGGGCGATGGTTACACCGAAGATCAACAACCGTTGTTCCGGCAGCATGTCGAAGACGCGATCGAGAACATGCAGTCCGATGCAGGGATCTCCAGGCACTTTGATGCACTCAGTGTTCACATGATCAGTACGGTCTCGGAAGACTCCGGCTCTGATGACAATGAGATCACGGACGCCCGCGACACCTATTACGACAGTACTTACAATTGTGGAACCATCCAGCGTCTGATCTGTGCCGATTCTTTGAAGATGTTGCTGAAGGCTGTCGAGGAATATCCGGACTTCGATCAGGTCATTCTGCTGGTCAACGATATTCGTTATGGCGGTAGCGGCAACAGTGGTGCTCGCTACGCCATTACATCAGCGTACGCACCGCAGATAGCGCTGCACGAGATGGGACACAGTCTGGCCAATCTGGCCGATGAATACGTTGACAACCTGCTGGTCGAAACCACGGGATTCCCGACTTTCGTGGAAGGTAACCATCCCAACGTCACCGCGATCACCGACCCTGAGCTGGTTCCCTGGGCTCACTGGATCGATCCCGATGAGCCCTTGCCACAACAGCAGGGCGACAGTGGAGTGGGTTTGTTCGAAGGCGGGCTCTACCGTAGCAGAGGCGTCTACCGCCCGACATTCAATAGTCGCATGCGCAGTTTTGACGCATCATTCGGGCCGGTAAACAGCGAGGTCTGGGTGTTGAGTCTTTATGAAAACACTGAGGGTGGAATCCGCGGTTACTCGCCGACCGCCAGAACGGTCAATCTGAATGCGGGAGAGTCGCAGCTGTTCGTTGTCAGTCCGATTTTCGGATCAGACGTCCAGTCTGTGGAGTGGATGCTCGATGGCAACCCTGTTCGCGCGGGTGGGGATCCCGATAGACTCACCTTGTCACCTGATGTCGGAACTCACACTCTGACCGTTGAGGTCCGTGATATCAGCGGCGTCATCCGTAAACCGCCCCCTCATGCAGGTATTTTTACCTGGGAATGGCAGCTGGAGGTCAGATGATGGTCGGTTACCGTGTTTTCGGTTGGGTATTCGGGCTCGCCCTGTTTGCCAGTCCCCTGCAGGCTGATGTACGAGTTCTGTTTCGCTTCGATAATGCCGGAGTGCAGGTGTATCGCGTTCTGCAACTCGAGGAAACAACTGATTTCTCGGCATCATCCCGGGCCAAGTCGATGGCGGGGATGCCGGAAGGGCCCATCGTCATGCTGTGGCTTGATGAGAATGGCGAATTGCTGGCCCGTACGGAAGTTGCCGACCCTCGGGTAGCACACTCACCGAATCATACTGATGCTTTCGTACAGTCTCGACACGGGCTTGAATCCGGTGGTTGGCTGGCCAATGGTCCTGATGGTGCCGAGTCGGTGGTCGTGGAAATGCCGGAAAAGTCGGCTTTGGGCCTCGTATCTGAAACCTGGGAATTGTCGCTCAGTAGTAAATAGTGACCACTGGTTCTGCTCTAAAGTGTTGAACCATCACATTATTCCCGAGATTGCTCAGGCTTATTTGGGCTATGATGGTTAATCGTCTCAGACACCGCCCATCCGTCATTCAGGTGGCGTGCAAGTACAGCTTATGTCGGAACCAGAATTTGATAGTGACAAGAAGGACGCCGAGTCCATGTTCGACTTCCTCGCGGAAGACGACGACGGCAGTCCAGGTCGAAAAAAACCGGTAGCCAAGTCAGGGGAGCGCCCCCTGCCCATCATTCGCAAACCGGTACCTGTGTCCCAATCAGGACCATTGCTACCACCGAAACCCGGTGCGCCGGTGGAACCGCCGCCGGAACTGACTACCAGCACCGACAAACGCGAACTCGATCTGGATTTTCTGGATGAGGGGCCGAGCGAGCCAAAGCTCGCAAGACAGCCTGCTGTCGTAAAACCGGAAGGCAAGGCGCAGAATAACGTTACACGACTCGATCCCGGATCTCGACGTATAGGGGAGGGGGCTGTCTCTTCACCCGCTGGGAAGGGGCGTAGCGGTCATGTCGATACCAGCTCGGCTGGCTCGACAGGACACGCTTCCCGGAAGGACGATGGTCTGGGGTCACTGGATCTGGATGATAGCCTCGCGCTGGATGAAGACTGGCACAGGCCCGTTGGCGTCACGCTCGATGAGGATGATGAATCCGAGGGTAAGTCCGGACGTGGGCGCTGGTTGGCCATGGTGCTGGCATTGCTGTTCATTGCCGCAGGGGTTGGTTCGTTTGTACTGTCCAGCCCTCCAGCCTGGCTGAAGCTTCCCGGAAGCGAGCCAGCCACTATTGCCAGCGGCGATTCAGATACCGACGCGTCTGTTCCATCAGACAATGAGGCAGCTGTCGAGTATTCACCATCACCCATGATGCAGAAGTTTCGTGCAGAGCAAGAGCGTCTCGAGCAGCTCGTTGCCGCCGGTTCACTGGATGAGGCAGAGGAAGCACTTGCCACCATGGACCGGTCGCTCTATGGCTATGGAGCGAATGAGTTCATGGAGATCGAGAACCGAATTGATCAGCTACGGACCGGGACGATCTCAGCCGAACAGGACAAGGAACGAGTGGCAGCTGCCGAAGCGGCAAGACTGGCTGAGGAACAGGAAGCTCGTAACGAAGCTGCACGCCTGACTGAAGAGCAGGCAGCTCGCGAGGAAGCGGCACGTCTGGCTGAAGAGCAGACAGCACGCGAGGAAGCCGCACGCTTGGCAGAAGCGCAGGCGGCTCGTGAGGAAGCTGCTCGTCTGGCTGAAGCGCAGGCGGCTCGCGAAGAAGCTGCGCGCCTGGCTGAAACACAGGCATCTCGTGCGGAGGCTGCTCGGCTTGCCGAGTTACAGGCAGCTCGCGAAGAGGCGGCACGTCGTGCTGAAGAGCAGGCAGCGCGTATCGAACAGGTTCGAGTTGCGGAAGAGGCGGCTCGAGCGGAGGCACAACGGCTTGCGCAATCCCGATCGGAGTCCGATTCTGCAGCGCCGTCTGCCCCTGCCGGTTCTCCGACAATCGACCGGGATCGAATTGCGACAGACAAACGAATCGCGGAAGAGCGTGCAGCCTTGCAACGACAACAGGCTCGAGAGCAACGCTTGATCGAGGCTCGCCAGCGTGAGGCTCAGGCAGAGCAGGCCAGCGGTTCGGCACAGAATGGTAATGGTGACAATGCAGACGCGAATTGGCAACAGGTTGCTCCCAGCGAACCGAATTCTGCCAGCCAGGCCAGTGAGACAGTGGCATCTGCCAGTCAAGTGGTCAGCGATGCAGATTTGCAGCTGGTTTATCAGCGATTCGTCAATCTGCAGCAAGCCATCAGTCAGCGCGATATCAACGCAGTCGTCAGTCTGACAAAACGTTCCGGCGTTCGCGTGCAGCAATTCATGCAGATGTTTGAAAACAGCTCCGCGATCGACGCTCGAATCAAGAATGTGTCTACCAGCAATGCCACCGGCGAGATAAAGGGTACATTGCAGATCAACAGGGTTCAGCGGCCGAATGGGACTTATGTGAAACCGCCTGCTTCACTATCATCCATCGCCTTGTCAAGTAAACGCGATGAAGATGGCTGGTCAGCCATCTCCTGGTAACAACCTCAACACCTATCAGAGACTCTATAAATGCAGTCATTCCTTCAAGGTCGTATCTTGACGATGACTTTGGCAGGCTTGCAGCTATTCATGCAAGTCATGTTGGTCATGCCCACGAAAACGTGGGCTCAGGATCTCGATTCCAGCCCACCCGTCATTGAATCCCGACCCGTAGAACAGGGTATCAAGGGTGAGACCCAGGTGTTTACAGCCACTGTCACTGATGACACCGGAGTCGCTTCGGTGTTTCTGCATTATCGACTGGATGGAGAGTCGGTGTATCAGGACCGCCAGATGGAGCCACTGGGCTCGACTGGCATCTACACGACATCCCTGTCCACTGACAGCGAGATCGATTCCATTCAGTACTACCTCGAGGCAACTGATCTGGCAGAGAATCGCACTCTGCAAGGGTTTGCCTTTGATCCGATCGAACGTGAGCTGGTCGAACGTGCCGTACCGGTAGTGGATGCACCGGCCGTGGAAGTCCCCGAGCCTGGCATGTCCACTGGTCGCAAGGTGCTCTATGGAGTCCTGGGGCTGGTTGTCGTCGGTGCGCTGGCATCTGCCGCCGGCGGCAGTAGCAGTAGTGGTACCAGTGATCAGAATGTCGACGTCACCATCGTAGTGGAGCCTTTACCATGATTTGCCAGTTCTGTCGAAGTTTCGGAAGTTGGCTGCCTTCGTGGCGCGGCAAGACAGGCAGTGTCGCTGTCTTGATGTTGCTGGGTCTGCTCAGTGCCTGTGATCAGAGCGACAACTCCGGAACGGTTGAAAGCGATGGTTCGAACGTCGGCATGTCCATTACGGCTCCAGACGAGTTGCAGCGGGCACGCAATATCGTCGTGGATAATCTGGTGCTGCAGGTCACCATCGGTGGTGGTGACCCCATCAATGTGCTCCCTGATCCTGTCACGAAGCAGTTCATCTTGCGTACCACCAGGCCCGCGAACAGTGAAACAGTCGTTTCTCTTACCTGGTATGAGTTGATTGACGAGGTACTGGTGCCAATGGCCAGTGCCAGCAAGATCCTGTACGCAGGGTCGGTGTCCAGCCCGGCGACATTGACCTTCAAGGTATTCACCTATTCGCAGTTCGACCAGGACAACGACGGATATTCGAACTATTACGAACGTAGTCAGGAAGGTGCAAATGCTTTCAGCGACCCGGAGGTTCCGGTAACTCCTCCGGTATTAGTGCCATTGTCCATCAAGGCCGCTCTTCCACAGGGCATGGCCAATGCTTCAGCAGAGGCGCGTGCAGCTGTCTTTGCAACGGCAACGGTCAACGGAGAAAGCGTGGAGATCAACCGTGAAGGTGATACCTGGTTTAGTGAAACAACCGTTGTGGAGAATACGCCGGCATCGGTGTCAGTGCTGTTCCATGCAACGTCCGAAAAGATTCTCAAGATCGCTACTCTGGAGCTCGGTCAGGATGTCGGATCGGGTGCCGTTTTTACCTTCAACGCCAATGACTACGAGTTCGAGGATTTTGATACGGATCAGGATGGATTCAGCAATATAGAGGAAATTGCAAACGGTACCCGGCCACTGGACAGAAGTGATCCGCCGCCTGACGGCGATTCAGATGGTGTGCCTGATGTGACAGACAACTGTCCGGACAAGCCCAACGCGAATCAGGACGATCTGGATGATGATGGGATTGGCGACATCTGTGATGATTCCAATGATTCAGACGGTGACAATGACGGCGTCAGGGACGTTGTTGACAACTGCCCGACCGTCCCCAATCCGAATCAGGCGAACATTGATGGAGATGCTCTGGGTGATGCCTGTGATGATTCCAATGACTTGGACAGTGACAATGATGGCGTCAAGGATGTTGTCGACAATTGTCCGACCGTACCCAATCCGAATCAGGCGAACATTGATGGCGATGATCTGGGTGATGCTTGTGATGATTCCAATGATCTGGATACAGACAATGATGGCGTCAAGGATGTTGTCGACAATTGTCCGACCGTACCCAATCCGA
>CBDUIJ010000313.1:0-6913 GCA_965367215.1 uncultured Granulosicoccus sp.
TCATGGGCCCCTGCGCCGGTGGTGCCGTGTATTCACCGGCCATGACCGACTTCATCTTCATGGTCAGAGATACCAGCCACATGTTCGTCACCGGGCCTGACGTGGTCAAGACCGTGACCAACGAGGTCGTCACGGCCGAGGAGCTCGGCGGTGCCGGCACCCACACCAAGACCTCATCGGTGGCAGATGGTGCATTCGACAACGATATCGATACGCTGCTGGAAATCCGGCGTCTCTATGACTTTCTGCCGCAGTCCAGCAGCACGGCGCCCCCGGTACTGGATACCACCGACCCGTTCGACCGCCTGGAGCCTGCGCTGGATACGCTGATCCCGAAGGATTCCAGCAAGGCCTATGACATGCATGAGGCCATTCGCAGCATTGCCGATGAGGGCAATTTCTTCGAGATTCAGGCCGATCACGCCGGTAACATCCTGTGCGGATTCATTCGCATCAACGGTGAAAGTATCGGCGTGGTGGCCAATCAGCCCATGGTGCTGGCCGGTTGTCTCGATATCCAGAGTGCCCGCAAGGCCGCTCGCTTCGTGCGCTTCTGCGATGCATTCAATATCCCGCTGTTGACACTGGTCGATGTGCCGGGTTTCCTGCCGGGTACATCGCAGGAGTACGGCGGCATCATCAAGCATGGCGCCAAACTGTTGTTCGCTTATGCCGAGGCCACGGTGCCGAAGGTGACGGTCATTCTTCGCAAGGCCTATGGCGGTGCCTACGACGTCATGGCCTCCAAGCATATTCGAGCGGATGTGAATTACGCCTGGCCGACGGCCGAGATCGCGGTCATGGGCGCCAAGGGTGCCACGGAAATACTGTACCGCAGCGAGCTGGGTGATCCGGAGAAGATCGCCAAGCGCACGCTCGACTATGAAGAACGTTTTGCCAACCCCTTCATCGCAGCCCAACGCGGCTTCATTGACGAGGTCATTCAGCCGCACTCCACGCGGCGCCGGGTGGGCCGGGCTTTCGAGTTGCTGAAGAACAAGTCCGTCGTACGTCCCGATAGAAAGCACGACAACATTCCACTGTGAGGCAAGAAACCATGTTCAAGAAAATACTTGTTGCCAACCGTGGCGAAATTGCCTGTCGTGTCTTCTCCACTGCCAAGCGCATGGGGATAAAGACGGTCGCCATCCATTCCGATGTGGATGCGGAAGCCGTACATGTGAAGATGGCCGATGAGGCTGTCAGCATCGGCGGCAAGACGGCCGCCGAGAGTTATCTGATCATCGACAAGGTCGTCGATGCCTGTCGTCAGAGCGGTGCCGATGCGGTGCATCCCGGCTACGGTTTTCTGTCCGAAAATGCCGAGTTCTCCGAGCGACTGGCGAAGGAAGGCATCACCTTCATTGGCCCCTCGGCCAGTGCCATCCTGTGTATGGGAGACAAGATCACCTCGAAGAAGCTCTCTGCCGAAGCCGGAGTCAACACTGTGCCCGGCTTCATGGGCATCATCAAGGACGCCGAAGAATGCGTGAAGATCTCCGCTGATATCGGCTACCCGGTCATGATCAAGGCCAGTGCCGGTGGTGGTGGTAAGGGCATGCGAATCGCCTGGAACGACGCCGAGGCTCTGGAGGGCTTCGAACGGTCTCGTTCGGAAGCCAAGTCCTCTTTCGGTGACGACAGGATCTTCGTCGAGAAATTCATCACGCAGCCTCGCCACATCGAGATTCAGGTCATGGCTGATAGTCATGGCAACTGCATCTATCTGGGTGAACGCGAATGTTCCATTCAGCGACGTAACCAGAAAGTGGTTGAAGAGGCGCCGTCTCCGTTTCTCGATGAGGCAACGCGTCAGGCCATGGGCGATCAGGCGGTTGCACTGGCTCGCGCCGTTGACTATGTCAGCGCCGGTACGGTTGAATTCATCGTCGATAGCCAGAAGCAGTTCTACTTCCTGGAGATGAATACTCGGTTGCAGGTCGAGCATCCGGTGACCGAATTGATCACGGGCGTTGACCTGGTCGAACAGATGATTCGTGTGGCTGCCGGCGAGAAGCTGGGCATGACGCAGGGAGACGTCAAGCTGACCGGTTGGGCCATCGAGAGTCGCCTGTATGCCGAAGACCCCAAGCGCAATTTCCTGCCATCCATCGGCCGTCTGGGCCGCTACCGTCCACCGCAGACGCTGAGCACCGCCGAGCATGTCGTGCGCAACGATACCGGGGTCGAGGAAGGGGGAGAGATATCCATGTATTACGACCCCATGATTGCCAAGCTGTGCACTTGGTCGACAACGCGTGAAGCGGCCATCGATGACATGTCTCGTGCACTGGACCAGTTCGACCTCATGGGGGTCGGCAACAATCTGCAATTCCTGTCATCCATCATGAAACACCCGCGTTTTCGTGCCGGTGATCTCAGCACCGCCTTCATCGATGAGGAATATCCGGATGGCTTCCACGATACGGATCCTCCGGCTGACACCATGTCGCTGTTTGCCGTGGCAGCCACTGTGCTGACTGAAAGGTCGCAACGTGCTGCCGTGTCCGGACACGGAGCGGCAGTGCTTTGCGGACGCCATGCAGCTGCGACACGTGATGTCGTTGCGATCATCGGACAGTCCCGAACCCGTCTGACGGTGGCACCCAACGCCGACGATATCGTGCTGCTGGATGAGGCGGGCAAGGAGACGATCGCCTCTACCGACTGGACTCCGGGTCAGACGATTGCCACGATTCGAATCAATGACAAGGAGTATGACTTCAAGCTGTATCCGCGTGTGGCAGCTCTGGGTCTGGAGCATGGCGGATACCTGATCAAGGCGCAGGTGTTGAGTCCGCGCAAGGCAGAGCTTGCCGCACTGATGCCGGTCAAGGTTCCGGCAGATCTGTCGAAGTTCCTGCTGTGTCCCATGCCCGGACTGGTCACGACGCTGATGGTCAGCGTAGGTGATGCTGTCGAGCCGGGCCAGCCTCTGGCGATGGTCGAAGCGATGAAGATGGAAAACGTGCTGCAGGCCGAGAAGGCCGGCATCGTATCGAGAATTCCGGTTTCCGAAGGTGATAGTCTGATGGTGGATGACATCATCATGGAGTTCGAAACATGAGTGACGCAAAGGATCGCTGGGCGGAGATCGCCAGGCGCGAGCTGAAGGATCGTCCGCTCGAATCCATCACCACAGAGACGCCTGAGGGCATCAACATCCAGCCCTTGTACACGGCTGAGGACTGCCCGGAGGCGGCTGCAGAGGCTCTGCCGGGCGTGGCACCCTTCGTGCGCGGTGTGCGCGGTACGATGTATACCGGCAGACCCTGGACGATTCGGCAATACGCTGGCTTCTCGACAGCAGAAGAGTCCAATGCCTTCTATCGAAAGAATCTGGCAGCGGGTCAGAAGGGCTTGTCCGTGGCCTTCGATCTGGCCACTCACCGCGGCTACGACAGCGATCATGAACGGGTCGTAGGTGATGTGGGCAAGGCCGGTGTCGCCATCGACAGTGTCGAGGACATGAAGATCCTGTTCGATGGTATTCCGCTGGATCAGATGTCAGTCTCGATGACCATGAACGGGGCGGTCCTGCCGGTACTGGCCATGTTCATCGTGGCCGGAGAGGAACAGGGTGTGGATCGCGCGGTACTCAGTGGAACGGTGCAGAACGATGTGCTCAAGGAGTTCATGGTGCGCAACACCTACATCTATCCACCGGAGCCTTCAATGCGCATCGTGGCCGACATCATCGAATATACCTCGAAGGAGATGCCGCGCTTCAACTCGATTTCCATCTCGGGTTATCACATGCAGGAAGCCGGCGCCAATCTGGCACAAGAGCTGGCCTACACATTGGCAGACGGCATGGAATATGTGCGCGCGGCGCAGTCAAAAGGGCTCGACATCGATGCCTTTGCAGGTCGTCTGTCCTTTTTCTTCTGCATCGGCATGGACTTCTTCATGGAGGTGTCCAAGCTGCGAGCCGCCAGAGCCCTGTGGGCGCGCATCATGACCGACCTGGGTGCGCAGAAGGAAAGCTCCAAGCTGCTGCGGACACACTGCCAGACGTCCGGTGTGTCACTGACCGAGCAGGATCCGTACAACAATGTGGTCAGAACCGCTTATGAGGCACTGGCGGCGGTGCTCGGTGGCACGCAGTCCCTGCATACCAATTCCTTTGACGAGGCCATTGCCCTGCCAACGGAGACCTCTGCGCGAATTGCCCGTAATACACAGTTGATACTGCAACACGAGACCGGTGTCACCCGCACTGTCGATCCACTGGGTGGGTCCTACTATGTGGAATCCCTGACCGCCGAGCTGATGGATACGGCCTGGGAGATGATTCAGGAAATCGAAGACCACGGCGGCATGACCAAGGCACTGCTGGACGGCTTGCCCAAGCGGCGCATCGAAGAGGCCGCAACCGGTCGACAGGCACGGGTGGACAAGGGCGATGATGTGATTGTCGGTGTCAATCGCTTCCGCCTCGAAGAAGAGAGTCCGATCGATGTGCATCAGGTTGACAATACTTCGGTGCGACGACAGCAGCTGGAGCGACTCAAGCAGATCAGGCAGAGTCGGGACAGCAAGGCTTGCGATGCCGCTCTTGCGCGCTTGACCGAAGTGGCCAGCACGCGCAGTGGCAACCTGCTGGAGGCGGCCGTCGAAGCTGCTCGTCTGCGGGCCACACTGGGCGAGATCTCCGATGCACTGGAGGTCTCCTTCGGGCGTCATCAGGCGAAGGCCGAAGTGGTGTCCGGGGTCTATGACAGCCAGAGTGAAACCTCGGCTGAATACGTGAATGTGAAGCGTCGCGTCTCCGATTTTCAGCAAACCCATGGCCGGGCGCCGCATCTGCTGGTTGCCAAGATGGGACAGGACGGTCACGACCGCGGTGCCAAGGTCATTGCCTCGTCGTTCGGTGATATCGGCTTCAAGGTGGGCATGTCCGAGCTGTTCATGACACCCGCCGAAGTGGCAGCCTTGTGTGTCGAACAGGATGTGGATGTCGTCGGTGTGTCCAGCCTGGCCGGTGGGCATCAGACACTCATACCGCAGCTGGTCGAACTGCTGGCAGAGCAAGGTCGGGACGATATCAAGGTAGTGTGTGGTGGTGTCATCCCCGAGCAGGATTACCAGGCACTGCGCGATGCCGGTGTCGCCGAGATCTTCGGGCCTGGTACCAATGTGGTGGATGCGGCCAATGCCGTCCTGGGGCAGGTACTGGGTGAGCGTCGCAATCGCTGATCCCGTGTCGGTCCTTCAACAGAAACGAATAATGATGTAGTCCGCTTCAGCCAGTCGGTCAGACAGTCAAGTGTGATGGCAATCATCCGAGCGGACCGGATGCTGTCATGAAAAAACCAGCGTTGAGTGCTCGCCAGAGTCACTCGACCAAACAAGGAGAGAGTCATGAGCAGTCACGATGAAGTGCTTCGTCGTTCACTTGAAGACCCGGAAGCATTCTGGGCAGAGCAGGCCGAGTCCATTCACTGGTACAAGAAATGGGACAAGGTGCTTGACAGTAGTGAAGCGCCGCTGTACCGCTGGTTCTCCGGCGGCAAGCTCAACACCTGCTATAACGCCCTGGACGTTCATGTCGAGCAGGGTCGCGGTGATCAGGCGGCACTCATCTACGACAGCCCGGTGACCGATACTCAGCGCACCTACAGTTATTCCGAGTTGCGTGACAGGGTTGCAAAACTGGCTGGTGCCATGCAGGCGCAGGGTGTTGGTCTGGGTGACCGGGTCATCATCTACATGCCGATGATTCCGGAAGCGGTCATGGCCATGCTGGCCTGTGCCCGTCTGGGCGCCATTCATTCAGTCGTGTTCGGTGGTTTTGCGGCCAATGAACTGGCTGTACGTATCGATGATGCCAAGCCGAAGATGATTCTCAGCGCCTCCTGCGGTATCGAAGGCAGCCGCGTCATTGCCTACAAGCCCTTGCTGGATGCGGCAATCGATGCAGCGAGCCACAAGCCCGATCGTTGTTTCATTCTGCAGCGCGAGCAGCAGGAAGCCTCGATGGATGCGTCACGGGACGACGACTGGCAGAGTGTCGCGGATGCCGCATCGCCTTGTGATTGCGTGCCGGTTGATGCGACCGATCCCTTGTACATTCTCTACACCTCCGGTACCACCGGACAGCCCAAAGGTGTCGTCAGAGATAACGGTGGCCATGCCGTGGCGCTCAAGTGGAGCATGAAGAACATCTACAACATGCAGCCGGGAGAAGTCTTCTGGGCGGCATCTGATGTGGGTTGGGTTGTCGGGCATTCCTATATTGCCTATGCACCACTGCTGTATGGTTGCACCACGCTGGTCTACGAAGGCAAGCCGGTGGGTACTCCTGATCCGGGTGCCTTCTGGCGAGTGATCGCCGATCACGATGTGCGTACACTGTTCACCGCGCCGACCGCCTTTCGTGCCATTCGCAAGGAAGACCCCGAAGCGACTTATCTCGCCAAATACGATACCAGCCGTTTGCGTGCGCTCTTTCTGGCGGGCGAGCGTTGTGATCCGGATACCCTGTTCTGGGCGCAGAAGATACTGGGTATTCCCGTGGTCGATCACTGGTGGCAGACCGAAACCGGTTGGGCCATTGCCGCCAACTGCCTCGGCCTGGAAGAATTGCCAGTCAAGCCCGGATCGCCTTCGCGTGCGGTTCCCGGTTATGACGTGCAGATACTCGACGAAGCCGGTGGTCCGGTTGCAGCCGGGGACATGGGCAGCATCGCCATCAAGTTGCCATTGCCACCGGGCTGTCTGCCCACCCTGTGGCATAACGATGAGCGCTACAAGCAGGCCTACCTCTCAACCTATCCGGGTTATTACCTGACAGGGGATGCCGGCTTCATGGATGACGAGGGTTATCTGTACATCATGAGTCGTACCGATGACGTGATCAACGTGGCGGGTCATCGCCTGTCAACCGGTGCCATGGAAGAGGTGCTGGCAG
>CBDUIJ010000314.1:0-6886 GCA_965367215.1 uncultured Granulosicoccus sp.
GTGAGTGAGACAGTACCGATGATGATACCGGCGACACCCGTAGCCACACCGATGGGCACCATGCTGCGCGCACCGCTGACCATGCCGGTGCCGAAGTCGGCAAAACCCAGCTTCACCGATTCAAGCATACCGACCCTGTCGGGATGCGAGCGTCCACGGATCATGGACTTCAACGGGTGCTGCGTCAGTACGATGAAGATCATGGCCATGGAAGCCCAGAAGGCTGACAGTGCCGGTGACAATCGCTCGATGAGGATGCACCACAGCAGGACGATGATCGGCAGCAGGAAGTACAGACCAGTCAAGGCCACCTCACCGGTCTTCGGCAAGGTGATCAGTGGTGCGGACGGGTCATCCATATGCAGGTCTTCACGACGCGCACTGATGACAATCAGAATCAGGTAGGCCAGCAGGAAGATGGCCACGGCACCAAAGAAAGTCATGCCGGGAAATGCCCGACCGATCCATCCCAGGCCGTAATAAACGAGACCACCGAGTGCGACGAAAGCCAGGAAACCGAACAGAAAACCGATGATCTTCTGCATGACGGTCATATGTGAAGGCGGCTTTTCCAGTCCGACCAGATCCAGCTTCAGCGCTTCCAGATGAACGATATAGACCAGCGCGATGTAGGAGATCAGCGCAGGCAGCAAGGCATGCTTGATGACTTCCGGGTAGGAGATTCCGGTGAATTCAGCGATCAGGAAGGCCGCTGCCCCCATGACCGGTGGCGTCAACTGACCATTGGTCGATGAGGCCACTTCCACCGCGCCCGCCTTCTCGGCCGAGAAACCAGTGCGCTTCATCAGAGGAATGGTGAAGGTGCCGGTAGTAACCACATTGGCAATGGAGGAGCCCGAGTAGATACCACTCAACGCAGAGGCCACCACAGCGGCCTTGGCCGGACCACCGCGAAAATGACCCAGAGCACCAAAGGCGAGCTGGATGAAATAGTTGCCCGCCCCGGCCTGCTCCAGCAGAGCACCGAACAGGACGAACAGAAAGATCATGGATGAGGCCACGCCCAGTGCGACACCGAAGACACCCTCACTCTGCATCCAGTAGTGCCACATGGCCTTGCCGAAGGAGGCGCCCTTCCACTGCACGACATCGGGCAGGAACTGCGCATCACCGAAGAACACATAGAGGACAAAGACTCCCGCCACGATCAGCATGGGCAGACCCAGCGAGCGGTACACAGCGGTGGCCAGAAGAATCAGTCCGAAGGCAGAGGCCAGCAGGTCGCCGGTGGTCGGCAGGCCGGCTCGCATGGAGATCTCGTCCTTGAAGATGACCAGATACAGACAGCAGATGACGCTGCCGGCTGCCAGCGCCCAGTCATAGGCGGGTACCCGATGCGCGGGGCTGGATTTGAAAAAGGGGTATGACAGGCAGGCCAGTGCCATGGCGAAAGCCAGGTGGATGACCCGCACTTCCCGGCCGTTGAAAATCAGGTTGATGCCGAACTCTTCGGCAATCCAGAACGGCAGATTGGAGGAGACGTAGAGCTGAAAGGCACTCCAGACAAAGGCCGTGATGGCGATGAACAGACCGACACCACCGATGGGATTTCTGCCTCCCGTATCAATGGCGGTGAAAGAGTCGAGATCCGGCGTATCGCTCGAATCGCCGTCTTTTATGGCTGTCGCATTCATCGGCTGGATTCTGTTGAGTCTATGAGTTGTGAACGATACAGATGGTGGTTTGCCGGCAGGCAGTCATTGCTGCCTGCCGGCCCCCCGATCAGACGAGGGCCTTGCCGCGCAGCTTACATCCAGCCACGTTCCTTGTAGTACTTCACAGCGCCGTCATGCAGAGGAGCGGACAGTCCGTCCTTGATCATTTCCTCTTCCTTCAGATTGGCGAAGGCCGGGTGCAGTTTCTTGAAGTCTTCGAAGTTGTCGAATACCGCCTTGACGACAACATAGACCACCTCGTCAGACACATCGGCTGAAGAGATGAAAGTGGCACCGACACCGAAAGTCACGTTGTCTTCTGTCTGACCCTTGTACATGCCAGCCGGAATGGACGCCTTGCGATAGAAAGGATTGTCTTCGATCAGCTTGTCGATGACCGGGCCTGTCACGTCAACAAAGTCGAC
Source organism: uncultured Granulosicoccus sp. (assembly GCA_965367215.1). GTDB lineage: Bacteria > Pseudomonadota > Gammaproteobacteria > Granulosicoccales > Granulosicoccaceae > Granulosicoccus. The sequence continues at coordinate 2,102 of CBDUIJ010000314.1, forward strand.
ATCGCAGGTGTTGGTCACTTCAGTGATGGCAGCAGCAGGATGGCCCACGGCGTAGATCATGACGTCGATCTTGTCGTCACACAGCGCCTGCGACATCTCGGCACCTTTCAGCTCCGAGGCAACCGAGAAATCGTCCATGGTCATGCCATAGGCAGCCATGACCACTTCAGCGGTAGCACGCAGACCGGAACCGGCATTACCGACATTGACACGCTTGCCCTTCAGGTCTTCAAAGGACTCGATGCCACTGCCAGCACGGGCCAGTACGGAGAACGGCTCGGGATGAACGGAGAACACGGCACGCAGTTTTTCGAACTTGCCCTGATCTTCGAACTTGGAGGTGCCGTTGTAGGCGTGATACTGCCAGTCAGACTGGGCAACACCGAATTCCAGTTCACCCGCACGCACGGTGTTGATGTTGTAGATGGAGCCACCGGTGGATTCCGCTGAACAGCGAATACCGTGATCCTTGCGACCTTTGTTGACCAGACGGCAGATAGCGCCACCCGTCGGATAGTAGACACCGGTTACACCGCCGGTACCGATGGAGATGAACTGTTGCTGCGCCTGTGCGGCACCCGCGAACAGCCCAGCTGCCAGCAGGCAGCTGCTGATTGCTACGCTAATTTTCATGAAAGGATCCTGTTCGTTGGAATTTGGTTTCACGCAGCCGCAACCGCATGGCAATCAACGTGAAACGGCTAGATCAAGCCCCATTGCCAGGCAAACCTGACATGGCTTGGTTAAATGTAACAAATTGACGAGCCGATTGTGTTGTCTCGTAAAGAGACTCGGCTGTTAATGAACTGTACTGCTAGAGGTCTCGTCCGGCAGCCAGTCCCTTGAGGAACCAACGCACGCCCTGATCACCACAGCGACGATAGTTGCGAGCTTGCGGACTGCGAAAGAATGCACCCACTTCTGCCTTGCCGATCTTGCCGCCACCTGCGGTAATCAACTCGTAGATATCATCTGAACGCAGCGACAATGCAATACGCAGTTGCTTGAGCACCAGATTGTTGTTCACGGCTGACGTGTCTGCAGCATCACTCTTCTTGCCTGCAGCGCCCGATTCTGCCTGCGACATATTCTCCTGGCTTGCCTTGGCAGCCGAGTTGCCGGCACTGGCCGCATTGGCAGGCGGAGGTCCACGACGATCCAGAATCAGTCCATCGAGCAAGGCCAGCAGAGCGCTGTCCGGGCATGCAATATAAGCTGCGTCATCATCCTTGCAGCGATAGCCGGCAACCTCCTCCTCACTGGCGTAATGTTCACCCAGCTTCATGAGTCGCTGGGTTTCTGCATCGTCGAGACGCAAGGCGTAGCGGATGCGCCGATTGAATTCATTATTGTCCAAACTGTCTGCCCCGGTGCATGAAATGGATGGATGTATTGATGGTATGAGCGCAACAATCAGCGGCCATGGCCTTGAATCGACCAGCGAGCCAGCCGATGAGAGAGAACATCGTGTTTACTGAGTAGTCGACTGATTTGTATGTACTTTCAAGCATTCTGGTATTTTGCGACCTGGGTCACTCGATGAATTTAAAGTGATCCACTTCATGTTTTTTGCGTCGATATCTACCATGTAACACTTGATTTTGTATGATGCCTTGACGCTCTAGAAGCATTAACGGTGTTTTCCCAAAGCGATGCGGACCAATATTCCCATGGAGTGGATCGACTTGATACCCAGTTTGCTCATCGGATGTGCCTGCTTGCTTGTCGGGTATGCATTGGGAGCTCGCCGTGCCCGCAGCGTCAAACGTCAGGCCCAGCGGGAACGAAACGCCCAGGCCCTGGAACTGCTGGACGCCAGAGCATCGCTGCATTCACTGGAACATTATGCCTCGCAGCAGGAGCGAAAGGACAAACTCCTGAAGATGACTCTGCGCAAGCTGCAGCAGGCCAATGCACGCTGCAAGGAAGCAGACAGTCAGCTGGCCGCCCAGAAGCGGCAACATTATTCGGAAACATCACGCTTGCGACTGGATGCCGTGAAGTCACACGAAACGGCCGTTTTGGCAGCCGACATCGCCCGCAAGGCCACCGCCCACCTGGAACGTCTGGAACAGGCCTCTCCGGCCATTCAGACCATCAAGGCGCCTGAGCCCAAGTCCTACGGCGCTGGCGATGCCGTGACCGTCAGCGTGGTCGATCAGGCTCGCTCGGACACGCCGGATGACGCCGTCATACCTGTGTCCAATCGAGATTCAGCACGCTTGACCAAACTGCGCAGCAGCAACGAGGCCAACGCCCCGGCCATCTAGACTCCTCACGCAGACGCGTATCGCCACCGGATACAGTCAGGCCAGTACCCGTTTTCTGCCGTGTCTGGGCCGGCAAGGCCAACAAACCGTTACACACGAGTGTGTCGTACGTATTCTGTTGACGGGCCCGTGGTGTTATTATCCGCGCCATGTCGGCGCATACATTACATTTCAACCTACCTGACGCCGAGCGTCCCAGCATCTGGCCCTGGCTGATTGCGCTGATCGGTTGCGTCTGCCTCGTCGTGCTTGTTGCCCGGTCAATGACGGTCATCCCCGCCTCCCTGCTCCATCAGGCACAGGGAAAAATCAGCGCCGCCGGTTTTGATGACATGAGTGTGGATGTCAACGGACGGGATCTGGAGCTGACCGGCACCATCGACCAACGATTATCGGTCGCCCTGTTGCTCGAGCAACTCAGGGAAATCGATGGGGTGCGGATTGTGCGTGACAGCATGACGCGCTTTGACCCGGTTGAAACCGAACTTCAGCAAACTCGCCAGTTTCTACAGGCCCTGGCTCGGATAGACACCACGGTTGTCGCTTTTCAGCAGGGTAGCAATTCCTTTACACCCGGCAGCGATATCGCTCTGAATCAGATTGCCGAACTGTTGCGAAACCATCCGGGCAAGCGCTTGCGCATTGAAGGACATACCGACAATACCGGGCCTGACTCCGTCAATCTGCGCCTGAGTCAGGAGCGCGCTCAAGCCGTAGTCCGCTACCTCGAGGCTCGCAACGCATCCCCCAATCAACTGATTGCCAAAGGCTATGGGGCAACTCAACCGATCGCCGACAACACGACTGAAGCAGGTCGCGCACGCAATCGGCGAATTGAAATCAGTTATGTTGACTAGCAAACAAGCCATGCGGAAACAATCGTGATCTATCTACTGTCGCAAATCGTTTTGGCACTGCTGTTGGCCGCTATCGTGGGCGGCGCACTGGGCTGGCTACTGCATCGCACCACTCAGGTCAGAGAAGCAGGCCAGTTGAGGAATGCCATCCAGCGACAACGCCAACAGGTGGCGCAGCTGAATTCCGAAATCGCGATGCTGACGGATGATTACGATGAATTGCAACGTCAGTCGCATGATGAGATTAGCGAGCTTCGCGAGGCGAACCAGCAGATTCCTCGTCTGAACTCCAACCTGGAAAAATCACAGCTGCTGGTCGCCCAGATGATCAAGCGGCATGAGTCCCAGATTCGCGATCTGAATACGCAGAACCAGACGCTCACGCAGCAGGTGAAGGAACTGGAAGCACAGGAGCAGACACTCAGGCGACAGCAAGCCGATCTGGACAGTGCACGCCGCGAGCTTGGCTTTGTCGACTCTCCGGTCGTGACGACCGATGAGAGCGCAGATGCCGGGCTTGAGGATTCGAGCGACATCGAGGAATCATCTGACCCGTCGGAGCTTGTGGCCAATGCTGATGTGGATGCAGACGCTGGCGACGCATCGGGGGCTGACGTTGAGGCGGTTTCCGAGGCTGAAGAAGAATCAGACGATGATGTAGAAGCAGACGCTGAAGCAGATTCAACAGCTGAGGCAGTTTCAGACGATGCGGCAGAATCGGACGCCGAGGCAGGTTCAGAGTCCGGAATAGATGCTCCGACCGAAACAGATGCCAAGGTTGAAAAAGCCTCAGGTGCTGAAGCAACAGATGCTGACTCTGCAACCGCTGCTGATCCTGCAACGGTTACCGAAAAACACGCATCCGCCCCGAAGGCGGTCATCACCAGCACCCGTAACGTCAGCAGTTGGGCCTCGGCGCCACTACTGATCGATGAAGCGACCAACACCGCAGACGTCGCTTCCGATGCTTCCGATGCTTCCGATGCGGATGCGGATGCGGATGCGGATGCGGATGCGGATGCGGATGCGGACAATTCTGTGTCTGCCGATGCCGATTCGGCATCCTCCGAAGTCACGCCTCTTCCCGAGCCATCGATTGAGAAATCCTCGGTCATCTTCCTGAATGCCGATGCTCCGCTGCAAGACGATGAACCAAGCTCGGTTAAGTCATCCGGCAGCACCGCTGCTGATGACAGCGACGTCGATCCTTTCGACCAGGTGATCGAAGTGGACGATCAGCTGCTGGAGGAAATCGATTCGGATCTGGATGAAGATGAGTTTCTGAACAGCCTGGATGAGGCGGTCGCCAGGCAGACACCGGATGATGACGAATCCAGCTCATTCGAACCGGTCGAGCAACAGGACGATCTGCAACGAATTGGCGGTATTGGACCCTCCACCGAAAAGGCGCTGAACGAGCTGGGCATTACCAGCTATGCGCAGCTGGCCAAGCTCAAGCATCACGAGATAGAAACGATCGCCAATGCCCTGCAGATCGTGCCCGATCGCATCGAGCGTGATGACTGGGTAGGCAATGCGCGACGCCAGCTGGAAGATGTACTCGAGCAGCTATAGCGGCTGACTCGTCAACGCTCGAATCGCTGAATCGCTGAATCGCTGAATCGCTGAATCGCTGAATCGCTGAATCGCTGAATCGC
>CBDUIJ010000315.1:0-6851 GCA_965367215.1 uncultured Granulosicoccus sp.
CCTCCCGCAACTCGACAGGCATTGTCGCGACTTCATTGCCCGTTCACCGTTTCTCTGTCTGTCGACTCAGCATGCCGACGGCTCGGCAGATGTCAGCCCCCGCGGAGATCCACCCGGATTCGTGCAGGTGCTGGATGACAATACGCTGGCAATACCGGATCGCCCCGGCAACAATCGCCTGGATAGTCTCAGTAACATTCTGAGCAACCCGTCGGTTGCGCTGTTGTTCATGGTGCCCGGTTTCGAGGACGCTTTGCGGGTCAATGGTCATGCCAGCCTGAATCGCGATCCGGATCTGCTTGAGCGAATGTCAGTCAAGGGCCGTACCCCGACCTTGGCCGTTATCGTCGAGGTCCACGAGGCTTTCCTGCACTGTGCCAAGGCCTTGCGGCGTTCAAGGTTGTGGGAGCCTGAATCGCAGCAGGAGCGCACGGAGCTGACGTCCATGGTGGGCATGATTCTGGAACAGACATCCGGCAAGCCGGTCGCCCCGGGCGATCTGCCGACGGCCGAAAGAGATCTGGAAGACGAATACCGGAAAACCATGTATTGATGGCTGTCCGGGACACGGTATTCCCGGCAGTTGATCATCAGTCAACCAGCAGGGCGCTCACTCATGTCGACAGGAACCTTGTACATCTTCTGTGGAAAAATGGCGTCAGGCAAGAGCACACTTGCCAGACAGATAGCGGAGCAGAGTGCTTCCACACTGATCAGTGAAGATGCGTTGCTGGCGGCGCTGTATCCCGGTGAGATCCATGATGTCGCGAGCTATGTGCATTTTTCCGGAAAATTGAAGGCAGCAATGCAACCAGTCCTGATAGACCTGTTGCGTAATGGAACCTCGGTGGTACTCGACTTTCCGGCCAATACGGTCAAGCAACGCGCGTGGATGAACAATCTCCTGAAGCAGACAGATGCGCATCATGAATTGCATTATCTGAACTGCTCCGATGATAGTTGCAAGGCTCGTCTGAAAACAAGAGCGCAGCAAGAGCCTGAGCGTCATGCGACGGATACTGCAGAGATGTTTGATGCGATGACTCGATACTTCGAACCCCCGTCAGATGATGAGGGATTTGATATCTACCAGCATCACTAGAACGCGCAGGTCGGCAGAGCCACGTAATCTGCTGAAGCCAACAAAAATCCGATTGTTCGGGCACATGCCCGGAAATACTGTCAGCTTCTTGAATCAATTCGCGTACTCCGGTATCCGGAAGTCGGGCCTGTTGTCGCTAGATAACCCTTGGACAAGCCAGATGTATAGATATGAGATACCTGATTACTCTACTGTTGACAGTTTTACTGGTTGGCTGCGGCACATCGGGTCCTGAACGGTCCATTGGTGGGTGGACATGGATTGATCCGGTGGATGGCTCACGCGGAACCGGCAAGGCGGTGACCGAGGGCAAGTTCTCAAGTGCCAAGGCAAGCTGTGATCTGGAATCGCGCCAGGTCTCCATTCCCGGCGCCGACTGTTCCATGCAGCCTGGCCCGGACTGTACTGCATTGACGGGATTCAATCTGGAATGGTGCCAGGTGCAACAGCCGACGGAACACTGCGACTATGGTCCAGTGCGTGACGCAAAAGAGGCCAAGCGGCAGGCGTTTGACAATTGCATGAACCTCTCTGGCTGGGCCAGAAATTAGTCGCAGAGTCACTGGCTATCCGCAGGAAAGCCTCAGAGGCACTGTTCCAGAGGCGCCTGTCTGCAACGTTGGTATCGGGTAAATGTAACCTGTTGCCACGCGGTATTACCACAGTAGGCACTGGCAAGTGTCGATAACTGACTGTTCGCGGAACCATTGGCGAGAAATGTAGCCGCTTGTCAGCGGTAAATATCTGTAGATCTGGAGTCATGCCGTTGCTGGAAAAGTATTACAACATGGGCCAGATCGACCGACTCCTGCGCTTCCTTGTCGGCTGGGGCCTGATATTTCTGGGCATCGTTTTCACAGGGGTCGTTGATGATTCCCTGATGAACGGTCTGATTGCCATGTTTGGCGTCATCAACGTCATAACTTCTGTCTTCAGGATATGCCCCGCCTACCTGCTGGCAAGAATATCCACCCTTCCCAAGGGGCGTGCGAACAAGCGCAATACGGCTGAGCCGGCAACCATCGTAGATGGTTTTGATGATGTCGAAAGTAACAGGATCCTGCGTCGCAAGTTGCAGATTTCAATCCTGTTACCCATGTTGGCGTTGTTGGTGATATTTGCCGTCATAGCCTACAAGCTCGATCATCGCTCCATGATGATGAGCATTACCCGTCAGGTGGATGTTGCCATGGAGATGGCGGCGAAGCAGATTATCTCTACTGATAGCGGTAGTGATACCGCTTCGGCGGTGGGCAGCGCACCGCCTGAACTGGTTCAGATGGTCAGCAGTCTGTCCGAGAATTCCGAACTGTTCGTGCAGCAAGATGCGAATGGTCAGATTGTTGATTCGGCGTTCAGCAAAGGCGAGGGTAATGAAGCGTTGCTGCGAGCATGGCTACGCCAGTCCCCGTCACTCTTGCCAGAGCATAAATCTGATGCCCGTGGCATGTTGATGTTTGGTGATGAACAGCTCATCTGGACATCAATGCGCGTTGGAAGCACGGACACCTGGCTCTCCGTCATCGTGCCAAGCCCGAAAGAACATTCGATGGCGGCTTATCTTTTCTCCCCCGGATTTCTTGTACTGATATTTGCCGTGTCGTGGCTTGCCATCTGGAGCTCTACTTATATTGTCGGAATCTTTGTCGACAAGATGGAAAGCAACTCCAGGCGGCTTCAGTATCGTTCGATGCACGATCCACTGACGGGTTTGCCCAATCGCCAGAAAGTCGAATCCATCATCAGCAAGCGCTTGCAGGCACTGAACAGTGAGAGCGAGTGCCTTGTGCTGGTCATGGTCGATATCATCGATTTCAGAGTGATCAATGAAACACTGGGGTATGCCCTGGGAGATCAACTACTGGTTCAGGTCGGCAATTACCTGAAGGAGGTCGAGCCCGGCAAGACAGACGTTGTGAGGATGGGCGGAGATATCTTCTGCCTGGTTGGTGTCATCGCGCACAACCGTGTCAATGCGAGCCGCCTGGCCAATCTGGTGCACGACAAGCTCGAGTGTACGCACGAGCTCAACGGTATCCCTATCGGCTTGCAGATCCGCACAGGTCTGTCGCTGGGGCCGGCAGATTCAGTGAAGCCCGAGGATCTGGTTCGTTTCGCGGATATAGCGCTTGCGCAAGCCAAGACTCAGCGTATAAAGGATTGTTTCTACCAGCATGATCAGGACTCGCATTCGATACGCAAGCTGACCTTGCTTGCTCGGCTGAGAACTGCCATCGAACTCAATGAACTGACACTGGTGTACCAACCCAAGGTGGACATCGGTACGCAGACATTGGCAGGTGTCGAAGTACTGGTGAGATGGCATGACGACGAATATGGGCAAGTCTCGCCAGTGGAGTTTGTCTCCTGGGCCGAGAAGTCAGGGCTGATCGACAAGTTGACGCATTGGGTGCTGACGAATGCCGAGAAACAATGTCGAGAATGGCGCGATAGAGGTTACTGCATACCTTTTGCTGTCAACTTGTCTCCCACCAACCTGTTCGACAAGAAACTGATCCCGCTGATTTCACGACTGGTGACGGAGGGAAGTTTCGGTGATGGCATGCTGGAACTGGAAATTACCGAGAATGCGGTGATGGAAGATCCGGAAAGAGCGGTGCAGGCCATGCGTGTGCTCAGCAATATGGGTATCAAATTTGCCATCGATGACTTCGGAACAGGGCTCTCCTCATTTTCCTATCTGCGCACACTGCCTGTCAGCAATCTCAAGATTGACCGCGCATTCATTGTCGATACCAGTCAAAGCGACAAGGACGCGGTGCTGCTGCGTTCGATGATCAAGTTGGGGCATGGTCTGGGATGCGTGGTCACCGCCGAAGGTGTGGAGGATGAAGAGACGATGGATCGACTCAGGCATTACCGCTGTGATCATGTCCAGGGCTATCATGTCTGTCGACCTGTGCCTGCCGACGAGCTTGTCCGCTGGTTGCAGACGTGTGATTGGCAAGGAAGCGAACGGGCCGCATGAGCATTCCCCGGTCGGTGCTCCGTAGCATGATTCAGCGTTAGCGTCCCAGGTAATACGTTCAAGTCGGTCGTCTGTGGTATTCGACCTGGTTGCAAGTTATCAGCCCATGGTCAGCTGATCCTGTCCAGCGCTATGATTGCGTCATGGAAAACAGACGCAAGCAATTACATGAGCTGTTGGGTGGCTGGCCAGCGCCGCGGCTGCCGGAGCCGGACGCGCAGCCGCACACCCAGGCTGGCAAGGTCAGCCTCTCCAGGGGCATGCTTGTAGAAAGGCTGCAATTGCCTTGTACCCGACGAACCGACCATGCGCCGGACCGGTGGCTTCCTGTCGTGCTGTGCAGGCCAGAAGGCGCAGGCCCCTTTCCGGTGGTCCTGTATTGTCATGCTCATGGCAACAACTACGCGATCGGCAAGCAGGAGTTGATGAATGGCCGGCCTGCCTTGAGCCAGGGGCCCTATGCGGCGGCCCTGGTCAAGCGTGGCATGGCCGCACTGGCCATTGACCTGCCGTGTTTTGGTGAACGTGCCGGGCATGGTGAATCGGCACTGAGCAAATCCTTGCTGTGGCAGGGAGACACCCTGTTTGGCACCATGCTGCGTGAACTGGCCAGTGCCATCGATTATCTGGAGGACAGATGCGACATGGATGCCGGCAGGGTGGCGGCTTATGGTATCTCCATGGGAGCGACTCTGAGCTGGATTCCCTGACCCCGCCACCTGCAATCAAGGCCGCCATTGAACCTCTTGAGCGCGCCTATGCAGCGGCTGGTGCTGATGACGCCTGGCAGTTGCTGGTAGAGCCGGGCAGCGGTCATGTGGAGACCGCCCGCATGCGGCTGAAAGTGCTTGACTTTCTGGAGAGGCAGTTACTTCTCTGAGGCTTCTGCAGAGATGACGACAAATTGCTACAAAATTGATTCACATCCGTTGCGTTAGACGTTATTCTGTTCAGCAGGTTGCCGTAGCTTCACTACCATTGAGACGGTTCTGATAAAGTCGTTGGCCTGCCGTCCGGCTGTTCAGCGCTATCTCAGAGGCATTTGTCAGGCGTTCTGACGGACGAAATCAAACACAGCGAGACCACGTTTACCAGGTTATGTCAAAGTCATTGAAATTCGCAGCGGTCGGTATCGATCACCGCCACATTTTCGGTCAGATTCAGAACATGCTGGATGTGGGTGGAGAATTTGTCGGGTGGTGGACGATGGGCGAACCTGAAACTCTGGAAGGGTTTGTCAAGCGCTTCGGTGATGAGCAGCGAGTGAGCGAACTGGATGCGTTGCTGCAGGATGACAGTATCGATCTCATCCTCATTGCCGCCATTCCCCGGGACAGAGCGGCACTGGCCATCTCGGCCATGGAAGCCGGCAAGGATGTCATGGTAGACAAGCCCGGTTGCACGACCCTTGATCAGCTGGAAGAAATCAGACAGTGCGTCAGCAAGACCGGGAGAATCTGGTCCATCGATTTTTCCGAGCGCTTTGAAGTGGCCAGTGTCACCAAGGCCGCCTCTCTGGTGCAGGCAGGAGCCATCGGCAAGGTCGTTCAGACACTGGGCATGGGGCCACACCGGCTCAACCGGCCGACGCGGCCTGAATGGTTCTTCGACCGGGACAGCTATGGTGGCATTCTGTGTGACATCGGCTCTCACCAGATCGATCAGTTTCTGTATTTCACCGGCAGCACCGATGCCGAAGTGCGCATGGCAACCGTGGGCAATTACGCGAATCCCGACGACAAGGGCTTGCAGGACTTCGGAGAGATCGCTCTGCAGAGTGAGCACGGCCACGCCTATATTCGCGTGGACTGGTATACGCCGGATGCATTGCCCACCTGGGGGGACGGTCGATTGACCATACTGGGCACCGAAGGCTACATCGAGTTGCGCAAGTATGTCGATGTTGCCAGGGACGATGCAATTGACAATCTGTACCTGGTCAATGGCACGCGTCACGAAAAGATCGACTGCAGTGATGCCGGCTATCCCTACTTCCAGAATCTGCGCAACGACATTGAAAATCGTACCGAGACAGCCATGCCACAAGCACACGCTTTCAAGGTCATGGAGTTGGCACTGAAGGCGCAGCAACTGGCCGAGCAGGCTCATGCGCCCGGTCGCTGGTCATAGTCGCATGTCCAGCATGATCAAACAGCCTCTGCGCGTTGCCATCATAGGCGCGGGGATAGGTCGTGAGCATCTGGCGGCCTACCGGGAGTTGCCGGAACGTTTTCAGGTCAGCACGGTGTGCGATCTGGACGAGGAACGCGCCCGCAGCATCATCGAAGGTGGTGATGATATTGCGCTCACCGGTGATCTGGCTGCCGTCATGAATGATGCGCAGGTCGATATCGTCGATGTCTGTCTACCACCGCACTTGCATTTTGACACGTCCATGGCTGCACTCGAAGCCGGCAAGCACGTGGTCTGCGAAAAACCGCTGGTGAATTCACTGGCGCAGGCAGATGCCCTGATTGCAGCGTCTGTCAGAACAGGTCGTACTCTCACTCCGGTTTTCCAGTATCGCTATGGACTGGCCATGCAGCAGCTGCGAGCGCTCATGGATGCCGGGTTGACAGGCAAGCCCTACATGGCCAGCCTGGAGACGCACTGGAATCGAGACGCGGAATACTATGCCATTGACTGGCGCGGAACCTGGAAAGGCGAACGTGGTGGTGCCGTACTGGGGCATGCCATTCACAATCACGATTTGCTGACTCATGTACTGGGGCCTATCGCACGCTTGTCAGCCACTTGTGC
>CBDUIJ010000316.1:0-6803 GCA_965367215.1 uncultured Granulosicoccus sp.
TGCTGTCAGGACGCGGGGATCGACAAGGTGATCTTTTCGTCAACGGCGGCTACCTACGGTATTCCCGAAGACGATACGAAGCCGTGTTCGGAGGAGCTGCCCACCGCACCGATCAATCCCTACGGCATGTCAAAGCTCATGTCCGAGCACATGCTGAAGGATCTGAGCCGGGCTACGGACCTGCGCCATGTGATTCTGCGCTACTTCAATGTGGCAGGTTCCGACCCGGATGGCCTGATCGGGCAGTCAACCCGTGAGGCGACTCTGCTGATCAAGGTGGCGGCCGAGGTGGCTGTCGGCAAACGTGACAAGCTGATGGTCTTCGGCACCGATTACCAGACACCGGATGGCACGGGTATCCGCGATTACATTCATGTATCGGATCTGGCCAGTGCGCATCTGTCTGCGCTGGATTACCTGCGCAAGGGTGGCAGTTCGACACTGGTCAACTGTGGCTATGGCAAGGGCTTCAGCGTCAGGGAAGTCATCGAGGCGACCTCCAGGTTGCATGGTTCGCCATTGAAGGTCGAGGAGAAGCCACGTCGAGCCGGCGATCCGCCCGCGCTGATCGCCGCTGTCGACAAGATCCACCGCCCGCTGGAATGGACGCCGAAGTACGACGATCTGGACGTGATCGTGCAGACCTCTCTGGACTGGGAAGACACATTGAGTCTCAGAGCTTCAGACAAAGCTGCCAACTTCTGAACCAGAGAGCCAGCCATGCAAACGATAGTCAGTCGCTGTTCGCCTCAGAGATCCTCTGGAGGTGTTCGTATCCGTCACCTGTTGTTGTGTGCTCTGGCGTTGGTCTGGGTCACGCTGACAGGGTGCTCCACCCTGACCAGTACACCCGTGGTGACAGCCGATGCATCCGAGAGCTGGGCGCTGCTGCCTGTCATCAATCTGTCGGAAAATCCGCAGGCGGACAGGCAGGCACGCAACCTTCTGGAAACCCGGTTGCGTACCCGGGGCGTGCGGGAAGTTGCAGCCTATGCGCCCTTGCAGGCGGTCAGTCTGCGTACCCTGCTCGATCCGGACAGTCAGCAACAGGACGCCTTGCAATGGGCGCGACAGTCCGGCTATCGCTATGCGTTGAGTGGCACCATCAACGAGTGGAACTATCGAGCAGGGGCTGACAAGGAACCCGTGGTGGGGATCAACCTGAAGTTGATAGATGTGCCCACCGGCGACGTATTGTGGCAGGCCAGTGCGGCCAGAACGGGTTGGGGGTTTTCCAATCTGCCGGCCTTGGCAGATTCCGTGATTGCGCAATTGCTTGAATCAGTCCAGTTCGATAATGCAAGCCGCTGAGCAACTGGATCGCACATGAAGCAATTATCAGCCATTGTCTCAAGGCACTTGCGTGTCCCCTCGGGCAAGACGGGCAGTCGCACCATCGAATTACTGTTCTTTGCCGCTGCCCTGCCGTTTGCCGGACTACTGATATTCGCCGATGACCCGACCGGCCTGCATGCAGGGTTCCCCTGGGTGGCTGCTGGCGCTCTGGTGTTTGCTGCGCGCTACGGGAGTCTCTGGGGCGTGCTGTGCGCGCTGCTGATGGGATTGGTCATCAACCTGCCGATGTTTGCCTACGCGGAGACCGGCGCGCAGCACGCGGCACTGGCTCTGGGTACCGTCGTCATGTGTCTGGTCGTGGGTGATGCGGCTTCGTCCTGGCGAACTCGCTCGCAGCAATCGGAGGCAGAAAACCAGTACCTGCGGCATCGTCTGAAGGAATTCAGTACCGACTACCATGTGCTCAAGGTGTCACATGGTCAGCTCGAAGAACAAATGGCCGGACAGCGCCTGAGTCAGCGTGAGGCGTTGCAACGGCTAAAGCCGGTACTGTCCGCCAGTGGTGATGGCCTGCAGGCCGGTAATGAACTGATGGCCGTGTTCTCGCAGTTCTGTTCGATACAGGTGGCAGGCTTGTATGGCATGTCCAGTGACACCCGGGTGGACACTCAGCCGGTGGCCACCCATGGTGACATGTTCGAGCTGCCCCTGTTCGATCCCATACTGCGAACGGCCATCAAGGAGCGCGAGCTGGTGAGCATCAAGCTTGAATCCCTCGATGAAAAACATCATGAGAACAGCTTGCTGGCGGTGGTGCCTCTGGTGGATACCAATGGCCGCCTGCACGGTGTGCTGGCGATCAAGGACATGCACTTCATGGCTTTCCAGCAGCAGAATCTGAATATTCTGGCACTGCTGGGTAACTACATGGGCGATATGCTGACCCGTTCAAAGGGCGCAGCCGAATCGCGCGCAGCCTGGTTCATGACCGAGCTGGACACGGCGCTGCGGTTTGCCCACTCGCACAGTACCGAATCGGTACTGCTGTCGCTGCGCTTCAATCAGGAAGACCAGGCCGATGAGGTGGCAAGGTTTGTCAGTACCGCCATACGGAGTCTGGATGCATCCTGGCTGCTCACCGCCGATGATGATGCCACGGTGCTGTGTCTGCTGTTGCCACTGATGAGTGAATCGCATGGTCAGGCATTTCTGCAACGTGTGAACAAGGCGGTGGCCGGCAAATTCGGTAATCCGCTGAAGACATACGTCGAAGGCATGCAATTGAAGAGCCTTCGCGGCAACGATTCCAGAGCCTTGTGTCTGGCGTTTCTGAGCCAGCATACCGGTGAGGCTGCATTGCAGGCTGACCTGCGCAAGGGGGCGGATGGTCCCGATACTTCAGGTACACATTCCGATGTTGCCTGATTCTGTGGTGGCAGCCGTTCTGCTGATCGCAGCATTGTTGCAGGGCTTGTTGCTGGGTGAGCTGATTGCCGGGCATGCCTGGTGGGGCACGTCGGTTCCACTGTGGATCTGCCTGCACCTGCTCAGCAGTCTTGTGGCCACCGCCTGTGCCGCGAAACTTCTGCATGTCAGCCGCAAGGCGCGCGGGTTTCTGGGACTGCTGTTCGGCTTCAATCTGCTGATGCCCGTAGCAGGTCCGCTGGCAGGCTTCGCCGCGTTGTCGTTGGGAGCCCGGTATTCACGGTTACGCAAACGGGTGCCCGAGCACTGGATTGTCACACGGCGCGCAGAACTGCCGTTTACCACGCCTCATGGGCGCAAGGTCACACGGATTGACAGCCGTGGTTTTCAGGAACACCTGATGTATTCCTCGAACAACGATGACCTGTATCGCAAGGTTCTGTCGGCGGCCAATATTCCCGCGTCGCTATCGGTATCGACCTTCAAGGAAGCCATGCGCCACAAGGACGAGCGGATACGCCTGACTGCCTATAATCTGCTGGATCGAAAGGTCACGGCCTTGAACCGACAGATTCAGCAACTGGAAAAACAGGTAGCCGATGGCAACAGTCGGCAGATGTCGAATACCTGGTTGCAGATAGCCAGCAACTACTGGGAATTGCTGACACTGGAAAAGGGTGAGCCGGTCGCCCGCAAACAGTTGCTGGCCAAGGCCGCTGATGCGTCGATCAAGTCGATTGTGGCCATGCCGATCAATCGCAATGCGCATTTTCTGCTGGGACGGGTATCGCTGCTACAGGGTGACATGCGTCGCGCGAATGTGGCATTCCAGAAGTCCAGGGCGCTGGGCATGCCGGCTGACAAGGTCATGCCGTATCTGGCCGAAGCGGCTTTCATGAGGCACGATTTCAAGCAGGTAAGAGGTCTGTTGCAACAGCTTGATCCTGCCATACGGGCCTACCCACCCTTGTCGCATGTCTCGGAGTACTGGTCATGAACGGCTCGCCTCGCTTTGATCCGCAGGCACAGGCGGACATCTGCCTGCTTCTGGAAGGTACCTTCCCGTATGTTCGTGGCGGTGTATCCACCTGGGTGCGGCAGATGATAGAAGGCATGCCACACTTGCGCTTTTCCATCATCTATCTCGGTGCCGAAGCAGGCTCGCAGGGTGAACCTGCCTATGAGCTCCCGGACAATGTGGTGCACCTGGAAACTCACTGGCTTCTGGGAGCCGCGGTGGAAGAAGATGCACCCGCGGGTCTGTTGGGGAAGCTGCGTCACTGGCTGGTGAAATCACGCAAGTCCAGATTCAAGCAGCAGAACTTCGTCGAGAACAACGAGCTGCACTCGCGCTTGCATGATGCCTGGAAAGCGCGTCAGAAGAACGCTGAACCATTGGATGAACCGACTAGCCCTGACACTCCGGGCGTACTGCAAATGCCGGAGCGCAGCATGAAAGTGCTGGGTATCGAAGTGGCCAGGAAATTCACCGATCTGTTGCTGGGCCCCGATGCCATTACCGAGCGGGATCTGCAGGAGGATCGCGCCGCCTGGGAAACCATTCGCGAAAAATATCACGATGCGCCGCCAGGTCTGGACTTCAACCATTTCTTCTGGACCGTCAGAAGCATGCACGGACCCTTGTTCACACTGAGCAGGATAGTGGCTCAGGCGCCTCCGGCGGCGGTCTACCATTCGGTATCGACCGGCTATGCCGGTTTTCTGGGTGCCATGCTCAAGAGTCGGACCGGCAAGTCTTTCATCATCTCCGAGCACGGTATCTATACCAAGGAGCGGGAGCTGGACCTGGCACAGGTCGAGTGGATTCCCCAGGAGCTGGATCCGTTCAAGGTGGGATTGAATGACAACCTGAACTATCTGCGTAGCGTGTGGATACGTTTCTTTGCCTCGCTGGGCCGTATGGCCTACGGCGCCGCAGATGAGGTCTTCACCCTGTATGACGGTAATCGCCAGCGACAACTGCTCGATGGTGCCGATGACAGCCGCCTGAGCATCATTCCCAATGGCGTGGCCGTGCAGAAGTATTCGGCCGTTCGCCGGGCGGAAAATGCAGCAGTGCCACCGGTACTGGCATTGATTGGCAGAGTGGTGCCGATCAAGGATATCAAGAACTTCATTCGAGCCATGCGCATCGTACGAGCGCGGATGCCTGATGCCGAAGGCTGGTTGTTCGGGCCGGAAGACGAGGATGAGGATTACACCCGGGAGTGCAAGATGCTGGTCGAGAGTCTGGGCCTGTCACATGTCGTCAAGTTTCAGGGCTTCGGTAAACCGGATGAGATATTTCCGCAGGTTGGGCTGTCGGTGCTGACGTCCGTGTCGGAAGGCCAGCCGCTGGTTGTACTGGAGGGCTTCGCCGCCGGTATTCCGGCTGTCACGACAGATGTGGGTAGTTGCAGTGAACTGATCTACGGCGGTGATGAAGCAGACAGGCAGCTGGGTAGTGCCGGCGCGGTGGTACCGATCTCGGACCCCGCCGCCTTTGCCGATGCTGCCATTGAATTGCTGTCTGACCGCGATGCCTGGCTGCGTGCCAGCCGTGCAGCGATTGCACGGGTGGAAACCTACTACGACGAAGTGGACATGATTGCCCGTTACCAGCGTGTGTATGAAACACAGATGAAGAACTCTGCCAGCGATTCTGTCGTGCCCATCAACTCCAGGGCGGCCTGAACCATGGCGGGAATCGGCTTTGAACTTCGTAAATACCTGAACGACGATTCGTTCACGGGCACCCTGAAGGCCTACGGTTTTGCCGGCCTGATCAGTGCGGGTCCCTGGGTGTTGTCCATCGTGGGTGTCATGCTTATCGGTATCGTGGCATTGACGCAGCCTGTCGTCGGGGAAGCCGGTGGTGCCGGCGTCAAGCAGTTCACCACCTCGGTGACCTGGGTCATGGGCGCCTCCCTGGTGCTCACCGGTTTGTTGCAACTGGTCTTCACGCGATTCGTCGCCGATCGTCTGTATGAACTGCAGGACAATATCGTCAATGCCAATCTGTTCGGTGCAATGGCACTGACGACAGCGGTCAGTGGCGGTATTGCTCTGGTACTGGCATTCACGCTGTTCACGCAGTCATTTGCCTATGAGTTCCTGATGCTGGCCAACTTCGTTACGCTCAGCAATATCTGGATCGTCGTGATATTCGTCGCCGGGCTCAAGCGATTCAAGTTGATTCTGTATGCCTTCGGACTGGGCTATGGGGCAACCATCATTCTGTCCATTCTGCTGCTGCCCTTCGGTCTGGTCGGGCTGCTCGCTGGTCTGTTGATCGGACACGCATTGCTGTTGTTCCTGATGGTCGGCGTTGTATTGCCGGAGTACCCGGTCACGATGACGGTACGCTTCGATTTTCTGCAACGTCGACTCATTTTCCCCAGCCTGATTGCCATCGGCTTCTTCTACAACCTGGGCATCTGGGTGGACAAGATACTCTTCTGGCTGAACCCGGGTACCTCGGAGGCCATGGTCGGGCCGCTGCGAACTTCCTTGATCTATGACTTGCCCATCTTTCTGGCCTATCTGAGCATCATTCCGGGAATGGCGGTTTTTCTGCTGCGAATCGAGACGGACTTTGCAGAGGCCTATGAAGGTTTCTTCGATGCAGTCAGGGGCAATGCCACCTTGCAGGAAATCGAATTGCTGGGCAACAGCATGGTATCCGCCGTGCGCGAAGGGCTGTTTCAGATCGTCAGGGTACAGGGGGCGACCATACTGATCCTGTATCTGCTGGGGCCGACCATCATCGGCTGGTTGGGGATCTCGGACCAGTATGTTCATCTGTACTACATCAATCTGGTGGGGGTGGGGGCACAGGTGCTGATGCTGGCGGTACTGAACGTGCTGTTCTATCTGGACAAGCTGCGTGACGCCCTGCTGCTGACATCGACCATGCTGGTGAGCAATGCTGTTTTTACCTGGATAACACTGCAACTCGGTCCTCAATACTACGGCTACGGATTCGGCGTGTCGATGACGCTCACGGCCTTCTTCGGCATCATTCTGCTATCGCGGGAAATGGATAACATCGAATTCAAGACCTTCATGCGATCCCGGCCAAG
>CBDUIJ010000317.1:0-6791 GCA_965367215.1 uncultured Granulosicoccus sp.
AGCTTGCGCGAGCTTTCCGGAGCCTGGGCCATGCTCAGCAGCTCGGCGACCGTGGCAAGCTGCAGAGCGTCGGTACGCAGATACAGATCACCATCGGACTGCACCAATGAGCCGGCCTCGCCGACCAGGTCGATGCCCGCCTCCAGAGTCCTGTCCCCGGCACCCGGCAAATCCATCTCTAACCGTAACTGATGTGTCTTGCCTGAGTTCTCGGCGCGGATGTTCAGGTGCTCGATCAGCAGCGTACGGTCGCTGCGCTGGTCGGTGATGCTGACTCGGGTATCGAGTAGCCCGACCTTGCTGGCGGTGAGCAACCAGGCCATGACATCCACACCCTTGCCCGGTTTAGCGCTTTCAAGGGCAGCGGGACTGTCTGCATTGGCTCCGACAGACTCCATGCCATGCAGGCGCCACCGGCCTTGTGCATCAGCCTCGATGGCAAGGTCGGCCCCCAGCAGAGTCAGCTCATTGATGACCGGCACACCACGCAGCAAGGATTTGGGCAGATTCAGGTCGATCAGCAGTTCATCCAGGCTGACCTTGCGCTGATCCGACTCCAGTACGGTTACCTGTCTGGCTTGCAGCAGGGGGCCGGCCCCTTCCCACTTGAACGACAGGTCGCCGATTTCCACCGGGCTTTTCAGGTAGTCACTGACCCGCGACTCGACGGTTCCCTTGTAATTTGCCAGGAATGGCAAACCCAGCCGGGCACTGGCCGTGAACAGAGCCAGTACGATCAGCAGGATGCCCGTCAGCGTCATGCAGACGCGCAGGGTATGCCGGGCCACATGAATCATCATGGCTGCGTGGATCCTCTCAGCATGATTGCGAGAAGCCCTGGTTACTGTAGAACAACGTCGTAGTGTTCACGGGTGTAAAACTGTTCAGCCTGAAGGCGAATGGGTACCTCAACAAAGTCCTGCAGTTCTGCCAGATCATCTGATCGCTCTTCACTGAACCATTCCACCACTTCACTGGAAGCCAGAACTGTGACCGAGTCGATATCGAACTGTCTGACCTGCCGAATGATCTCTCTGCTGATCTCGAAACCAACGGTTTCCAGCGTTTTCTGCATGCCTCGACCATCACACACACTGCACTCCGAACACAACACCTGCTCCAGCGATTCGCGCGTACGCTTGCGAGTCATTTCAACCAGACCCAGCGACGACACTTCATTCACCTGCGTACGTGCATGATCCCTTTCCAGAGCCTTCTCCAGTGCTCGCAAGACCTGACGACGATGCTCCAGTACCGACATGTCGATGAAGTCGATGATGATGATGCCGCCGAGGTTTCGCAGCCGCAGTTGTCGTGCAATAGCCTGCGCTGCTTCTAGATTAGTCTTGAAGATGGTTTCTTCAAGGTTGTGCTTACCTACGAATCCACCCGTATTGACATCGATCGTGGTCATTGATTCCGTCTGATCGATGACCAGATGACCGCCGGATTTGAGCGCAACCCGCTTGTTCAGGGCCTTCTCGATCTCATCTTCGACCCCGTGCAGGTCGAATATCGGTCTCTCGCCCGGATAATGCTCCAGACAATTCGCCAGCTCCGGCACGTATTCGTTACAAAAAGTCACACATTGCGCATAGGTTTCGCGCGAATCGATGCGGATACGCTCGATGTTTCCACGCTTCAGATCCCGCATCATGCGTTGCACCAGCGGCAGATCGCGGAAGATCACCTCACCCGGCTTGCGGGTCTTGCGACGTTCCTGCACCCCTTTCCAGGCCTTGCCCAGATATTCCATGTCGGCCTGCAAGGCTTCCGCCTCCGCACCTTCCGCTGCGGTCCGGACAATGAAACCACGAGACGGATCCTCCCCACGCAACTGTTCGATCAGTGTACGCAGACGATCGCGCTCGGCTTCATTGTCGATACGTACTGACACCCCGATATTGTCCTCGTAAGGCATCATCACCAGGTAGCGGCTGGGCACCGTCAGTTTGCTGGTCACTCTGGCACCCTTGGTTCCCAATGGGTCCTTGGTGACCTGTACGGCCAGCTTCTGGCCTTCGCTGAGCAGACGGGCAATGGAGGTCTCTGCCGCCTCGCCTTCAGCGGGTTGCGGCGCCTGCACATCGGACACGTGCAGAAAGGCGGCCTTCTCCAGGCCGATGTCCACGAAAGCCGCTTCCATGCCGGGCAAGACACGCTTGACCGTCCCCTGAAATATGGTGCCGACCCGGCCGATCTTCTGGGCGCGTTCTATCCAGATTTCAGTGAGCATGCCGTTTTCGACCGTCGCGACACGTGTTTCCTGCGGGGTCACATTGATCAGTAATTCTTCAGTCATCTCGGAAGGTATCTTTGTGGTTTGACCGGCATGGCCAAAGCCGTTACTTCAGCTGACCTGCTGCCAGACCGGCCCGTTGCAACAGGCCCTGTGTCTCGTACAGTGGAAGTCCTACTACATTACTGTAGCTGCCGGATAGCTGTGCGACAAATCGTGCGCCGAGCCCCTGAATGGCATAGGCCCCGGCCTTGCCCGCAGGTTCCCCCGTTTCCCAGTAATCCTCGGCCTGCTCTGCCGACATCGGACCGAAACGCAGAACGGTACGAACATGGATATCCTCGCGTCGCTGCAGCTTCTCCAGACCCGGCGCGCTGGCCTGTAACAGGCAGACTCCACTCACTACCGAATGCTCCCGATCGGCAAGGCGCAGCAACATCTGCACGGCATCCTCTCTGTCACGCGGTTTGCCCAGGATTTCACCGTCCAGATCAATGACGGTATCGGCACCCAGCACCAGCAACTTGTCGGTGTCGGTACATTCCAGCTCATGCGCATGATGCTGCAGAAAACACTCCGCCTTGCTGGCTGCCAGACGCTGCACGAGAGAAGCCGGGTCTTCTCCCGGCAGGGGTGTTTCATCGACATCGACAGGCAGGCACACAGGCTCATGGCCTATCTGCCTGAGCAGTTGCTGACGGCGTGGTGAAGCCGACGCAAGAATCAGTCTGATACGCGCTGCAGAATTCATGGAGAGTGTCTCGGAAACAACCTGCCCCTTGTACCGCGTGTCGATCAGCCCGCGCGGTGGTAGGGATGGTTATCCAGCAGTGATTGGGCCCGGTAGAGCTGTTCAGCCAGCACAACCCGGACCAGCGGATGCGGAAACGTCAGAGCCGACAGACTCCACATCTGATCGGCACGCTTGCGCACACTCGGGTGCAGACCATCGGCACCACCTATCAACAGTATCAGTGACTTGCCCAGTTCCTGCCAGCGTTCCAGCTGCTCGGCAACCTGCTCAGTGGACCAGCTGGCCCCCCGATTATCAAGAGCAATGACATGCGCCTTGTCCGGAATGGCAGCCAACAGGGCCTCTGCCTCACGCGCCATGATGACATCCTTGCCATCACCCTGAGCTTGAGCAAATTCGCGCACCTGAAACTGCCAGCGACGCGGCATGCGCTTGATGTAATCATCCGATGCATGGTTCACCCATGCCGGCATTTTACGACCGACGGCGTAGACGCTGATTTGCACGGGCTGAACGAATTCCGGACGGAGGCGAAAGCGGACTAGTGCGTTGTGACTGCAGCCGAGGAATCGCTGTCATCCGATTCCTTGTCGGCATCTGCCGGTCCGACGGACCAGAGTTTTTCCAGAGAATAGAACTCACGCTTCTCTTCGGTCATGACATGCACGATGACATCGCCCAGGTCGACCAGTACCCAGTCACTGGAATCCCCACCTTCGACACCCAATGGCGGATGACCTGCATCCTTGGCCGTCAAACGCACGGTTTCCGCCATGGAACGCACATGGCGTTGAGAGGTACCGGTTACCACGATCATGGCATCGGCAATACTGGATTTACCTACGATATCGATCACGGTCAGATCGATTCCCTTCATGTCTTCGAGGACCTTGACGGCCATCTCGATGACGGCTTCACTATTCATGCTCAGAACGTTTACTGCTCCCGTCGATGCTGGATATCGCCCGTCAGGGCGCAGGCATCGACTATTGACTTTTACGATACAGACTATTCCGCCCAATATACTCCAGTACCGGCTCCGGGAGCAAAAAACGCACAGACAGATTCTGTGCAATGCGACGCCGTATGTCTGTGGCAGAGATAGCCAGCTGCGTTACATCGCAGATTTCGATGACACCACTGTTGCCGGTGAGGATCTCTGCGCCGCAATTGGCTTGCTGGCGCGCCAGCAGGGACGCTGAAAAATCGGAGTGTTGCGCATCGGGCCGATTGACGATAACCAGGTTCGCCAGCGCCAGCACACCTTCCCAGTCATGCCAGGTATCAAAGGCGGCAAAGGCATCCATTCCCATGAAAAACAACAGCGTAGCGTCAGGCTGCTCGGCATGCACTTCACGCAATGTGTCGATCGTGTAGCTGGGCCGGTCGCGCAAGGCTTCGCGGCCATCGACCGCCAGATGCGGTGCATCCCTGAGCGCCATGTCCAGCATGTCGATGCGACTGTCGGTGCTGGCCGCGGCCGGACCACGATGGGCCGGCCGGTGATTGGGCAGCAGATACAGCGTGGACAAGGAGTAACGTTCGGCCATTTCCACCGCCGGACGCAGATGCCCGTAGTGAATGGGGTCGAAGGTGCCGCCGAACAGACCGATACGCTGCTCAGCCACGCGTCGTGTAATCCCCATTGACCACGTATTTTTCGGTGGTCAGCCCCAGTACGCCAACCGGACCACGCACGTGCATGCGATTGGTACTGATGCCGATCTCCGCTCCCAGGCCATATTCGGCACCATCGGCAAAACAGGTTGCCGCATTGACCATGACCGAACTGGAATCCACCTGCCGCACGAACTGTCGCGAGCGGGCAATGTCATTGGTCACGATGGCATCGGTATGCCCGGAGCCGTGACGCGCGATATGCGCCATGGCCTGCTCGATGTCATCCACGACCCGGATTGAGAGAATCGGTCCGAGATACTCGGTATCCCAGTCTGCGTCGGTGGCTGCATTCATTGACGGGATGATGGCCCGCGTGCGCTCACAGCCTCTGAGCTCGACGCCCTTGTCTGCAAAGACATCCACCAGCATCGGCAGCAGCTGTGCCGCATCATCGGCATGCAACAGCAGAGTCTCCATGGAACCGCAGATGCCGTAGCGATAGGTCTTGGCGTTCAGCGCCACTTCCACAGCCCGCGCCGCATCGGCCCCGGTGTCGATGAATACATGGCAGATGCCGTCCAGGTGCTTGATGACCGGCACCCGAGCCTCTTCACTGATGCGCTTGACCAACCCCTTGCCACCGCGCGGGATGATCACATCGACATACTCGTCCATGGCCAACAGCGCGCCGACCGCGGCGCGATCCGTGGTGCCGATCAATTGCACGGCAGCTTCCGGCAAACCCGCCTGCTGCAGCCCTTGCCTGACGCACTGGGCTATGGCCTGATTGGAATGAAAGGCTTCCGAGCCACCGCGCAGGATGACGACATTGCCGGACTTGATGCATAACCCGGCCGCATCGGCGGTGACATTGGGGCGAGATTCATAGATGACGCCGATAACACCCAGTGGCACACGCATGCGGGCGATTTCCAGCCCCGATGGGCGGCGGTCGGTTGCAGACAAGGCGCCGACAGGATCTGCCTGGGCGGCGACGTTACGCAAACCTTCGGCCATGGACTTGATGCGTGCCGGCGTCAGCTCCAGCCGATCCAGCAGTGCCGCATCGATACCCTTGGCTGTCGCCGTTTCCAGATCCTTCGCATTGGCGGCCAGCAGGGTCGGCTCGGCAGCATCGATGGCATCAGCCATGGCCAGCAAGGCCTGATTCTTCTGCGCCGTATCGGCAACCGACAGCGCAGCGGCTGCGGCTCTTGCGGCCTTTCCCATCGAACGCACTTGCTCGATCACGTCCGCGCCCTTGTCGTTATCGTCCAACGCCACCACTTGTCACTCCTACTCAACCGTGGTCATGCCACGTACAATTCACGTAATAACCAGACAAGAACACAACTTCCGCATGCAACTCGTCGACTCGCACTGCCATCTCAATTTTCCGGATTTTCAGGACCGGATGCCTGACATTCTACAGAACGCTGCCGATAACCAGATCAATCATATGATGTGTATCGCCACCAGCTGGGAAAACTGTCCGGATGTACTGGCGCTGGCGCGCAAGCATGCGCCCATCAGTGCCTCGGTCGGTGTGCACCCCACCACCGAAGGCGGCTATGAGCCTTCGGTTGACGAACTACTGGAGGCAGCCGCGGAAAAGGAAGTGGTTGCCATCGGCGAGACCGGCCTTGATTACTTTCGCAGCACCGGTGACCTGACCTGGCAGCATGAGCGCTTTCATCGGCATATCGAAGTGGCACGACGTTGTCAGAAGCCCTTGATCATCCACACTCGCGCCGCGGCCGAAGACACCATGAACACCCTGCGTGAGCACAAGGCCAGCGAAGCGGGCGGCGTCATGCATTGCTTTGCCGAGGACTGGGACGTGGCACAGCAGGCACTGGATATCGGCTTCTACATCTCCTTCTCCGGCATCGTGACCTTCAAGAGCGCCAAGGCCATCCAGGAAGTTGCCAGAAAGGCACCGCTGGACCGCATTCTGGTGGAAACCGACGCCCCTTACCTGGCACCGGTGCCACATCGCGGCAAGACCAACGAGCCGGCCTTCGTACGCCATACGGCCGAATACGTGGCCGAGCTGCGCGGCATTCCGCTCGAAGAGCTGGCCGAGGCGACCACCAACAACTTCTTCACGCTGTTCTCTGATGCGGCGATTCTGACGGGACGTCAGAGTGCCTAGAGCCGCACCAGCGGCAAGCGGCA
>CBDUIJ010000318.1:0-6772 GCA_965367215.1 uncultured Granulosicoccus sp.
ACCTGAACCTGAACCTGAACCTGAAGCGGTGCCGAATGCAGAGCCTGTCGAGCAGCAGGACTCATCCAGTGACGCGGAATCCGGAACCAGACAGGCAGCCTCGGTGGCCAACACGGGCTCGGCTTCAGATACCCGTGCAGAAGGCACGGCAGGGGATCCGCAGGCCTATCTGGGACAGATCAATGCCTGGTTGAAGCAGTTTCATCGTTATCCGCTCAAGTCGAAGAGGCGCAAGGAGGAGGGAGTCGTGCAGTTGAGTTTCAGAATAAACCGCAACGGGGATGTGTCTGACGCAACGGTAAGGCAGAGCTCCGGTCATGCACGACTCGACAAGGCAGCACTTGAATTGATCGCAGAGGCTTCACCAGTGCCTCGCATACCCGATTTCATGGATCGGGAAACGCTGAAACTGGTGATACCCATCGAATATTCACTGATAACCAACTCCAACTGAGCAAGCAACGAACGATGAGTGACAAAGACGCTGGTAAAGGCCTTTGCCCCCGGGGGCAGCATGAGCCGCAGAATTCAACCGTCAGAAAACCCACTCGCCTGGGTTACGGCAGCACTTCTGTGACAGGTGGAATCGCAAGACGTTCACTGGCAGTAGGGGTGTCTGCATTGATGTGTACTTCGCTGGCCATGGCGCAAAGCCAGACAGTCGATGGTGAAGACACACTGGTGCTCGACAAGCTGGAGCTCAAGGACCGCACCAGCGATACCAATCCCTATGCCGAAGACGGTGCGCCCTACAAGGCGAAGGTCTCCGGTGATTCTCGCCATGTGAAGGATCTGGCCGACACCCCGCAGACCATTCAGGTCCTGACGCAAACCGAACTTCAGGAGTCGGGCAAGACTGACCTGCGAGATCAGTTGGCAGCCGTACCGGGTATCACTCTGGGTACCGGAGAAAACGGTAATGCCTTTGGTGATCGTTACATCATTCGTGGCCATGAGGCACGTAGCGATGTGTTTGTTGACAGTCTGCATGATCCAGGCATGACCATCCGAGAAAGCTTTGCCGTGGAGCAGGTTGAAATTACCAAGGGCCCCAGCTCGACCTTCGCCGGTCGTGGTTCCACCGGTGGTGCCGTCAACAGCATCACCAAGCAGGCCAGCACCGACTACGATTTCACCAAACTGCAAGGCGCTGTGGGTACCGATTCCTATGGTCGCATCACGGTCGACTCCAATCAGCGCATCAATGACGAAGTAGCCGTTCGGGCCAATGTGCTGCTGGGAACCAGCGATGTACCAGACCGGGATCCTGCCAGCAAGGAGCGTCAGGGACTTGCATTGTCAGCCGGTTACGATACCGGTGACAGATTCTCCATGATGGCTGATTTCTATTATCTGAACGCGGAAGACAAGCCGGACCTGGGCACCTATATCGAGTCGAACGGTGGCAAGCCTGTCGATGATCTGCCTGTATATCTGCAGAACCAGGATTTTCTCGAGTCCACTGTCAAGGTCGGAACCTTGCGTGGTGCTTATGAGTTCAACGATTCGGTTCGACTGGAGAATGCCTTCAGATACGGCACAACCGACAACGGTTACGTGATGACCGGTGCGCGTGGCACCACGCGTGACGAGTCCGATCCGGATGCACCGGGCGGGGCGACTGTCGGTCTGAGCACGCATCAGGGCTGGCAGGAGATCGATTATTTCGCCGATCAGGTCAGCCTGTTTGTCGATGCCGATGTCGGTAATCAACTACATCAGTTCGTGTTCGGCGCTGAGTTCAGCAAGACCGATGTGCTCAATGGTGTGTACCAGGTCAACAATACTGGTGACACGAACTGTGTCACTGCAGGTCGTGGTGGAGCGTCTCCCGGCTATTGCATCTACGATGCGAACGGCAACGTCGCGGACGACCTGAACAACATCATGGGGCGAGAAATCACTCGTGGTGACTACGATTCAGACTTCAGTATCAGCACATTCTCGCTGTCAGCCATGGACACCATCGACTTTACCGATCGCTTCACTGGCTTCTTTGGTGTTCGCATGGACAGCTTCGACTACACGAATACCTTGCGTAGCACCAACAATGCAACAGGTGAAGTCACGCTGACCGATTACGAATACGATGACGTTCTTTGGAACGGCCATCTGGGTGTCGTCTACAAGGTCACTGACGAAGGGAATGTCTATGCCAACTACAGCACATCATCCAACATCAATGGTGGTGAGTCCGATCTGGGCGGCAACTGTGGCTACGGTGGTTTGTGCGGTGATACGGACCAGGTAACCGAGAGTGAACCAGAGACTTCGCAGAACATCGAGTTGGGTACCAAGTGGGATCTGTTCGACGACAAACTGCTGGCAACCTTTGCGGTATTCCAGATGACCAAGAAGGATGTCATGGAAAGTGTCGGTGACGACTATGAGTCACTGGGTACCTTGAATACCGGCAAGAACCGTGTTCGCGGTGTGGAATTTTCACTGGCAGGCAACATCACGGATTCTCTCAGTGCCGTGGCTGGTGTGGCGCTCATGGATTCGGAAGTGCTGGCATCCTATGACGAAGCTTCGGTAGGCAAGGTGCTCAGCAACTTCGCTGATAACAGTGCCTATGCGCAACTTCGCTACAAGGTCACGCCATCGATTGCCTTCGGGGGCACGCTCACGTATTCAGGTGGCATGTACGTCGGACAGCCGGATTCAGCCGCAGGTTTCAGCGCTGACACCGGTGCCTACTCCTACGAAATACCGTCGTATACAGTGCTCGATCTGTTTTCAAGCTATGAATACAGCAAGCAACTCTCCGTACGTCTGAATGTGGGTAATGTGACTGACAAGGATTATTACCTTGCCGGCTATCGCAGTGGTGCCTTCGCCTACAAGGGTGATGCGCTCAATGCACGCCTGAGTGTCAACTACGAATTCTGAGTTGATGCAACACACTCCCGACAATACGGGTAGCTCGATCCCTCCAGGCACGGTGTGCCTGGAGGATTATCAGCGCCACGCGCAGGAGATCCTGCCGCATGATATCTACGAATACCTGGCCAGCGGCTGTGCAGATGACTTGACGCTGGCCAGAAACCGTTCGGCCTTCGACGAGTTGAACATCCATCCCCGCATACTGACTGACTGCTCGAATGGCAATACCGGCTGTCGGTTGCTGGGCCAACGTATGCGCCATCCCATACTACTGGGGCCGGTGGCGCATCAGGCACTGGTCCACGATGATGCAGAACTGGCGACAGCGGAAGCGGCTTCATTGATGGAGGCTTGCATGGTGGCGAGTACGCTGTCATCGGTACCAATGGAAAGCATTGCCGCGAAGGTGCCGGGGCAAAAGTGGTTTCAGTTGTATTTTCATCGGGACCGAGACTTCACGCTGGAACTGATCAGACGCGCCGAAGCTGCCGGCTTCAATGCACTGGTGGTCACGGTGGACGCGCCAGTCAACGGTGCACGCAACCGTATTCAGCGTGCAGGGTTTTCGCTACCGCCCTCTGTTGTCGAAGCCAATCTGCTCGATCAACCGGCCGCCGTGCAACAGTCCCTGAGTACGGGGCAGAGTGTCATCTTCCAGGGGCTGATGAGTGAGGCGCCTACCTGGCGAGACATCCAATGGTTGCGTGGTCACACCTCGTTACCGATTCTGGTAAAAGGAGTCATGCACCCCGCTGATGCGGCCCACTGTGTTGCAGAAGGGTTGCAGGGTGTCGTGGTGTCCAATCACGGTGGGCGTTGTCTGGATACAGTGCCTGCCAGTATCGAAATGGTTGCGTCCATCAGAGCGGCCGTCGGTGAAGAGTTTCCGGTATTGCTCGATGGAGGCGTACGCCGCGGAACCGATGTGTTCAAGGCACTGGCTCTGGGAGCCGATGCAGTGCTGATCGGGCGACCGCAGGTTTTTGCCCTCGCCGTGGCCGGTGCTCTGGGTGTAGCGCATATGGTGAAACTGCTGCGCGATGAGTTGGAGATCTGCATGGCGTTGGCAGGTTGCCCGACGCTGGATACCATTGGTCCATCGGCCCTGTCGGGTCATCGTTGATAGTTCCTGTGATCAAGTTACCGAAAGAGAATCGTTGAAGTGTTGTTAGTCATTGAAAAGGTGTTCACCCCTGAAGAGGCCATCGGTTTCGGGGAGCAGCTGGCGGATAGTGCCTGGGTGGATGGAAAATTGTCTGCCGGTTCGCAAGCGGCGTCCGTCAAGACCAATCAACATCTGGACGACCGCATCGATCTGGCGCGAGATATCGGCAACGCCATACTTGGCAGGCTGAATTCACATCCGCAGTTTGTGTCCGCGGCCCTGCCCAATCGCATACTTCCACCGAAATTCAATCGGTACACGGGAGGAGGGCAGTATGGTGCCCATGTCGACAGCTCCATCATGGGGATGCCTGGCGGCGGTCAGATTCGTACGGATCTGTCGGCGACGCTGTTTCTGTCTCAGCCTGATGACTACGAAGGCGGGGAGCTGGTGATCGACACACGCTTCGGTGCACAGGACGTGAAACTGGAAGCTGGAGATCTGGTGCTCTATCCCTCAACCAGCCTGCATTGCGTCAACCCGGTACTCTCCGGTGCGCGCATCTGTTCGGTTTTCTGGATCCAGAGTCTGGTACGAGACAATCAACAGCGTGAGATTCTGTACGACCTTGATCAAAGCGTGCAGTCGATTACCCTCGACAAGGGACCGGAAGATGAGGATGTCAGTCGGCTGACCGGGATTTATCACAATCTGATGCGTTGCTGGGCCAGTACCTGAATCGTCGACAGCTGCTTCGAATGGCTGCGGTGGCCAGTAGTAACAGCATCCAGAGAGAGAGTGAACCGCCGCCTGAAGGACTCCCTGTCGTGCCAGCATCAACACTGTTTTCAGCTTGATCAGCTTGATCAGCTTGATCAGCTTGATCAGCTTGATCGGATTCGACACGTTCATCAGCCATCGATTCGGTATCCGGCTGCCCGTTCTCGGGCGTGACAACATCAGGATTCGCCGGTGAATCAGTGCCCGGCAATGGCGTCTCACTGTCATCCGCATTCGTACTGATACTCAGTGGCAGGGTGAAGACATTATCGTCAGGGTTGATTTCCTGCTGATCCGTCGTGATGGTTGCGCGAAGCCGTGCATTGGGTGAGCCGGCAATGGCTTGCAGGCTGACGGATACCGAAGTTGTATTACCTGCCGGTAGCTCACTCAAAGGACAGATGATATCGTTGCCGGATTCATGGCAGACCAGTGGGGACTCGCTGGCCAGAGCCACCTCGGCACGCGGTCGCGTCACGGCCAGCTGCAGGCCGGTAGCCACGGCACCATCGTCACGGTTACTGATATCGAGGGTTATCGTGAATACATCACCGAGCTGAACATTGTCCTTGTCGATCGTGGCGTGAAGCGCCAGGTCAACCTCGTCGGAGGCTGCCGTGCCGGCATCGCCATTATCCAGTTCCAGCGTTGTCCAGCGCCCTCCGGCAAAAGCGGTACCGCGGCCTTCGGGGATCTTGCCGTTTGTGTTGGCCAGGGATTCAACGGCAACAGTGGCCCCATGGGGAACAACAATGTCGTCGAAGGTATGCCGTATTGGCGTGTAGTCCTTGTCAACTTCTGGATTGTTGGCTGTGCCGACCAGTACATCGTTGATCAGGACGCGGTATTCCGCCTCACCAGCCATTTCTGCCAGCGTAGTCAACGTGATGTCATAGAAGTCCGACTCTCCCTCGTAACGCATGGTTGCACGGGCAGAACGGTTGCGATAATCCTCGTTGGCAGTATCGATCGCCAGCGCCTCTCTGTCGGGCGCTTCCGAATGGTAGGGAACGTCACCTGCGTCGATGATGGGGAAGTCATCGACAGCTTCAAAGCGGTAGGTGTCAGCCTGTGCGGCGGAGAGCGCCAGCAAACAAGTCATACACACGATGATTATCGTGATGACGACAGGGATGGGTCGTGAGTTCATGAGCCTTGATGTGCCTCGCTGCAGAACCGGTGCGGCATTTGTCATGCCGCATGGCTTGAGGAGCATTCAAGCAAGGCAGGTGCCACCCATCATCGACCGTGGGAGCGCCAGCTCGTGCAGGCCAGGTGTGATCAGTTCAGCGACCTGCCTGCACGAGTTGGAAGCCTGTCAACGGTCCACGAAGGCCCGTTCGAAGACGTAGTCACCGGGTTCGCCGCGTGAAGGCGAGGCCGTGAAGCCGCGGCTATCGAGCAGTTCACGCAGGTCAGCCAGCATTGCCGGTCCGCCACAGATCATGAAGCGATCATTTTCAGGATCAATGGTCGGTTGATTGATGCTGCGTTCCAGTTCTCCGTCGCCAAACAGCGTCGTGATACGACCCCGACGGTCAAAATCCTCTCGGGATACGACCGGTGCGTAGATCAGCTGGTTCTTGACATAGTCACCCAGGTACTCGTGTTCCGGCAGTTCCAGGCCGATGATATCGCGGTAAGCAAGGTCCTTGACGTGCCGGACACCGTGGACCAGTACGATCTTGTCGAAAGCCTCATAGGTTTCCGGATCCTTGATGACAGACAAAAAGGGTGCGAGGCCAGTGCCGGTACCCAGCAGCCAGAGGGTGCGACCCGGTTTGAGATCATCGATGATCAGTGTTCCCACGGGTTTGCGGCCAATGTGCACATAATCACCCACTTCAATATGCTGCAGACGGGACGTCAGTGCACCGTTCTGTACCTTGATACTGAAGAATTCCAGCTCCTCTTCCCAGTTGGCGCTGGCAATGGAATAGGCGCGGCGCAGCAGTTTGCCTTCGTTTTCGAGGCCGACCATGACGAACTGGCCGTTGAGAA
>CBDUIJ010000319.1:0-6759 GCA_965367215.1 uncultured Granulosicoccus sp.
GCAATATTGAAGCCATTACCGCAGTCGGCAGGGATGTTACCGAGATCAAGCGTCTCGAAGAAAACATTTCCCACTCACAAAAGATGAAAGCTCTGGGAGAAATGGCCGGAGGCATTACTCACGATTTCAATAATATGCTGCAGGTCATCATAGGTAGTATCGAAAGCCTGCTACTGGATGATACGCACAGCAAGGCAACGAGACGTACTCTCGAGCAGATTTGCAGTGTTGTTACACGTGCGATGAATCTGACTCAAAAACTGTCTACGTTGAGCCGACAGGAAAAAACACAAAAGGAAGCGTTCGACATGAACCGACTTTTAGAGGAGTTGGTCGTTCTGCTTGAGCACACCTTGCCAGCTTCCGTTTGTCTTTCATCGGCCCCATCGGACCAACCCCTGTATGTACATGCCGACAGAGCTCAGATCGAACAGGTTCTACTGAACATCTGCTTCAACGCACGAGACGCGATCGCGTCCAACGGAAACATTGAAATCAAGACCTCAAGAAAGACGGTGGATCAAGGGTTTCTGAGGCAAATACCGGGTGTAGCGCCCGGTGAATACTGCGTCATTACAGTTGAGGATGACGGTTGTGGCATTCAGACCGACGTTCTACCTCGAATATTCGATCCGTTCTACACGACAAAAGCAGCCGGTCTGGGAACAGGCCTTGGCCTGGCCAACTGCTACAGCATCATCGAACAACACAAGGGCATGATTCTGGTGAATTCCAGCCCTGACTCAGGATCCAGTTTCTCGGTGTACCTACCCATATCTCAGCCTGATGAGCGTCCCCAGCAACAGAGTCCGGCAACGGTTCATACGCTATCCAAATCTGAAAACAAACTGGTTCTTGTTGCAGACGATAATGCGGAAATACTCCAACTCACGAGACTGTCATTGAAATCGGTAGGCTTCGCAACGCTGGCAGCGGAGAACGGCAAGCAGGCACTTGAGCTGTTTCAGCAACACCAGCAGGACATATCATTGGTCATACTCGACTTTGTGATGCCGGAAATGGGTGGTGAGGAAGTCGCCAAACAGATTCGACTCATCGATAACGAGGTGAAGATACTCTTTGTCACGGGCTATATTCCCGAGGACGTGACTGCCGGCCTGCAGGAGCCGATCATCAGAAAACCCTATCAGAGAAATGATTTTCTGAAGGTTATCGAACAGCTGCTCAGTAGCTGAAGGAGTTCCCTGATGACGAACGCTGCCAACTAGTGAATTATGCTTTGAACGTGCGTATCGAATAGGCACAGCGGTGCTCATGTTGTTGTTCATCAGGGCTCTTCAAAACCCTTCTTGCGCATCACACTGGCAGCAGGTATGTCAGACACTGTTGTTGTCGATCATGGTTCCCGGCGAACCGCTCGCAGATGGTCAGCAAGGTGTCACGTGTCTCAAGCTGCAGGAGTTTGCGCGTCTTATCCATGGCTTCCCTGTCATCCACCTCGGCCGCGACCAGGGCCAACACGGCTTTGCATGCGAGCAGATAGGGCGAGGCAACAAGGCAGGATTGCGCGCTATTTTTTGCGAGTATCAACTCAGCCGCCGCCCAGGCCGCCTGAGCTGTAATCAGGTGTACATAAGCGGGTTTGATCGGGAACAGACGGTTGGCTCGATTGACAGCAAGCATGGCTTCCGATCCCGGTCGGACCGGCAACTGATGAAAGCCGTAAAGCAACCATGCCTCCGCGTCACCAGGCGCCAGTTCAGTCGCCCTCCGAGATGCCGAGGCAGCCAGCTCCAGATCTCCGGCAAACAGCAAGGCATCCGCAAGTGCCAGATGCGCTACCGAGTTGTCGGGAGCCAATGCCAGCGATCGTCTGCACTGCTCGACCACCTCCGTTGCCCTGTCCGGCTGCCACACCCCTGTCAACCTGAAAATGCCATCCAGAGCATTGATCCAGCAGCGAGCGGCCCAAGCCGGAGCGTAGTCATCATCCAGCCGAATTACACGGTCCAATATTGACCGAGCTTGCTCAGTCGCCTCGGCGCTGAAATGATGTTTGAGTGCTATCGCTCGCTGTGTACTCTCGTAGATATCGAGCGAGGCTGGCTCATTGGCAGCCATGGCGGACTGTCGTGCCGCCTGCTTTGTACCGGTTATCAAGGTGCCGGCAATTTCTTCTACTATCGACTGCTGCAGTTTATGAATGGTGGCATCGTTCACCGTATATGTCTGATTCCAGACAACCTGATCTTGAGTCAGATCGGTTACCTGTACGTCAATCACCAGAGCTTCAGATTTTCTTGAAGCGTGACCGTCAACCAGATAACGCACATCAAGTGCGGATTGCCACTGCGCAGCGGACAGCGACTCGTTCCGCAGTGCAAAGCTTGAGTACGAAGAGACCACCCGAAGATCCTTGTGGCGTGCAAGGGCTCTCACCAGATCCTCCGCCAACCATTCTCCCAAGCTTGCATTTTCAGAACTCCGAAACGGGAGTACGGCCAGGGCTGGGCTGAGGTGAGCAACCTCCTGATCCGGACGCAAGACATTGCTCAGTGCATAGCCAAGCAGCAGTATTGCAATCACGGCAATCATCGCTTTCATGAGCACTGCCCGAGGTGCACGTAAAGCCCTTGATTTGGCCTCGCCAGACTGCTGCCTCGATGCTTCCTGTGACAACGGCTCAACAATCGGCGTTTCAGTTGCAGGCTGTGGCGAAACCGGCATGGCCGGTGGAACAAATCGATAGCCCTGTCCGTGTACAGTGCGCACGAGCTGCCGTTTGTCATCGTCGAGAAGTCCCCGGATGTCTCTGATGGCCTGCACGATGGAGTCGTCAGTGACGATCGTATTGGGCCAGACGATCGCCATCAATTCCTTTTTGGTGACAACCTTGCCAGACCGCTCAACCAGCGCTATCAGCAAGCGTTCGGCCTGAGGACGTATCAATGCTCGCTCGCCAGTCAACGCATCGGTCACCTCTTCACGACGCAGATCGATTCGAACCTTCTCAAGCAAGATGTCGTATTCCATCGGCATCACCACGCCTCGGCAAACGGTTCCCCGAGCCGGGTTATCGCCAGATTACCTTCCCTTTCGGCAATTTTCATATTGATTCGCCAGTTTTCGTCACTGAATACAGCACAACTGCGAGCCTGCATTTCAATATACAGATTCCCGTCAACAGCAGGATGAAGTCGATGCTTTCAGGAAGAATCAGACAGTGTTCAGTGTTGTGCATAATTTCGCTGTCACTCGCAGGTAAAGCAGCGCCGTCAATGGCTTCTCAGGAATCACATGACACGATGAGAGTGAATGGACACGACTTGCCATATACGGTCACAGGCGAAGGTGAAACTGTCGTTCTGGTGCACGGTGCGGTATCAGACAGACGCACCTGGTCGCGTCAGCAAGGCAAACTGGCCAGAGACGGATTCAGGGCCATCGCGTTCACGCAGCGATATTATGGAGAAGAAAACTGGGAAACCGGATGGCCTCCCTATCGCATTCGCACTCATGCCGATGATCTGGCAGCATTCATTGAAGGTCTCGACCTGGGCAAGGTCCATCTGGTTGCCTGGTCGTCTGGAGCACATATCGCCTTGACGGTCGCCCGTGAGACACCAGAACTGGTCAAAAGCGTACTGGTTTACGAACCGGTAGTGCCAAGCTACGTGGAAGATCTGGAAACCCTTCAGGCGATTGATGACGATGCCAAGGCGATGATCGGTCCGGTTATCGAACCGATGATGGCAGGTAAGCAGGAGTTGGCAGCGCGACGCTTCGTTGACGGTGTGGTAAACCGACGAGGGTACTTCGACTCTCTACCTGAAAAGGCTCGGAAAATCGTGCATGACAATGCACGAGTATTGCCACTGATGTTCGATGACGGGGAAACGGACATGCCCATCACCTGCGCACAAATGCTGCAGATCGAGCCTCCCGTCATGATCGCCCGAGGAGAACGCTCACGAGCCTTCTTCAGCCTGATTGCCGACAGGGCCATGCGCTGTGCTGGAGGCAACCATCATCTGATTCAACCTGGTGCCGACCATATGTGGCCTGGAGAGTATCCGGATGAATTCATACAAGTGGTAGTGTCATTCATCCGTCGTTTGTAACGTGAACTCGCAAATGACTGATGAGTTGAATCTACGGATATTCGCACTGTTGATCGTCTTCGATCAAACGACCATTCTGATCTCGGCATTCGGGAATACGCCAGTCTTGCGTTGCCAAATCAGCCAGGGGAATAGCTGAACCAATGATCGCTCCGATGATCCCGACAATTCCAGCTTTCTTGAGAGCGGGTATACCAGATATGAATCCGATAAGAGTGGTTATCAAAAATATGGCCAAACCGACAAGTACTATCTGCAAGTAATGAAGTGAAGATTCCATCTTTCAACAAGCCCACCCGTTCATCACGATAGAGAAACAATGACGTTCAGCGACCAGTATAGCCGGCACCCAACGCGAAGCATTGATGGTTGCATGCCGATGGCAAATGTCAGGTTACGGAGTTGTTATATCTACCTGGGTGAGAACCTGATACGCATTCCTGCTATTGCACCGTAGCGCTGTCTGTCAGCAGGCCACTTTCACCTGGAGAGGCGATGACGTCTTTCTTGCTGTCGCTCCGCTCATGCCATGACGATGGAGGACGTTTTGTTCTCTTCAGTATTTCATCATCGATTTCTGGCAAGTAGTGACTTGAAATCATGAAGACAACAACAGCAATACCCGCAATCTTGAGCCAATCAGACAACAGATGCACCGGCTTCTGCTCGTTATCTTCCGCTTTCTGGCTCATATCTCACGGTATGCATCATGTCGGCTCTCATTCATGAGTGAATGAGCACTCTGGACAGGAAATAGCGGCCAGTGATAATGCGGGCTTTAACAGTAGCCAGCCTGGGAGACAATCAAGGACATCTGCCATCATTCGGAATGGCCTTGATCGATACAAGCCTGATGCTGGTTGCACGCCCTCTTTCGAAACCCTGCTCAGACACCGAAAAGAGCTTTCAAGTCAACTCCAATTGTTCTTGAAATATTCAAGGTAAGTGAAGAACAGATAATAGGAGAATACCGATAAAGATATTGTCAACAGTATGAATACTGCTTTCCCATACCCGTTTGCCACCTCATCTGGTTCCAGCTATCTCAAAGCCGCGGAGAGCGTCGCGATCATCGGAGCGCCATTGGTGATGATCACCGTGTGCTCATACTGAGCGGACAGGTTCCCTTTATCCCCAATCAGGGTCCATCCGTCATCACCCGTTTCAACCTCAGTACTTTTCGTTGACAGAAAAGGCTCAACGGCAATGACCTGACCGGCTCGAAGAGTTCGCCTGTCGTTACGGTCGTAGAACCCCAGAATACCCTCAGGCTCTTCGTGCAATGATCTGCCAAGCCCGTGCCCTGCCAGATTGCGGATTACCTTGAATCGGTGCTTCCTGGCGACAGACTGAATCGCCTTGCCGATTCTGTTGATCGGTGCACCTGCCGTCGCCTCGGCGAGCGCATTATCCAGCGCGACTCTGGTCGCATGACACAAGCGAGCCTTGGTATGGGAGATCGGCGGCACAACCATGGTGGCACCTGTATCGGCGAAATACCCGTTCAGCTCGGCGGACACATCCACGTTGACAACATCCCCGGCAGACATGATGCGTGAACCCGGAATGCCGTGAGCGGCCTCTTCATTGACACTGATACAAGTGAAGCCCGGAAACTCATAGGTCACCTTCGGGGCAGATCGGGCACCGGCTTCTTCGAGCAAACCTCCACCCAGCTGGTCCAGTTCCAGTGTCGTCATGCCAGGTTCGATAGCCGCCAACATGGCATCTCTGACCGCCGCCACAACGCGGCCGATCTGCATCACGCCATCGATGTCAGCCTGATTCCCGATTGTCATTCAACATGCTCCAGCGAATTGATCCATATCACCAACCAGAATCTTGCCATCGTCCGTCAAGCTGATGATATTTTTTTCACATTGTACGGATTTTTCTCGGCTGGCACGTCGTTCAACCCGATCAGGCGTGTCGTCATGGTGCTCATGCTGGCGGCGCTCAAGCCGAATTCGCGAGCCAATTCCACCTGGGAGGCCTGACTCATTCTGCCAAGCGCATCGAGAATCCGGGCCTGCCGAGGATGGATGCCGAAGGGTGCCAGCCGACGCAAGATCTCCACGCTCTACAAGGATACGAGGTGAATCATGACTATTGACTGAAATGTACAACGTAAACAGCCAACGCCAGCATCACCGAGGTGACAGGGGCCCACAAGAGTCTTTCGGCTCGCGAAGGGGTGATCCAGTTCAAAAGCGTACTCAGCGCCTGAACGGCCAGAACCGCATAGCTTGACCACTGCGGCCAGTTCGGCCTCATTCCAGCCGCAGAGGCAATGCCTGCGCCCATACAGATCAGTAATGGGACAGATAATCCAGCAGCTATCCGCCCGGAAGCCGGCAGCGCGCCTTCATGTCGACCACCTTGCGTCAAGCGTCCCCAGGGCGCACCAGCAATCAGACAGAACTGGAAGACCACAACGCCTGCGACGATCGTGAGATACGCTACTGCGGCAATTTGAATCATGGGCATGCGCTACAACGCCTGAGGCAAGTTGATACCAATCGGACTCATCCACCTCTTGGGATAATACCGTACGAATCATCGTCTCCGCATCATCACGCCAGCTGCAGCCACACAATTGCCATTGGCTACTGGCATTTCTCGGCATTGCGCATGCCCTGGAAAAAACAGGATGTTCGATACTCCGCATGTGAAATCC
>CBDUIJ010000320.1:0-6700 GCA_965367215.1 uncultured Granulosicoccus sp.
GCACCTGCATGCGAGACGAAGCTGGTAAAACCCGACAGGGTTCCCCAGAACAGGCCACGTGGCAGCTCTACCGGACGAGCCACAATCGTACTCGAGCGACGCAGCCAGCGCGACAGACAGAAGGACACGCCCAGAACACCAATGAGAAACGACACCATCTCGTCCGGCACATAGGCAGCCGTCGCCCAGCCGACCAGCACACCGGCAATACCCGCCGGAATCAGCACTTTCAGGTTCTCCGCACTGTACTCGCGACGATACAGCCAGACTCCCACCACATCCGACAGGATGTAGATCGGCAGCAGTAGAACCGCTGCCAGTACGGGGGATATCATCAGCGACAGAATGGGTACGGCCAGCATGCCGACCCCCGGCAGACCGCCTTTCGACATGCCCACCAACAGGGAAGCCAGACACAGAAGCCACAACAGGGGCTCCGCCAGGGAGAGGGATGCAAGAGTAGGCATGCGCGGATTCTGACACAATGGATTCAATCCAGACACAAGGCGGACAGACATGGGATTACTGGTAGACGGACAATGGCAAGACAAGTGGTACGACACCGATGCCACCGGCGGACGTTTCGAACGCAGCGAGGCGGTATTTCGGCACTGGATCACTGCCGATGGTGAAGCCGGACCGTCCGGCGACAGTGGCTTCAAGGCCGAGCCCGGACGCTATCACCTGTATGCCAGCTACGCCTGCCCCTGGGCTCACCGGGTGCTCATCTACCGAGCGTTGAAGGGTCTGGAGTCGATGATCGATGTCTCCTTTGTCCACTGGTACATGGGCGATCTGGGCTGGAGCTTCAAGGCCGATGAGCAGAACATCGTGGGTGATCGGCTGATGGACAAGGCACAGTTGTTCGAAATCTACCAGCAGGCCGACCCCACCTTCACCGGTCGCGTCACCGTGCCACTGATCTGGGACACGCAGCAGCAGACCATCGTGTCGAACGAATCCTCGGAAATCATCCGCATGCTCAACAGCGCCTTTGATGAGCTGGGAGCCACGTCCGGGGACTACTACCCGGAAGCACATCGGGAGCAGATCGATGCACTCAACGAGCGTATCTACAACACGCTGAACAATGGCGTATACCAGTGCGGCTTTGCCACGTCACAGTCAGCCTACGACGAAGCCGTGATGCCACTGTTCGACACCCTCGACTGGCTGGAATCACAACTTGCCGGTCAACGCTTCCTGTGCGGTGACACACCTCTTGAGGCCGATTGGCGACTCTTGCCCACCCTGCTGCGTTTCGACCTGGTCTACAACGGACACTTCAAATGCAATCTGCGACGACTGGCTGACTACCCGCATCTGTCAGCCTATACACGCGACCTGTACCAGTGGCCCGGCATCCGCGACACCTGCAACTTCACCCATGCCAAGCGTCACTACCTGGAGAGTCACGAGACAATCAACCCTCATCGCATTGTGCCGGTCGGTCCTGCGATAGACTTCGACAAACCTCATGATCGCGACAAACTGACGAGCTGAATCCCATGAAAGAACTGCAAGGCAAGACCGTACTGATCACCGGCGCCAGTCGCGGCATCGGTGCCGCCGCCGCCCGCCACATGGCCGAGCTGGGCATGCAGGTGGTACTGGCCGCCCGCACCCTGAAGGACTGCGAAGCCATCGCCGCCGAGATAAGGCAAACCGGTGCACAGGCACTGGCGGTCGAATGCGATGTCGCCAGCTACGCATCGGTGGAAGCGGCGGTTGCCACTGCCATCGAGACATTCGGTGCCATCGATGTGCTGGTCAACAACGCTGGCATCATCGACCCCATTGCCAGACTCGCCGATTCGGACCCCGCCGGTTGGGACCAGGCGGTCGACATCAATCTGAAGGGTGTCTACCACGGCTTGCGCACCGTATTGCCCGGCATGGAGAAGCGCGGCAGCGGTGTCATCATCAACATCAGTTCTGGTGCTGCCGTCAATGCCATCGAAGGCTGGAGTCACTATTGCGCGACCAAGGCCGGCGTACTCGCACTGACACGCGGCGTACACAAGGAATACGCCGAACACGGTATCCGCTGCATCGGCCTGAGCCCCGGCACCGTGGCCACCGACATGCAACGCGCCATCAAGGCCTCCGGCATCAATCCGGTCAGTCAGATGGACTTCAGTGATCACATACCGCCCGAATGGCCGGCACGCGCCATCGCCTGGTTGTGCACGGAAGCCGCTGCCGAATGGTCAGGCAGCGATTTTTCCATCAAGACGGATGAAAACAGAAAGCTGGTCGGACTGATCTAGCTCGCAGCAGCCGGACACCCAGTCACAGCTGCGCAGGCACTCGACACTGGCAACATCATCAGGCTGATCACCGATGATGCTGCCAGGTCAGTCTTGAATCCTGATGATTACCCGGGTTCTGCTCAGGCTGCCTGCTCACGACACACAGCGATGGCCTGCTCCAGGCGCGCCAATACATCGTTCCTGTCTATCAGCGCCAGCGTATCGTTCATGGAAGGTGACTGCGTACCGCCCGTGACGGCCAGACGCAATGGCTGACCCAGTTTGCCAAAACCGATACCCAGAGCCTCGACACCGGCTTCCATGGCTGCCTGAATACTCGCCGCATCCCAGTTATCCAGAGCCGCGAAGCGCGTGGCGGCATCCTGCAGGACGTCGGCAGCGGCTGGCTTGAACTGTTTGGCTTTCGCCTTCTCGTCATAGCTGGTCGGGGCTTCGTAGAAATACCGGGCCGATTCGGCCATCTGCACCAGCGTACTGGCACGATCGCGCAACAGATCGGCAACCGCTGACAGAGGCGCACCAGCGCTGGTATCGATACCCAGCGATTCCATATAAGGCTGCAGCACACCCCCAAGATAGTCGGCATCGGCCTTCTGCATGTACTGATGGTTGAACCAGTCCAGCTTCTTCACATCGAACACCGAGCCGGAACGGTTGACCGCTTCGAGGCTGAACAATTCCCGCATCTCATCGGGTGTGAACATTTCCTGATCCTGGTGAGACCAGCCCAGGCGCATCAGGTAGTTCAGCAGTGCTTCAGGCAGATAACCATCGACTTGATACTGCATGACACTGACCGCACCGTGCCGCTTCGACATGCGCTTGCCGTCTTCACCCAGAATCATGGGCAGGTGGGCATAAACGGGTCGCTGCGCGCCCAGCGCTTCGAGAATGTTGATCTGACGCGGCGTATTGTTGACATGATCGTCCCCACGAATGACATGGGTAATCTCCATATCCATGTCATCGACCACCACCGTCAGGTTGTAGGTGGGTGTGCCGTCCGATCGCATGATGACCAGGTCGTCCAGTTCACGGTTATCGATGACGATCTGCCCCTTCACCGCATCATCGATCGTGACCTTGCCATCGAGCGGATTGCGAAACCGCACCACAGGCTTGACGCCCTCGGGTGGAGTCTCGTCACGATCACGCCAGTGGCCGTTGTAACGCGGCTTCTCCTTCTTGGCAGTCGCCTCTTCACGCATCGCATCCAGTTCTTCCGGCGTGCAATAACAATGATAGGCATGGCCGTTGTCCATCAGTTGCTGGATCACTTCACGGTAACGATCGAATCGCTGCGTCTGGTAGAACGGTCCTTCGTCGTGCTCCAGTCCCAACCATTGCATACCGTCCAGAATGGCCTGCACGGATTCTTCCGAGGAGCGTTCCCGATCGGTATCCTCGATACGCAGTATGAAGTCGCCACCGTGTTTGCGGGCAAACAGGTAGCTGAACAAGGCAGTCCGGGCGCCACCAATATGCAGGTAACCTGTCGGACTTGGTGCAAATCGGGTGCGGACCTTCATGAGTCGTTTCACAGCGGGTAAATGAGAGGTGCGTAGTCTAACAAAGCGCCACGGTAAAATTTCCCATTCATTAGTGGTATTGGGCACACACGGTGATGACGGCAGTGAGCGCTATACTTATCGCCTGTTAAAGGTTGTAACATTCAGATGCCTATTC
This sequence comes from uncultured Granulosicoccus sp., assembly GCA_965367215.1. Classification (GTDB taxonomy): domain Bacteria; phylum Pseudomonadota; class Gammaproteobacteria; order Granulosicoccales; family Granulosicoccaceae; genus Granulosicoccus. Next base: position 3,960 of record CBDUIJ010000320.1, read on the forward strand.
GTTTTCCAGACCTGCACCCTCCGGCGGCTTCCGCCAGCCGTACCCGTTCTGCGGGCAACAGATCCTCGGCAGGCCCCGACTCGGGCGATGGCGACCGGAACCTTTCGATTACGTCTTCCCGAAAGCCGGCAACACCGGGAAAACCTTCCACGCCTGCCAGCGACACCGACGAGCGCAATAGCGGCAAACCCTCGCAGAGCATGGAGCCTCGCTGGTATTCCTGCGCACTGAGCGAGCTGGGTCATGTACGCAAGATCAATGAGGACGCCTTTCTGGACGCGCAGGAAGAAGCGCTGTGGGTCGTGGCTGACGGTATGGGCGGCCATAGCCGCGGAGACCGAGCCAGTCAGGCCATCATCGAAGCCATGTACACCTTCAAATCGAAAGATAATGCACTGGAAAGCGTCGATGACCTGCTCGAACGACTGAACAATGCCAATGACGTCTGCCGCAACGCCGCTCAGGGCCAGGTCATGGGCAGTACCGTCGCAGCCTTGCACGTCAACGGCGACAATGCCTATGTCCTGTGGGCCGGCGACAGTCGAGTCTATCGCCATCGGCAGGGAAAATTCCTGCAGCTGACCGACGATCACAGTCTTGTGCAGGAACTGCATCGACTGGGCGAACTCACCGCCGACGAAGCCGAGAACCACCCCTCGTCGAATGTCATCACTCGCGCAATCGGTGTGGCTGACGATGTCGATGTGCAGGTTCGCCAGCTGGACCTGCAAGCCGGGGACCGTTTCCTTGTTTGCAGCGACGGCCTGTTCAAGGATGTAAAGCCTGCCGAAGTCGAAGCCAATCTCGCTCTACCCTCTCCACGACAGGCACTCGATGAGCTGGTCAAGCTGGCCTTGCGCCGTGGTGGCACCGACAATGTCACGGCCATCGTCGTGCAGATGGCCATCAGCTGAGCGACGGCGCCACACTGGCCCCCTTGTAAAGGGGCCAGACCCGCGCTAGCGAAAACTCTCACGAATCACGTACAGCACGGTATTGTCCACCCGCACCGGGTTCACCACGATGCGTGACATCAACGGCGCACTACCGCTGAAATCACTGCCGAGCTCGGCGCGCACACCGGCAGGGAAGTTGAACGACCCGGTGTCCGGCGTCACGCAGGTGACTGTCACCCCATCCTCCAGAAAGAAGCCACCGGCCGTACTGGAAAAGATGCGAATCATGGCGCCCGGGTCACCTGATGCATCCCAGGTAAACGTGGTTGTGGGGGAAATGCCATCCCCTCCCCCGAACTCGGCATTGGCCAGCGTCGTGATGTCGGGAACCGCAGCATTGGCAATTGCCGGTATTTCACTGCTGCCCGGGATATCAAGCTGCAGGCCCGAAGGTACAGGGCCATCCATGAGCATGCCCATATCAGGAAGATCGTAGAACAGGAAACCGGCCGCTGGCTGCTCCTCCAGAGTGGCATAGGTACCCGCCGGGCTTGTCAGCACGATGTTTGCACCCGCACTGACCGCACTCTTGCCGATTCCCGGCACGGTTGGCACATAGCCGGCACTGATCTCCTCGAAATCGATGACGCCATCATCCTGCACCTGACACATTGCTGTATTGCCGGCAAGCATCTCGGCCATGAAGTCTGCCGACACACCACTGGCAAGACGGTAGAAACTGCCTACCAGGTCAGACGCCTGTCCGGCATCATCACCAATCGTGACGGCCCCGTAGTGAGTGATATCTCCGGCTGGCGCCATGACCACGTCGGAAACATTCGGCTGGCCACCAGTGCCATTGCCGGCACCGGCATCACTCGAGCCGCCATCGCCGGAGCAGGCGCCCAGCATGGTCAGGGACAGCAGCAGAATTGTACGTCTGTTATCAGTAATCATGTCTTTCATGGTTGATCCGGAGGCGCAACTAGGCGACGTGTGATGAAGAAAATCCGGATGACGCCTGCCTCCTGCAGTCGTATCCGGACAAACCGGCCTCATCCTGAACCCGTACAACTGACCGTCAAGAGCGGGGACGGTTGTTATCAGGAACCCGCGACAGGCGTTGTCAGATAAGGAAAGGCATTGTCGAACTGTCCGGCATTCTGTGGCGCACCGTCGGTGAAAGGCGCATTGCCCACTGGTGCATCTTCAGGCAGGCACAAGCCAAGGTTGTCACCACTGTCACCTGCCGTACCACTGCTATCCAGATCCACGGCAATCGGGTGACACAAGGCACCCATCATCACGCGCAGGGCAATATCGGTGACATCATCTCCCGGACGACGACCATTGGGAAAACCGGCCAGGTCTCCTCCGGCAACACCCAGGTTGATCTGCATATCCTTCGCGGTGGCGTCGATTGCCGTATTGAGCCTGATCATCTCTGATGGCGTGACGGTCGCCAACTGATTCACACCCGGGAAGCCTGTCAGGAAAGCGGTAACCAGATCGGTTCTGGGCAGATTGGACGGGGCGATATTGGAGCTGGCACCCACGGCATCACGAAACAGGATATCCAGAATCGCCGGCAGTGTCGGAGATGTCACATAGGTGGCGAACTGACCATCATCCACTGGCTCGCTGACATTGAACCTGTCCTTGTCCGGCAGACCGATGACCACTTCGTTGACCAGTGGATTGCTCAATCGGGAGAGTTGACGGTATTCACCGCTGTAATCGACAGGCCGGCGATAGGTCGGGTCAAGGCTGATTGTCTGCGTGCTGCGAACGCTGGCCGTTGTCCAGCCACCGATGACACCATTGCCACTGCCCGTCAGGCAATCC
>CBDUIJ010000321.1:0-6696 GCA_965367215.1 uncultured Granulosicoccus sp.
GACGGCCAGGCCGCCATTGATGCGAGAGAACCAGATTTCCATGGCATCGTACAGCGCATCGATGATGGCGGATTTCTGTAGAACGGATGCCATCAGCACATACAGCGGTATGGCCATCAGCGATTCCGATGTCATGGTCTCGAAGGTGTTGAGTACCGCCACGATAAGCGCCGAGGGCCCCCACAGCAGCATGGTGGAGATGAACGCAATGGCACCCAGTACGAATGCAAGGGCGGCACCCGTGAGCATCAGCAGTATCAGGGATACGAACATGAAGGCAAGCGTCAGCGAGCTTTCCATCACGCGTCTCCGGGGCTGGCGAGCAGCGATATGCCGTCAGCGATGGATTGCAGCACCAGTAGTGCCGCTGCCAACGGCAGGGCAATCTTGCTTGGCCATATCTGCGGATTCCACGCCGAGTAGCTGGTTTCGCGATACTCGAAGGCCTGCCAGACCAGTGGCAAGCTGAACCAGAGAAGAATGGCGCCGAAGACGGCGGCAAGCACCAGGCCCAGAATGGTCAGCGCGTGAGCCACTTTGCCGCTGGCGCGCTCGGAGAGTACATCCACTGCGACATGACCACCCAGGTGAAGCAGATGGGGACCGCCGAGCAGAAAGAAGGGCCCGAACAGCAAGGTGGCCAGTTCAGGTGCCCAGCTGGTCGGGGAGGAGAGACTGTATCTGGACACGACTTCCCACAGCATCAGAGCAGCGATGAGGAATACCAGCCATTTTATTGCCTGAAACAAGGCCTGGTTCAGGGCGGTAATCCACCGGGCTAGCCGAATCACTACATCTCTCTCCTGTTGCTGTTGTTGTCGGCCGAACAGATTGTTCGGCCGGGAAGTGTATACGCCAGATCAGAGCAGACGCAGTTCTTTCATCAGCGTGACCTGCGACTCCATCATGCGCGTCGCCAGATCATCGCCATCGGCCGCCTTTTTCCATGACTGCACAGCCTGGGCACGCGCCTTGGACACGTCGTCTGCGTCGAAATCGATGATCTCGACCCCGGCATCACGAAACTTCTGCAGGTATTCACCGTTGGCCACCAGAATATTCTGTCGCAAGGCGCCCGAGACTTCTCTGGCTGCCACGGCAAGCGCCGCCTTTTGCTGTTCATCCAGAGCTTCAAAGGCTCGCGTGTTGGCGACGTAGGATGTGGCGGTGGATGGCTGATGAACACCCGGCAGAATCAGGTAGGGCGCGACTTCATGCAGGCCTTCTTCATAGTTGGCCTTGATGTCGCCACGGTCCGCGATATCGATCAGCCCCTTGTCCAGTGCCGAATAGACTTCCGATGTCGGCAGTGGCGAGACAGCCACGCCGAAGTCTCCCATGACCGCCGCGGCCAGCCCGACAAAGCGTCCCTTGAGCCCGTCAAGGTCAGCGATGGATCTGACTTCGACCCGTGAATGCAAGGGTTCCTCGCCGTATACCGTCGGCGCGACATAGGTCAGCCCGGCAGGCGCGTAGGATTCACGGGCCAGTTCGAGACCATCACGCTCGTAGAACCAGGCCTCGTATTGATCGGCTTCGGCAAAGCCGAAAGGAACCGTCGATGAAAAACCATGGGCCGGGATCTTGCCGGCTGTATAGCCGTCGAAGGTCTTCATCATCTGGAACGCGCCACCGCGAACCGCATCGAAGGCCTGTGCGGACGGTACGATCTGACCGCCGGCAAAGGGTGTGATCTTCAGCGATCCACCGGTCAGCTCGGCCACACGTTCACAGAATTTCTCTTCATAGATCATCGGGGTGGTGCCGCCGCCCCAGAGTGCCTGCATGCGCCATTCGGTGACGCCCTGTGCAGAAGCACGAGTACTGGTGAGTATGGCTGGCGCACCGATGGCGGCGGCAGCGCCGATCTGTAACAGCTTGCGTCGTGTAGGGTTGCTCATTGGATTCTCCTTGTGGTGTTGTATTGTTATCAGCTGCCTTGCAGCAACTGTGTTGCCTTGTCGACACTGATGTCACCTGCGGCCACGATTGCCTTGGCGATTCTTTCTATGTCACTGCCGGAGGCGCCGGCCGTGATGGCGATATTGCGGGCATGCAGGGTCATGTGTCCTCGCTGGATGCCTTCGGTCGACAACGCACGAAGCGCTGCCATGTTCTGCGCCAGTCCAACGGTTGCGATGACTTCCGCCAGTTCCTGAGCGCTCTTGATCTGCATGAGCTTCAGTGCGGCCTGAGCTGCCGGGTGAGTACGCGTGGCACCACCGACAATGCCGACAGCCATCGGCATCTCCAGTGTTCCGGACAGGGAACCGTCGCTGGCAATTTCCCAGCGGGTCAACGAGCTGTAGCGCCCTGATCGCGCGGCATAGGCGTGCGCACCGGCTTCAACGGCTCGCCAGTCGTTGCCCGTGGCCACCACGACCGGGTCGATACCGTTCATGATTCCCTTGTTGTGGGTGGCGGCTCGGTAGGGATCGACTATGGCCAGAGCGCAGGCTTCAACGATACCTTGTGCAACCACGGCGCCGTCCAGTTCTTTAGTGTCGAGTGTCTTGGGGTCCAGGCGCACGCTGGCGGTCACCAGTCGTCGGTCGGCCAGGTTGGACAGTATTCGCAGGCGTACGGTGCCGCCGCTGATCTCTTCGATGCGTGGTGCCAGCATTTCCGCCATGGTATTGACCGTATTGGCGCCCATGGCATCCCGTACATCAACCAGCAAGTGCAGCACCACCATTGGACCAATCGGTGAGTCGTCGAAAATCTCGATGTCGATATCGCAGCAACCACCGCCCAGGTTGATCAGCACGGTGTCGCGCGAGTTGGCCATGGCGATCAGCTCATCCCGGTTCGCCAGCAGTCTTGCCCGTGCTGCATACGGGTCTTTCAAACCGATGATCTGGATCTGTGCCCGCATGATGGGACGTGTGCTGGAGGCGGTGAATCCACCACCGGCGCGAGCCAGCTTTGCCATATAGGAGGCGGCAGCAACCACCGAGGGCTCTTCCACGGCCATGGGGATCAGGTATTCACGCTGGTTCACGATGAAGTTCGTGGCGACACCCAGTGGCAGTTCGAAGGTGCCAATGACGTTCTCGATCATGCCGTTGGCCACGTGGATGGGCAGGGCGCCATTTCCCGCCAGTGCGGTGTGCGAGCTAGAGTCGAGCGCCGCCGTCTCGGCAATGGCCTTGAGCCTTTGCTCAGGATCCATGTTTCGCAAACCACTGACTTGTGAGGTGGGCCTGGTCGACTCGGTTTCGTGATGACTCGTCATTGTTCTTCCTCGCTTCGAAGTGCCGAGTCTGGCAAACTGAGTGGAAAGTGTATTGGTACAGTTGGTAAAATCATACCCATGCTGTACCAGTAATAATAGAGGTACAGTTGGATGAAAGTGACGGCCACCGAACGAATTTTCCAGGAAATCAAGTCACAGATCGAGGAGGGTGAGCTTGCGACCGGAGAACGTCTGATGTCGCTGCGCAAGGCATCGGAGCATTTCGGGGTGTCCAAGAACATCATGGTGACCGTCTATGACAGGTTGCTGGCCCATGGTCTTGTCAGCTCACGTCAGGGAGCCGGTTTCCATGTCAGTGATACGGGACAGAGAAAGTCGGAATTGCCGAACCTCAAGGCGGCCAGCGATATCGTCTCGCTGTTGCATACCCAGCTGGATCGCTCCTACCAGGTATTGGTCGGTGACGGCAGGCCACCGGCCAGCTGGACCAGTAAACACACCATGGCAGGCGCCGCGACGCGGCAGCTGCACGATTCGGGTTATGGAAACCGCCAGGGACTGCTCGAGCTGCGCAATTGCATTGTTACCGCTCACGCCCAGGCGGGGATACAGGTGGATGCCAGCCAGGTTGTCACCACCTTCGGCGCCAATCATGCGCTGGATCTCCTGATCAGACGTTTCCTGCGGGCGGGCGATACGGTCCTGGCGGACGATCCGGGCTACTACCCTCTGTTTGCAAAGCTCAAGCTGGCCGACGTCAAGGTGGTGGGAATTCCTCGCACGCCGACAGGGCCGGACATTCAGGCGCTGGAAGCGGCGGTGCAGACCCATCGGCCCGCACTGTTTTTCACACAGTCGTTGGTGCAGAACCCCACGGGCTGTTCGATGAGTCTGCCGAGCGCGCATGCCGTGCTGCAGATTGCCGAACGCTACGAGATGCTGGTGGTCGACGATGATCCCTTCATCGATCTACCTGGTGTCAATGGCACTCGTCTGGCACAGCTGGATCAGTTTCGTCGTGTCATTCAGGTTGGGACCTACTCGAAGACGCTATCTCCGATCTACCGCTCCGGGTACATCATTGCCGAGCAGGGCCTGGCATCCAGTCTGGCGGAGCTGAAGATGATTCTGATCGTCAACAGTTCCAGCCACACCGAAGAGCTGATTGCGGAGACGATATTGTCGCGCCGCTACGAACGCATTCGAACCGCTCTGGCACGACGCCTGGCGAAGGAGAGAGAGGCAACCCTGGCCACCTTGAACAGGCTGAAAATGGAGTTGTTTGCTCCACCGGATAATGGGCTGTACGGCTTGGTCTATCTACCAGAGGATTGTGATGACCTGGAGGTAGCGAGCCGAGCCGCCGAGCAAGGCATTTTTCTGGCGCCAGGCACATTGTTCTCCACCGGCGACTCATCTCTGCGGCCGTGCATGAGAGTCAATTGGAGCAGAAGCAATGATCGTCGCTTCTTCACATTCCTGCAAAGCGTGTCTTGAGACTGCCGCGCTGAGCAAATGCCATCATGGCATGAGCATCTCTCGGAGAACCCTTCCTGTTGCAGCTACCACGCTTGCATTTGAATTTCCAGCAGTAACAGGTGTTGAAATTGGCCTGTCCGATCGAGTCAGATCTCAACAATCTGACTCGATCGTCTCGAACTACTTGACCCCGGCAGTCATCAGTTCGATAACAGCTGCCAGCTGCTCCGGGGTGCAGTCATTGCACGTACCCATCGGAGGCATGGCGCCCAGGCCATTCGTGACTGAGGCCAGCAGGGCTTCAGGTCCCTTTTCCAGTCTGGGTGCCCAGGCTGCTGCATCATCCAGCTTTGGAGCCCCTGCAACACCGGAGACATGGCAAGCGCTGCATTTGCCATCATAGATTGCCTGAGCGTCTTCATTGGCCATGGTGCTACCCAGTGGCAGTAGAAGCGCCGTGATGAGGGCAAGCCTGATTCTGTTTTTCATTCATCAATCTCCAGTGTTGTATTTGATGGTTGTATTTTTACGAGTGTGCGGTGTGAGCCGAGGTAAAAATGATGATCTGCGCACCTGATAAGGGACGTCCTCTGCATGATGTCTAACACAGCTGGGACAACGGCGAGAAGTGAAATAAAGGCGCTATCTCAGCTGAGTTGATTTTTATCAAAGATGCGTTCGGTTTATCTGTTTATATGGTCGTCTGATTGACATGGGTCAAGTGATAAATTCGCTCGACACGTTCATACTCGATCTACGCATGGTCAACAAGAGCTGCGCGAAGGTGCTGCAGGCTTGGCACTGGACAGGGCATGGCACGCAAGTGCCGTAATGCTCTTCTGTATAGATTCATCTTCCATGGTTCACCAGCTGAAATGAGCAATCGGGGACTTCTGGTGATCAAGACCAACGTCGAAACAACGATCAAAACCAGAAAAACAAGTTGCAGTGTCTCCTAAATGAGTCATACTAGATGCATCTTTAAGTGCCTTCCCGGTTCAGCCGGATAAATCTCACATCTACCAATCGAAAATCGGGGAGAAATCCAATGTCCGAAGTGCTCACGAGATCGGCGGCACGTAATATCTTTTACGGTGGTTCGCTGTTCTTCTTTCTTCTGTTTGCGGGGCTGACCTTGCATACCCACTGGTACATGGTCAATGTGTCAACCAACTCCGAGACGCTGACCGAGTCGGTCAAGCAAGGCAAGCACGTCTGGGAAGAGAACAGTTGTATCAACTGCCACACCATCCTCGGTGAGGGCGCCTATTTTGCCCCTGAGCTGGGCAATGTCTGGACACGCTATGGCGGACGCGATAACGCAGACGGTGCGCGTGCAGGACTGAAGGCCTGGATTCGCGCTCAACCGCTGAATGTGCCCGGCCGACGCAACATGCCGCAGTTCAACCTCAGTGAAGAAGAGCTGGATTCACTGGTTGATTTTCTGCAATGGACAGACTCCATCGATACTCAGGGCTGGCCACCGAATTCAGCGGGCTGAAGCAGCAATCATCATGTCTTCATCACAGCACCTGACAACCATACTGGCAGAGAGTTATAACAATGAAATATGAAACACAATGGGTGGCCTACCCATTTTTTGCGCTTGCAATGGCACTCTTTGCCTTGCAGATAGTGTTCGGAATCATGGCAGCGACGGTCTACGTCATGCCCGGATTCCTGTCGGAAGCCATGCCTTTCCACATCATGCGGATGAGTCATACGAACCTGTTGGTGGTGTGGCTGTTGCTCGGCTTCATGGGCTGTACCTATTACCTGCTGCCTGAAGAGGCGGAACAGGAAATTCACAGCCCCATGATTGCCTACATACAGTTGGCTATCTTTGCGGTGGCCGGCGCTGGCTCACTGCTGAGCTACCAGCTCGGTATTCACGAAGGCAGAGAGTTTCTGGAGCAGCCACTGTGGGCGAAGATTCTGATTACCGTCTCTTTCCTGATGTTCCTGTACAACACCAGTATCACGCTGCTGAAAGGACGCAAGACCGCGATCAATATCGTACT
>CBDUIJ010000322.1:0-6691 GCA_965367215.1 uncultured Granulosicoccus sp.
GTCGTCCGGGTGGCGGCCAACGGGCGTATCGCAACCCTGGATGTCGACACAACGGTGACGCCATGATGAGGCGTCAACAGACAGTGAGAGGCCGCCGTGACCAGCGCGGTGTCGGAATCATCGAGGTCTTGGTGGCCCTGGTCGTGGTGTCCTTCGGGGTGCTGGGTATGGCCGGCTTGCAGCTCACCGGCATGAAGCACAGCAACGATGGCTTCAATCGCTCCCGGGCGCTTATCCTGACCGAGAATATCGCCACTCGCATGCGGATCAATGTGCAGGGTGTGGCTAATGGATCCTATGCCGGATTCGATTCCGAGACCGATGCCAACTACTGCAATGTCAAACCGGTCCCCTACTGTCAGGCGATCAAGGGCGCCGATGCCCAGAGTTGTACGGTGGACGAACTGGCAGCCTTCGACCTGTTCAGCGTCAGCTGCGGCGACTGGGGAAGTAGTGGGGCGAGCGGTGGTGTCAATGACTTGTTGCCCAATGGGGCCAAGCTTGAAGTAATCTGCAACGACGCTCCGTGCGAGGACACCTCCACTTATACCTTGAGTGTCAGCTGGCCGGAGAACCGGACAGTCAGATCGGAGGATGCGCCGGTTGTTCGACGCGTGCAGATGAGGTTGCGGCCATGAGCATGATGAAGCCTGCCTACGCCAGCATTGTAGTGCGTGCCGGCAATCGCTCGCGGCAACAGGGCCTGTCGCTGATCGAACTCATGATCACCATGGTGCTCGGGCTGATCATCATTGCTGCCGTGTTCAATATGTATGCCGGTAGCAGTCGCTCGGCACGTTATACCGAAGGCTTGCAGAGCATGCAGGAAAACGGAAGATACGGCGTATCGGTACTGCAACGCGGATTGCGCCTGGCAGGATTCTCTACCGATGAATCCATCGAGGCCTTCGACATCGCGGCCAGTGGGGTCAGTACCATCAGCATTCGGACAGAACAGCAGTATGACTGCAATGGACTGGAGACAACCGCCACCGATGGTCTGGCGGTCAATGTCTATCGACTGGACGCGACAACAGGTGAGCTGACGTGTCAGGGCAATCAGGGTGGCGCGCCCATGGCGGTTGTCGAGGGCGTGGATCAGTTCCGTCTGCTCTATGGCATTGATGCCGATAGCGACTCGGATACCGAAGAGCCGCAGAACTATGTGCCCTACGATGCGACGCTGAATCCGGCTGCCATCGTCGCCGTGCGCTTTGCCTTGCTGGTGAATTCGGGCAAGCCGATTCGTACCCGGGATGTCAGCAAGAGCTTTGTCTTGCTGGATGAGGAATACACCTACGATGACCGAGTGGCTCGCGAGGTGTTCACCAGTACCGTCAAGGTGCGGAACCGCCAATGAAAAAGCAGATGATACAGTCCTGTGCACCCATGCAGCGGGAACAGGGAGTCGCTCTGGTCGTCAGTCTGGTGCTGTTGATTGCCATGACCATACTGGGTGTGGCGACGCTGTCCGGTACTCGCCTGAACGAGAAGCGCACCAGTAATGCCCAGCAGAAGGCGATTGCCTTTGAAGTGGCAGAATCGGCCATTGCCTCGGTCTGGGACACCGCGTACCTGAATGTGGCACTGACCTCCGATGCGACCGACACGGGCAACGACCCGGTTGCCATTGTCAGCCCCGATGAGGATACCGAGTTGACCGACGCCTTCGATCAGTTGACCGATGGCAAGGGTGTGGATATCGATGGTGAGCTGAGTGTGCAGTACTGCGGTGAGACCGACCCGGTGGCCAGCGATCTGAGTGCCGATCTGTCTGCCACACAGCTGGTGTTTCTGCTGGTGGATGTGAACAGCGTGGCACAGGTCAACAATACGAGCACCGAGGCGGATCATGTTCAGCGTGGCGCCGTCACCTCGGTCAAGACCAACCGATCCGGCAATTGCCCGGCACCCTGATAGAGAACTCGATCATGCCCCATCAACGCCTTTCGAAGAATGGTTTCACGCTGATCGAAGTGCTGATCGCAGTGGCCATCATCAGCATCATTGCCGCCATCGCCGTGCCCAGCTACACCGGTTTCATGATTGATACGCGACGTACCGATGCGATCGGTTTTCTCTCGGAAGTCGCCGGTGAGCAGCAGCGCTATTTCACCGAGAACAATCAGTATGCGGCGACCATGAAGGAGTTGGGCTACGGCGATGCAGCGACCTTCAATACACCGGAAGGGCATTATGTCGTGAGTGTCAGCAACCCGGGTAGTACCGCGCGTTTTATCTTGACGGCAACACCCGTGACCGGCGGCAAGCAGGCTGGCGATACCGAATGTCTGGCATTCACCATCAGCGATACCGGTGCCCGACAGAGCACCGGTAGCGATACGGACTGTTGGTAGCCGCCAGTCAGCTCAGCTGATGCCCTGGCTCTCGAGGTAATCTTCGTAGTTGCCGCGGTAATCGATGTAGGTATTGTTTTCCTTCAGTTCGATGATGCGGGTAGCCAGGGAGCTGACGAACTCTCGGTCATGACTGACAAAAATGACCGTGCCGGTATACAGATCCATCGCCAGGTTCAAAGACTCGATGGATTCCATGTCAAGGTGGTTGGTAGGCTCATCCATGATCATGACATTGGGTGATTGCAGCATCAGCTTGCCGAACAGCAGGCGGCCCTTCTCTCCACCGGAAACCACATTGACGGGTTTGCCGATGTCATCCTTGCCGAACAGCAGGCGGCCCAGAATACCGCGAATTTCCTGTTCGTCGTGATTCTCGTTACCCCATTGCGTCATCCAGTCGAGAATGGTGGTTGAGGTCTCGAAGTCCTCTTCGTGATCCTGAGCGAAGTAGCCCAGCGTGGCATTCTCGGCCCATTTCAGATGACCCTTGGTGGGTTCCAGCTCCCCGGCGAGCAATTTCACGAAAGTGGTCTTGCCGATACCGTTGGGGCCGATCACGGCCACCTTTTCACCGGCCTCGATCATCAGGTCCATGTTCTTCAGGACGGTGTTGTCCTCATAGCCCGCTTCGATGCCTTCCAGTTCGGCAGCATTGCGAAACAGCTTCTTTTCCAGCTCGAAGCGAATATAGGGGTTCACCCGGCTTGATGGCTTCATCTTCTCGATGGCCAGCTTGTCGATCTGCTTCTGCCGCGAGGTGGCTTGACGAGCCTTGGACTTGTTGGCCTTGAAACGTTGTACGAAGGCCTGCAGATCGGCAATCTGCGCTTTCTTCTTGGCATTGTCGGCGTACTGACGCTCGCGAGCCTGGGTAGAGGCGTACATGAAGTCATCGTAGTTGCCGGGGTAGATCTGGATCGCACCGTAGTCCAGATCGGCCATGTGGGTGCAGATACTGTTCAGGAAGTGTCTGTCGTGCGAGATGATGATCATGGTGCTGTTGCGCGCATTCAGCACGCCTTCCAGCCAGCGGATGGTATCGATGTCCAGGTTGTTGGTCGGTTCATCGAGCAGCAACAGGTCCGGATCGGCAAACAGGGCCTGGGCCAGCAAGACACGCAGCTTGTCGCCCGGAGCCACTTCACTCATGGGCACATTGTGCTGTTCCAGTGGAATGGCCGCACCCAGCAGCAGCTCGCCGGCACGCGCTTCGGCCGAATAACCGTCCATCTCGGCGAATTGCACTTCCAGCTCCGCGACACGCATGCCGTCGTCTTCGCTCATCTCGGGCATGGAGTAGATGCGGTCGCGCTCTTCCTTGACGGTCCACAGTTCCTGGTGGCCCATGATCACGGTGTCGATGACCGTGAATTCCTCGAAGCCGAACTGGTTCTGCTGCAGGGTGGCCATGCGCACACCGGGCAACAGGGTGACGGTGCCGGAACTGGGCTCCAGGTCGCCACCCAGGATCTTCATGAAGGTGGACTTGCCGCTGCCGTTGGCGCCGATAAGACCGTAGCGGTTGCCTTCACCGAACTTGATGGAGACATTTTCGAACAGCGGTTTGGCGCCGAACTGGATGGTGAGGTTTGCAGTAGAGATCACAGGTTTCGCCGAGGTTCAGTACAAACGCGCTATTGTATCGGGTTTCGCGCTGGTCGTTGGCTCTGCGCCAATTCTCCCAGACGTGTGATGCCCCGGGCAATCTCCTCATTGAAGGGCTGTCCGGCACACAGGCGCAGAAAATTACGGAATTTGCCGGTGCTGGAGAACAGGGCGCCGGGGGTAATGCTGATGTTTTCGCTGATGGCATCGCGGTACAGCTGATTGGCGTCCATGCCGCGCGGCAGCTGAATCCAGAGCACGTAACCGCCCGTGGGCTCACTGATGCGGGTGCCCGCCGGGAAGCTGGCGTGCACAGCGCGACGGGTGGCCTGCAACTGTGTCAGACAGGCGCGGCGCAGACGAGTCAGATGCCGATCGTAGCGACCATCGGCCAGAAAGTCTGCCATGACCAGTTGCGTCAGGGTGGGGGTGGCGGAGCTGCTGATGAGTTTCAGGTCCTTCAGCTCGGCCAGGTAGCGATCGGCCACGATCCAGCCGACGCGATACCCCGGGGCGATGGTCTTGGAAAATCCGCTGCAGGTCATCACCTGACCACTCTGGTCAAAGGCCTTGTAGGGCAGCGGTTTGTGCTGGCCCAGGTACAGTTCTCCGTAGATATCATCCTCGATCAGCGGGATGTTCTTCGCCGCCAGCATCTGCACGATCTGTTCGCGTGCCTCACGCGGTACCACACTGCCAGTGGGGTTGTTGAAGGTGCCGACTGACACCACGGCGGCCACGGATTCGCGTTCGATAACGGCGGCCAGAGCCTCCGGTCGCAGACCCTCTACCGGGTCGGTATCGATTTCCAGCGCCAGCATGCCCAGACTTTCGATCATTTTCAGAACCGCAAAATAGGCCGGGGACTCCACCACGATGATATCGCCGGCCCGCGCGACAGCTCTCAGGCAGAGCGACAGGGCTTCGGTGGCGCCAGTGGTGATCAGCACGGATTCCGGGGCAACGGGGTGATCCAGATGCGCCGAGCGTCGGGCAATGGCGGTACGCAGGTCGAGCACGCCTTCGATGGGGGCGTAGTCGAGTACTTCTTCTGCATGTGTGGCGCAGACGCGTTTCAGGGAGCGACTCAATGCCTTCACCGGCAACAGTTCGGCGCCCGGATTGGCGATGGAGAGGTTCAGGACATCGGGCGAACGTGCACTGTCCAGCACCTCGTTCATGTGGGCACCGATCAGCACCTTGCGCGCCGCAGCCGTGGTACTGGGCCAGCGAGGCGCGGCGCTGGCCGATTGCGCCGGTGCCTGCACATAGAAGCCGGACTGGGGTCGGACCTTGAGCAGGCCGCTTTTCTCCAGTTCCTCATAGGCCTGCATGACCGTGGCCACACTCACATCCAGCTGTTTGCCCAGCGCCCGGAGTGAGGGGGCGCGTGAGCCTACCGGCAAGGTGCCGTCATGAATCATGCTGGTAACGGTCTGGGCGACTTCCTCGTACAGAAATTGTCTGGCGTTTGACATGAGGGTCCATGGCGCTGGCGGGTGGTGACGCCCGATACATTCGCGGTTGGCCGTGTGCGATGACCCGGATACCGGATGTTCAGTGCGGGTCGCGGTTGTTGTCAATCATAATGCGTCCTCACTCGTCCAGGCCAGGTTCGGGTTTGCGTGCCGTGCCGGCCTGGCCTGGCCTGGCAGCTGCGCCCACTCAGCGCATATTGAACAACTCCTGATGGAAGGCCCCATGCGGCAAGCCATTTTTCGACAAGTCGGCGTTCAATGCCGAGCCGAACCCGGCCGGGCCACAGAACCAGATGCTGGCTGATCGCCAGTCGGGCACCGCCGCCCGCAGTTTCGCGCCGTCCAGTCGTCCGTCACGGCTGTCGACCATGACGTGCAGTGTGACCCCGGCCGCCGCGGCCTCGGCGTTCAGTTGTTCGGCGACCTCGGGGAGCAATTCGGTGGTGCAGTAGAACAGGTCAATGGGCTGCGTTTTCGGCGTGACGGACAGTTGCC
The DNA here is from genome assembly GCA_965367215.1 of uncultured Granulosicoccus sp. Lineage (GTDB taxonomy): Bacteria > Pseudomonadota > Gammaproteobacteria > Granulosicoccales > Granulosicoccaceae > Granulosicoccus. Next base: position 5,939 of record CBDUIJ010000322.1, read on the forward strand.
GCATGCGGGCAATGAACGGGGTGATACCAATACCGGCGCCGACCCAGATCTGTCGTTGGGCACCATCATCGAAGGTGAAGGTGCCATAGGGGCCTTCGACAACAGCGCTGGCGCCGAGGCGCAATCGTTCCGGCAGAAGTTCGGTGTAGTCGCCCAGCGCCTTGGTGAAGAAAGTGATGGTCGGATTGGCAGGGTCCCAGGCGGAGGCGATGGTGAAGGGGTGCTGACCTTCCTTCGCGTCAAAGCTGACGAATGCGAACTGGCCACTCTTGTGACCGTGCCAGCCGCTTTCAAGCTGGATCGATGTTTCAAGAACCTTGATGGCAGGGAAATACCGTGTCGCCGCGATTGTGCCTTTCACCTGTTTTCGCTTGCCGACCTGACGGCTGAGCACGATGAATGCAGCCACCACTCCCGCGCCCAGTAACAGGGCCATCACGATGCCCAGTGGCTGGCTCCAGGCTGAAAAATTCAACAATACAATGGTGTGAAACACCAGTGCCAGATAGGCGATGGCAATCAGGGTATGGGTCTTGGCAAACAGCCGGTAGGGGAAGCGCTTGATCAGGGCCAGAGCAATCAGCAGTACGGCTGCATAGAATGCCCACTCGCCGACGGACTCGGCGGGATGTCTCAGCTCTCCCAGAAATTGCTGAATCGCGCCCAGAGAGTCAGGGTCTGTGCCGGGCGGGCGGGGGCCCTTGCGGCCTTCAATCAGACCTAGATCTGACAACCAGTGAGGACCGTTTGCCG
>CBDUIJ010000323.1:0-6686 GCA_965367215.1 uncultured Granulosicoccus sp.
GGATACTTGCGTGATCTCGCAAATGGTCTACACAGTTATTACAACGCGCACAAAGTGCTGGTCGATGATGACGAGCTACGGCATGCGAGACTGTGTTTACTGCTTGCTGTAAGGCAGGTTCTGGGTAACGGGTTGTCACTGATCGGAGTGTCGACCCCTGAGGTAATGTGATTCATGGCAAGTGGCCGACAATCGGAAATGCATGGCAGTCGCCTGTGCGTACTGGCGCTGAGTTTGCTGGTCGGGCTGGTCTTCGGCTTCGTTGTGCTGTTGTCGCGGTTGCCGGTGGGTATGCCGGCGACAGACATGGCAGCGGCTGAAATGCAGTCCGAAGCGGGAGTGACGGGCTATCAGTTCTATTCCGTCCTGCCCGAGTCGACCATCGTGCAGAGAGAAGCTGCCGTGCGTGAAGTGGTGCCACCACCGGTCAAGGCTGTACCGCCTGCTACACGCGTGGTGCCCGGTAGCGTGCAGAGCCTGTCTGCCCGCGCTCTGGTGTCCGAGAACTATGCCGAGATTCCGGCCAACAGCGCCGGTCACGAGTCCTACTACCTGCAGGCAGGCAACTATCGACAACTGGCCGACGCCGAAAAGACCCGCGCCTCCTTGCTACTGCTCGGCCTCGAAGCCGTCATCGTCCCCCGCCAGGACAACAATGGCGTCATCGGCCACCGCGTCCGCATCGGCCCCTTCTTCGATCAGGAACGCATCAGCACCGCCAAGGAACGCCTCAAACGCAACGGCATCAACTACAAACTCATCCGCGTCACCGGCTGACCCCACCGGGTCGGCCCCACCGGGTCGGACCACCGTAAGTATCTGATATAAAAGAATTTCAGCGGTGAAATCAGCCTATTTGAGCCATTAAACGCTACTTTTCACCCCTCAAAAGGCCCGATTAACAAGCTCTGAACCCTCCGGGTCGGACCACCGTAACTCACTGATCAGCCGACCCTTTGCATCCGAATGATGCCGATAATCGCCCCTTGCTGATCACACACGATCCCAAGCGAGCACCGTCACCGGGATAGACCTCTGACAGTTCTCACTTCAAGCCCCGCATTCTTGCCACGTCGCATTTCATCATGTCTACTGGCTGAGCCGTCAGGCCTTTTCGCAGGAAGCGAAATGCAATAACGCCAACATTCAATATCGTTAGCCACGGGTTCCAGGGAGGGACACCATGCCGCGAGCCAATCGCCACTTCATTGCCGGGCAAGTCTGGCATATCACGCAACGCTGCCATCAGCGCGAGTTTTTACTGAAATTCCAGATGGACCGACGTCGCTGGCTTTACTGGTTGTACCAGGCGAAGCGCCGCTTCGGTCTGAGTGTGTTGAACTACATTGTCACGTCCAACCACATCCATCTGCTGGTCCACGATTGCGGCAACAACGCAATACCGGCTGCGATGCAGCTGGTTGCCGGGCGAACTGCGCAGGAATTCAACAAGCGCCAGGGGCGCACCGGAGCATTCTGGGAAGATCGGTATCACGCAACAGCCATTCAGACTGATAACCATCTGGCTCGTTGCATGGCTTACATCGATCTCAACATGGTGCGCGCAGGCGAGGTGTCGCATCCGGAAGAGTGGTCCTGCAGCGGCTACCATGAGGCCAAACATCCGCGTCGACGAGGCTCTCGTATCGATATGGACAGCACCTGCCGCTTGTTGAAGTTCGACTCGCCCAAGGAGTTGCTGATTGCGCGCGAAAGCTGGATTGACGATCAGATGTGCCACGGAAATCTCGAGCGCGAAGGCATGTGGACCGACAGCGCGGCGGTTGGCACGCTTGAATATGCCCTTATGATGAAGCGTGCGATGGGCTTCAGTAATCCCGGTCGACGCGCAAGACCCGAGAAAGCAGGCAGTTTTGCCGTTCGCGAGCAGTTAGCGAGTTATCGGGTGAGAGGCAGTACACTGAGTCCCTAATCGGCCCTTTTGGGGGTCAAATATCCCTGTTCAAGAGCGAATACGAGCTGTATAGGCTCGTATTCGTTTTAATTATCAATGAGTTATGACGGTCCGACCCGAGAGAGAGTGGCACAGGCTGGTGGACGGGTGTCTGCTGGTGGATCAGCACAAGCTGCGGCGGGTGGTGAAGAAGCTGGCGAAGAAGGCGGAGGATGATCCTGAGCGCCTGCGCTTCATGCAGCGGGTGGAAAAGTCGACAGCGCAGCGAGCGACGCGCGCGGCCAATGTGCCCACGCCGGTGTACCCACCCGAATTGCCGGTGGTCGAGCAGCGTGAGGAAATCCTGCAGGCCATCAAGGACAATCAGGTCGTCATTCTGTGCGGGGAAACCGGCTCGGGCAAGACCACCCAGTTGCCGAAGATCTGTCTGGATGCCGGCCGCGGTGTTGCCGGACTCATCGGTCATACCCAGCCTCGCCGAATCGCCGCACGCAGTGTCGCCGCGCGCATCGCCAGCGAACTGGACACCAGTGTCGGTGAGGCGGTCGGTTTCAAGATCCGCTTCAGCGACCAGGTCAGCGAACGCACCTATGTGAAGCTGATGACCGACGGCATCCTGCTGGCTGAAATCCAGAACGATCCCTGGCTCAACCAGTACGACACCCTGATCATCGATGAAGCGCACGAGCGCTCGCTCAACATCGACTTCCTGATGGGCTACCTGAAGAATCTGCTCAAGCGTCGCCGTGACCTGAAACTCATCATCACCTCGGCCACCATCGACCCGGAACGCTTCGCCGAGCACTTCGATGGCGCACCGATCATCACGGCCGAAGGTCGTACCTACCCGGTGGAACTGCGTTACGCACCACCCGAGGCCGAATCCGATTCGCTCGATGACATCGATATGCCCACGGCCATCATCAACGCTTGCGAGACGCTGTTGAAAGAGCGCCAGCACGATATTCTGGTGTTTCTCAGCGGTGAACGCGATATTCGCGAGATGGCCGATCTGCTCGGCAAGGAGTCCTCCCACAACCGCGCTTTTCGCGGTGTGGACATACTGCCGCTGTTCTCGCGCCTGTCCAACGCCGACCAGAACCGCATTTTCCAGTCACACAGCAACCCGCGTATCGTGCTGGCCACCAATGTGGCAGAAACCTCATTGACCGTGCCGGGTATTCGCGCGGTCGTCGACCCCGGTTACGCGCGCATGTCACGTTACAGCGTCCGCAGCAAGGTACAGCGCCTGCCCATCGAGAAGGTCTCGCAGGCCTCCGCCAATCAGCGTATGGGGCGCTGCGGTCGTGTCGCGCCGGGTGTCTGTATCCGCCTGTATTCGGAAGAGGATTTCCTGACACGCGCCGAGTTCACCGAGCCGGAAATCCTGCGCACCAATCTCTCCTCGGTCATCCTGCAGATGGCGTCCATGAAGCTTGGCCGCATTGATGACTTCCCTTTCGTGGAAGCTCCCGAGTCGAAGTTCATCAACGATGGTTACCGCACCCTGCAGGAACTGGCAGCACTGGATGAACAGCGCCAGCTGACACCCTTGGGCAAGCGTCTGGCGCGCCTGCCGATCGATCCGCGTCTGGGTCGCATGTTGCTGGCCTCGGCCGATGAAGGCTGCGTCAGTGAAGTGTTGACGCTCGTCAGCGCCCTGTCTGTACAGGACCCGCGCGAACGCCCCTTCGAAAAGCGCCAGGCGGCCGATGAGCAACATGCCGAATTCAACCATGAAAACTCGGATTTCATGGCCTGGCTGAATCTGTGGAGCTTTGTCACGGTGCAGAAGGAAGCACTGTCGAATTCGCAGTTCCGCAAGATGTGCAAACAACGTTATCTGTCAGCGCTGCGCATCATCGAATGGATGGACGTACGACGCCAGCTGGAACGACTGTGCAAGGAACTGGACCTGAAACAGGCAACGGGTGAAGCGGCTCAGGACAACATCCACCGCGCACTGCTCAGTGGTTTGCTGGCCAATGTCGCCATCAAGACCGACAAGCAGGGATACCTTGGCACCCGTAATCGCCACCTGAACATCTTCCCCGGTTCCGGCCTGTTCAAGAAGGGGCCGAAGTGGATCATGGCCGGTGAAGTGGCCGAGACCAGCAAGCTCTATGCGCGCCAGGTGGGCGCCATTCAGCCTGAATGGATCGAAGCGCTGGCCACGCATCTGTTGCAGTACAGCTACCGCGATGCCCACTGGCACAAGAAGAAAGGCACCGTGAATGCCTGGGCACAATCCACGCTGTATGGCTTGATCATCAACCCGAAGAAGGGTGTCAATTACGGCAAGATCAATCCGGCTGAATCGCGCCAGATCTTCATCCGTGAAGCACTGGTTGCAGGCGAGCTGAACACCCGGGGAGAATTTCATCGTTACAACCTCGCTCTACTTGATGAAGTCACGACCCTGGAGGAGAAGTCCCGCCGCCGCGACATCGTCGTTGACCCGGAAGAGCTGGTGCGTTTCTACGATGCGATCCTGCCGGAAGGCATCTGCACGGCTGCCGATTTTGAAAAATGGCGCAAGAGTTTCGAGGCGGAAAACCCGCGTGCACTGTTCTTCGAACGTGAGCAATTGCTGCTCGATGATGCAGTGGATGTCAGTGCCAGAGACTATCCCGACCAGATCGAAATGAGTGGCATGGTGTTGCCTCTGAAGTATCACTTCGCCCCGGGGGAAGATGATGACGGGGTTACCCTGATCTGCCCGGTTGAAGTGTTGAACCGGGTCTCGGCTGCACGCTGCGAGTGGCTGGTGCCCGGCATGCTGGAGGAGAAGATCACGCTGCTGATCAAGGCTCTGCCGAAAAGTCTGCGACGCAACTTCGTGCCGGCACCGGATTTTGCCGCGGCAGCGAAGGCGGCCATGGATCCGGCCGACGGATCCTTGCTGGGTGGTTTGTCGCGGCAGCTGCACCGCATGACCGGCGTCAAGGTGACGCAAGAAGACTGGGATACCGGCAATCTGCCCAAACACCTGTCGATGCGTTTTGAAGTCGTGGGCAATACCGGCCAGATGCTGCGCGCTGGCCGCAATCTGACGGCGCTGCAGGAAGCCTATGTGGGAGAGGTGGAGGAAACTCTGCTGCGCTTCAGTGACAACAGCATCGAACGCGATCAGGTCACCGACTGGAATTTCGGTGATCTGCCCGAGAGCGTGGACATCGAGAAGAGTGGCATGACCCTGCAGGGTTTCCCTGCATTGCGAGCGACGAAGGAGGGGGTGGGCATCAAGCTGTTCGCCACCGAAGCTGCGGCCATGAGCGCCATGCCGGCCGGTGTGCGCGCACTCTACAAGGAAGTGCTGAAGGATGAAGTGCGTTATCTGCAGCGCAAATTGCCCAACATCAATGTGCTGAGCCTGCGCTTCACGCCTTTTGGCAACAAGCAGACCCTGATCGACGACATCATCAACGCCTCCATCGATCATGCCTTTGTCGATGTGGAACAGTTGCCACGCAGCCGTGACAGTTTCATGCAGAAGCTCGAAGCAGGCCGACCAGAACTGGTGGGTGTGGCGGCGCGATTCTGCGACATTCTCGGGCAGGTGTTCGAACAGCATCGACAGGTTGCCAAGCGTCTGGAAGGATCCATTTCCCTGAGCTGGATCGAACCGGCCGTGGATATCCGCGATCAGATCGCCCAGCTGATTCATGCCGGTTTTGTAACGCAGACAGGTCTGACGCGCCTGGAGCGCCTGCCGATCTATTTCCAGGCCATGGACAAGCGCCTGGATGCGATCGACATGGCACCTGACAAGGATCGTCGCCGGCGTGCGGAACTGTTACCTGTCTGGGAGTCATTCAAGAATCTGCCACCGGATCGCGACGATGATCCGGCCTATCGTCAGGCTCATCAGGCCTTGCGCTGGGCCTTCGAGGAGCTGCGTGTGTCGCTGTTTGCACAGGATCTGGGCACCCGTGAGAAAGTCTCCGTGTCCCGTCTGGAGAACCGTGTCAGCGAGCTGGCAAAGTGGCTGCCGAAGCTTTGACGGATATGTGCATTTAGGCTTGCGGGGGACGAAATCGCGACTAGACTCACCCCATAAACAGACAATAATCCCGGGGTGTTGTATGAAGAAGTATCTGGTGGGCATGGCTCTGCTGATTGCTGCCGGCCCCATTTGGGCCGGGGGTATCGACCTGGCCCTGAGCAATGAGACAGCCAATCTGTCTGTCATCCTCAATCGCGACCCGTTCTACTCGGAACAGGCTCGCACGCAGGACGGCGGTGCAGAGATCGCTGTCGGCGGATTCATCAGTGAAGTGGGTGACAACCTGGTACACGCCACCTTGCTGGCGCGCGGCGTACGTCAGACCCTGAACTCGCAATATCACATCAGCGCCGGCATGAAGCTGGTCGGTGGCGAAATCGAAGCTGGCGAGGATCGGGAAAACGCCACAGACAGTGAAACGGTAGGTGCACTGGCCCTGGGTTTTCAGGCCGGACTGCTGTTGCAACAATCCGCCTACAACCCGGTGGAGCTCAGTTTCGAAGGGTTCTATGCGCCAAACATCACCAGTTTCTCCGATGCAGAACGCTATGGCGAAGTCAGTGTGCGATTGCAGGTGGAAATCATGCCGCGCGCCCGCGCCTACATCGGTTACCGTCGAATGCGTTTCGATACCAATGACTACGACAATGTGCAACTGGATCGCAGTGCGCACTTCGGCTTGAATATTTCCTTTTGATCGGGAAGATAATCGCTCGTCGCTCGTCGCTCGTCGCTCGTCGCTCGTCGCTCGTCGCTCGTCGCTCG
>CBDUIJ010000324.1:0-6627 GCA_965367215.1 uncultured Granulosicoccus sp.
ACAGCCTTGCGAAGCTCAGTGCCACCCTGTTCGGCAGTGATCGCGACGAGCTGATTGCCACCGCCTACAATTCGCGTGGCATAGGCGGCCCGCTCAATACCGGCGCGGCCCGTGTCATCGGACTCGAGCTGGCGGCTGATCTGAGCTTGACACAGCAACTGCAGCTGAGCAGCAATCTGACCTGGCAATCAACGCGCAACCTGAATCCTGCAGTCGGGGTGAATGATCGCCTGTTACCGGGCGAGGCGCAGATTGCCTGGTCCGGCAAATTGCAGTATCAGCCCTCGCGCGCCACCTTCTGGTATGAACTGGACGTGCTGCGAAAACGCTTCTACGACACCACGAATATCCTGCCTGCTGCAGACAGCGAACTGCATTCAGTCGGTGTCGACTGGAAAACTTCTCACTGGCAAGCCACGCTTGGCTTGAACAACCTCGGTAATGACAACATCGAGGACTTCAATGGATTTCCCAAACCCGGGCGTACCTGGTCGCTGACCGTGACGCGCACGCTGACATCACCCACTCACTAACAGGACATTAGCAGCATGACACTCAGAACCCCGCAGTTCGCATTCGGCAAGGCGCCCTTGCATTTCAGACAAGCCCTGCGCCTGTCCGTACTGGCGACCGCCATGATCGGCCTCAGTGCCTGCAGCTCCGACAACGATGACGATACGACGGTTGAAGGTGAGCCGAATACCGGCGAGGAAACCGGAGACAATACGGACCTGAGCGGACAATTCGCCTTCGTGGCAACCCGTGCAGCGGATTACAGCAGTGGCAGGATCGACCGACTGTCACTGGAGGAAGGCAATATTGTCGTGGGTAGCTACCCCGCTGCCGGATCCAATATCGATGTCGACACCGATGGTGTGCGCCCCTATCAGATCGGCAAGTTTCTGATCGATTCCATCACACGCTATGACGCCGAAGACACATCCGTCGTTGATTACCAGTATTCGGTCAAGGGTGACGAGCCCACCACAGCCAACCCCACCGACCTTGCCTTCAGTGGTCCCAACCGAGCCTATCTGACGCGTCGCAGCAGCAACTCGCTGTGGATCATCGATCCGGCGGCCGAAACCGAGGAAGATTTCAAACTCGAAGAGATCGACCTGAGCGCCTACGACACCGACATGCCCGACATGACCGATGCGATCATCGTCGATGACAAGCTGTTCGTTCTGCTCGAACGCCTGCAGCGGCTGGAATCAGGTTCACAGATCCCCGACAAGAAAGCCTATGTCGCTGTATTCAATACCATCACCAACACCGAAATCGATACGGGAATGGGAAGCGATGGTCTGCTGGGCGTGGAACTGGACGTCACCAACCCTGCAGCACTGCAGTACAATGAAGAGACAGGCAAGATCTTCGTCGTGGGTCGTGGTAACTACTATGAAAACGAAGCCATTACCGACGACTACCATAGTGGCGGTGTTCAATCCATCGACCCGACCAGCTACGAGACAACCTTGGTACTCGATGACGGTAGCGATGAACAGAACGAAGACTATTTCGTCGATCTGGAAATCATCAGTGCCGATCTGGGCTACCTGCTGACCTATGCTGAATACACGGTGACGACACTGCGTACATTCAATCCGACTACCGGTGAACTGTCAGCCGATACGCTGCCGGGACTCGAGGGTGTGGATATCACCACGCTGGCACAGGGCCCTGACAACCATCTGTGGGTTGGCATCAATGACGACACCCCCGGTTTCTACCGAATCGACCTGGCGACCGGCGAACTGGCAGCAGAGCGTGTTGCCACCGATCTGGTACCGATGAACCTCGTGTTCATCGATGTCCCACAATCTGAAGAATAAGCGGAGTCCGCTCTGAACACAGGCTCACACCATGGTTGGTATTGCGCACTGCTGGCACTGGCAGTACTGCTGCTGGCGGTGGTGAGCCTGTGTCTGGGACAACAATGGATCAGTCCCTGGCAGGCCTTGAGCCTGCCTTTCACTGACCCGGATTCCGTCACAGCCGTCATCGTTCGCGAAATCCGTCTACCGCGAACCTTGATCGCTGTCATTGCAGGCACGTCACTGGGTTTGTCCGGTGCTGCCATGCAAGGGCTACTGCAGAACCCGCTGGCCAGTCCCGGTCTGGTGGGCAGCGCCAGTGGTGCGGCGCTCGGTGCGGTAACAGCCTTGTATTTTTTCAGTGGTGTCTGGCACCCGCAGAGCGTTCCGCTGGCCGGTATGCTGGGTGCTCTGACCGCTACCGGCCTGGTCTATCTGCTGGCAGGCCGCGACTCCTCGGTCAGCACGCTCATTCTGGCAGGCGTGGCCATCAATGCTCTGGCGGCGGCACTGTTGTCGTTGCTGCTGAATCTGGCCCCCAGTCCGTTTGCGGTGCGCGAACTGGTGCTCTGGACGCTGGGCGACCTGGCTGATCGCAGCCTGAACGATCTGTGGCTCATGCTGCCCTGTACTCTCGCGGGCTGGCTTCTGCTTGCCGGAGTCGGCCGCTCTCTGGACGCTCTGACACTCGGAGAACGCACCGCCCGCAGCATGGGAATCAATACCTACCTGACCTCCTGGCGCATATTCATCGCGGTGTCACTATGCGTCGGGGCAGCCGTGGCCACCACCGGCATGATCGGTTTCATCGGGCTCGTGGTGCCTCATCTGCTGCGCCCTCTGGCGAATCACCAGCCTGGCCGACTGCTGCCACTGGCCGCTCTGGGCGGCGCGCTGATGTTGCTCACCGCCGATATCGGCGTCAGGCTCATTGCCCTTCACGGCGCTCTGCCCGTTCCACTGAAAGTCGGCGTACTGACCGCCCTGGTAGGAGCCCCCTTCTTTCTGATACTGATCCTGCGCAGTCGCAGGAACTACCTGTCCTGAGCCGATCCAGCATGATGCAAATGCGTCTCGAAGCCGACTCGATCAGCGTTCATCGCGCCAATCGGGCACTGGTGGACAATGTCACCCTGCAGGTCGCCGCCGGCGAACTGGTCGGTTTGATCGGTCCGAACGGTGCGGGAAAATCCACCTTGTTGACAGCGCTTGCCGGTATCGACAGAAAGGCCAGCGGCACCGTCATGATCGATGGCCACCCTCTGCAGGGAATCAGCGCAACTGAACGGGCCCTGCAGCTGGGCTGGGTCGAGCAATCCGGAACCGTCCACTGGCCGGTTACCGTCGAACGCCTGGTCATGCTGGGCAGAATTCCGCATCTACCGGTCTGGTGTCGCGCCGATGCCGCTGACCTGCAGGCCGTGGAAAATGCCCTGGACATCTGCGACTGTCAATCCTTGCGCAAGCAACAGGTAACGACACTGTCAGGTGGCGAGCGCGCACGGGTTCTGCTGGCCCGCGCCCTGGCAGCAGAGCCAACCCTGCTGTTTGCCGATGAACCCATTTCGAACCTGGATCTGGGTCATCAGCTGCAGACGATGCAACTGCTACGCGGTTTTGCGCAGGACAAGCGCGCCGCCATCGTCGTCATGCATGACCTGTCACTGGCTGCCCGCTACTGCGATCGCCTGTATCTGATGCATGACGGTCGCATCGTGGCATCCGGCAGCGTGGCTGAAGTCCTCAGTCCGCAGAATCTGGCCGATGTCTACGGCGTCAGCGTCATCAGCGGCTGTGAATCGGTGCCCTGGATCGTTCCTGATCAACTGCTTCGCAAGAACATCAGCCCGGCTCAGGACGCCAGAAAATCGATCTGACAGCGGACCCCACTGGGGATCTTCATGTCCGGATTCTCCAGGACCAGACGTACCCCATAGGTGGCACTGGCCGCATCAGCCACGGCATCGATACGCCGCACAGCGGCCGACAGCACCTGATTCTCGAAACCGGGAACATCGATGGTGATGGCCGCGACCATGCCCGTGGACAGATTGCCCAGATACTCGACCGGCACGATCACCTCGACATTCAAGGGATCCAGCTGAGCAATCTGGTAGACAGGGTCGCTATCAACGTATTCACCCTCACGCTTGTACATCTGCACCACGCTGCCATCGATCGGGCTGCGGATGATGCGCCGTGCCAGGGTTGCCTGGGCACGCTGCACATCCAGCTCTGCCAGGCGCTGACTTTCCCTTTCCTGAACCACCTGCAGACCGGCTATTCGCGCCTCTGTGCTGACCTGATCGACGACCTGACGGGACACCCCGGAGGTCTTCAGCAGCTGCTCGTTGCGTGCACGGGTACGCTCCCCGAAACCGGCCGTCACCTTGCGCAGGTCCATCGCCGTTGAACTGTTGGCCACTTGCCGGGCAATGGCCAGAGCCACCCTTTCCACATCGCTTTCCAGCTGCGCCATGATCGTGCCCTTGCTGACGTAGTCACTGCGATCGAAATAGCTCCGCGCAATCAACCCCGGCACGGCAGACCCCAGATCGACCGTGGCACTGGGTTCGATCACGCAATCCATGTCGGACAGCACTTCCAGCGAAGCGCGAGAGCTGGGCACCAGCCCGGCCATCAGAGCCCCCACACTCAGGACGGCCCCCAGACCCAGCAGCATGTTCTGTCGCCAACCCGGGTTGGCCCGCCTGCATGAGGCTTGACGGCCTCGATTGGGTTCAAACGATCTTTCGTCAGTTCTGTTCATCGTAGCATCGCGTCTCTTTACCGCAAACGGCGCCAGCTTCACCGACACCGTCCAATCATTGAATCCAGGCTCGCCATCGGCCCCATACCATGGCCGGTTTCCCGACTTGCCGGTTGGCAGCGCTGGTGAATTCTTCGAGCTGTTCCGATGCAACGGATATGCCGCGTAACATGGCCGCAGGCCCGGTTCTATTGGGCAGGAAACCGTAATTCGGGGGCAGGAATTGTCTGATAACTTGACACGATCTACAAAAAAAGCTAGCCGCCGCATCCAGCGCTACTCACACGCTCTGCACACGCTATCGTTTTCCATGAAACCAAACGGGCTCCGCGGCGCTACAATGGTGCGCTATACCTCAGGAGACATTTCATGACATCAGCTGACGAGTCACACGAGCACATGACACCGGAAGTTGCGCGAGCCAAACCGGCCGCAGCCATCTGGGAAGACATTGCCCTGCTGGACCAGCAACTGAGCAGCGAAGAGCGTCTGATTCGCGACACTGCCAGGGATTACTGTCAGAGCAGCCTGCTGAGCCGGGTAATCGAGGCCAATCGCCATGAGCGCTTTGATCGCGACATCATGTCCGAATTTGGCGAACTGGGCCTGCTGGGCATGACGCTACCCGAGCAATACGGCTGCGCGGCTGCCAGTTATGTCAGTTACGGCCTGGTGGCCCGCGAAGTGGAGCGTGTCGATTCCGGCTATCGCTCAGCCATGTCGGTGCAATCATCCCTGGTCATGCACCCCATCTTTGCCTACGGTACCGAAGCCCAGCGCCAGCATTATCTGCCAAAGCTTGCCAGTGGCGAGATGATCGGCTGCTTCGGCCTGACAGAACCGGATCATGGCTCGGACCCGTCCAGCATGGTCACGCGCGCCAGGAAAGTCGATGGCGGCTACGTACTCAACGGTGCCAAGAACTGGATCACCAACTCACCCATTGCCGATGTCTGCGTTGTCTGGGCCAAGTCGGATGCCCATGACGGCAAGATCAAGGGCTTTCTGATCGACCGGGACAATCCGGGCCTGTCGACGCCCAAGATTGAAGGCAAGTTCTCGCTACGCGCCTCGATCACCGGCATGATCCAACTGCAGGACGCCGAAATCGGCGAAGACAAACTGCTGCCCGATGCGCAAGGTCTCGCCGGCCCCTTCGGCTGCCTGAACCGCGCTCGCTACGGTATCAGCTGGGGTGCACTGGGTGCCGCCGAAGCCTGCTGGCACCAGGCGCGCGAATACACCATGGATCGCAAGCAATTCGGCAAACCTCTGGCCGCCAACCAGTTGATGCAGAAGAAGCTGGCGGACATGCAGACGGAAATCACACTCGGCCTGCAAGGCTCCTTGCGTCTTGGCCGACTGCTCGATGACGGCCAGGCTTCGGCTGAACTGATCTCCCTGATGAAGCGGAACAATGCAGGCAAGGCTCTCGATATCTCACGCGTTGCCAGAGACATGCTCGGTGGCAACGGCATCTCGGACGAATACCACGTCATCCGTCATGTCATGAACCTTGAAGCCGTCAATACCTACGAAGGCACGCACGATATCCACGCACTGATTCTGGGCCGTTGCCAGACCGGGCTGCAGGCATTCACCTGATTGCCGCTTTCCGGCATCAACGACAGACACAGTAAAGACAGACACCGATGGATAGAGACACACTGTTATCGCGCCTGGTGCTGGTTGTGGGCCCCGAGAACGTACTGACCGGGGCCGACGTCAGCTCGAGGGCGACACATTTCTGGGATGCAAGCCCGCTGAGCGCTGCCGCCATTGTCCGGCCAGCCGACACCGCACAGACCGCCGCCGTGCTCAAACTGTGCCATGAAGCCGGTCAGGTCGTGGTCACCCACGGGGGCGCTACCGGACTGGTCAAGGGCCATGCCACCACCAGCAACGATATCGTGCTCTCGATGGAACGCATGAACGATATCGAAGCGGTGGATCTCACCGGGCGCACGGTCACCGTCGGCGCTGGTGCCGTTCTGCAGAATGTGCAGCAGGCTGCCGAGGACGCCGGCCTGCAACTGGGAC
>CBDUIJ010000325.1:0-6620 GCA_965367215.1 uncultured Granulosicoccus sp.
ATGGCGGCGGCCGCATCCTGGGCAGACTTGCGTGCCTCGTACAAGCCATAGAGCTCGCTGCCCTTGTGAAACAGGGGCGTTTCGGGGGAATTCAGGTATTTCGGTTCCTGATTGTCGAGCACACGTCCGCCAAAGCCGATGACGCGTCCACGCCGGTCGCGAATGGGAAACATGATGCGCTTGCGGAATCGCTGGTAGGGGCGTTTGCCGCCATCCCCCTGGATGAGCATGCCGGTCTTGATCATGGCCGCCTCTTCCCCGGGGAAGTGGGTCAGCAGGCCGTCCCAGCCGTCGGGTACATATCCGATGCAGAAACGCTTGGCTGTCTCGCCGCTCAGGCCACGCGCCTTGAGGTAGTCGATGGCCTCGGGAGACTTGCGCAACTCTGACTGATACCAGGTCGCAATGGACTCCATGAGGGTGTACAGAGGCTTGCTGTCGTCACGAACCTGTTTGGCCTGCGCGTTGCGCGGCACTTCCAGGCCAACACTGTCGGCCAGCGATTCGATGGCATCGACGAAATGCATGCCTTCGTATTCCATCAGAAAGCCGATGGCATTGCCATTGGCGCTGCAGCCGAAGCAGTGATAGAACTGCTTGGTCTGACTGACGGTGAAGGAGGGGGTCTTTTCGTTGTGGAAAGGACAGCAGGCGCTGTAATTGCTGCCGCTTTTCTTCAGCGTGACGCGTTTGTCGATCACGTCGACGATATCCACCTTTGCAAGTAGATCGTCAATGAAATGTTGTGGTATCTGCCCGGCCATTGGCAGAACTATACGCCTTCCAGGTCGAAGCGACGAGGATGAGAGAGGTGCTTGTGTGAACTGCATGCACCACAGGCGGATGCCTGTGATGCGTGCAGGTTTTCAGACGATATCAGGCTGCGTGTCCGAGCGTTGCCAGCAACTCGCTGAGCTCTGCCGCCTTGGGCTTGACCATCCAGAAGCGCGATGCCAGCGAGTAGAAGTCATCGACCATCTGCTGACCCAGGCTACTGTGGGTTTCTGCCACATGATCTTCGATCAGGGTCTGCAGGTAGTTCCGGTAACGTTCCATGGACTCGGAATGCAGGCGATGGATGTCGATGAGTTCGTGGTTGTAGCGATCCACGAAGACGTTGTGACGATCGAAGACAAAGCCCAGTCCACCGGTCATGCCGGCACCGAAGTTAACCCCGGTCTCGCCCAGTACCACCACGCAGCCGCCGGTCATGTATTCACAACCGTGATCACCGATGCCTTCAACCACGGCGATGGCGCCGCTGTTGCGAACCGCGAAACGTTCACCGCCAAGACCTGCCGCGTACATCTTGCCGCCAGTGGCGCCATACAGACAGGTATTGCCCACGATAGTGGAATCACGACCCGTGAAGCGTGCATCGGCAGGCGGACGAATGACGATCTTGCCACCGGCCATGCCCTTGCCGACGTAATCGTTGGCATCGCCATCCAGATACAGGTTCAGGCCACCGGCATTCCAGACACCGAAGGACTGACCGGCAGTACCGGTGCAGTGGATGTTGATCGGATTGGCGCTCATGCCAGAGTCGCCATGAATCTTGGCAATCTCGCCGGACAATCTGGCACCGATGGAGCGGTTGATGTTCTTGATGGGGTAGTGGAAATCACCGCCGGACTGCTTGCGGATGGCCGTCTTGCAGTCGGACACCATCTGTTCGGCCAGCAAGCCCTTGTCGTGCGGCAGATTGCGTTCCACCATGCAGAAGCGCGGCGCATCATCAGGAATGCCACCTGTGGACAGCAGCGGCGTCAGATCGAGTCGCTTCTGTCTGGGTGTCTGCCCGACTGCAGGGGTCAGAAACTCCGGATGACCAATGATATCGGACAGGTTACGCACACCCAGGTAGGCCAGATGACGACGTACATCCTCGGCCACGAAACGCATGTAGTTCATCACCTTTTCCACGTTGCCGTGGAAATGACGCATGCGCAGTACCTTGTGCTGAGTGGCTACACCGGTTGCGCAGTTGTTCAGGTGACAGATACGCAGGTACTTGCAGCCCATGGCAATCATGGGGCCGGTACCAAAACCGAAGCTCTCGGCGCCCATGATGGCCGCCTTGATGACATCCAGGCCGGTCTTCAGGCCGCCATCAGTCTGTACACGTACCTTGTCACGCAGATTGTTGGCTCGCAGTACCTGGTGGGTTTCCGACATGCCCAGTTCCCACGGAGAACCTGCGTACTTGACGCTGGTCAGTGGCGAGGCACCGGTACCGCCATCGTAGCCGGAGATGGTGATCAGATCGGCGTAGGCCTTGGCCACACCGGCGGCGATGGTACCGACACCGGCTTCGGCAACCAGCTTGACCGAGACCAGAGCTTCCGGATTGACCTGCTTCAGGTCGAAGATCAGCTGTGCCAGATCCTCGATGGAGTAGATGTCGTGATGCGGCGGCGGTGAAATCAGGGCAACACCGGGGTTACTGTGCCGCAGACGGGCAATCATCTCGTTGACCTTGTGACCGGGCAGCTGACCACCTTCGCCAGGCTTGGCGCCCTGAGCGATCTTGATCTGCAGGACTTCGGCATTGACCAGATAATGGGGTGTGACACCGAATCGGCCCGAGGCAATCTGCTTGATCTTGGACATCTTCAGCGTGCCGTAGCGCGCCTTGTCCTCGCCACCTTCACCGGAGTTGGAGCGGCCACCCAGACGGTTCATGGCCTCGGCCAGCGTTTCATGAGCCTCCGGTGACAGCGCGCCCAATGACATGCCGGCAGAATCGAAACGTGACAGGATGGATTCGACCGATTCCACGGCTTCCACCGGAATGGACGGACCCCTGGGTTTCAGGTCGAGCAGGTCGCGCAGCATGGCAGGACGTCGCTCATCCACGGTCTTCTGGTAGACGGTGTAATCGTCGTACTCGCCACTGGTGACCGCGGCTTGCAGCTGCTGGACAACATCCGGGTTGTAGGCGTGGTATTCACCGCCGTGGATATACTTGAGCAAGCCGCCCTGAGTCACACCTACCTGAGGGTTGAAGGCGGCCTTGGCCAGTACCTTGGCATCTTCTTCCAGATCGCTGAAGTCCATGCCTTCGATACGGCTGGTGGTACCGGCAAAGCACAGCCCGACCACGCTTGAGTGCAGACCGACAATTTCGTAGAGCTTGGCGCCACGGTAGCTGGAGATGGTCGAGATACCCATCTTCGACAGAATCTTCATCAGGCCCTTGTTGATGCCCTTGCGATAGTTCTGTTCCAGCTGTGGCACATCGTTGGCGGAGACTTCGCCACGACGGGCCATGCCGTGAATGGATTCGTAGGCCAGATACGGGAAGACGCAGGTAGCGCCATAACCGACCAGAACCGCTACCTGATGTGAGTCCCGGGCAGTTCCGGTCTCTACCACGATGTTGGCATCACAACGACAGCCAGCATCGATCATGGCACGGTGCACGGCACCGGTGGCCAGCAAGGCATGAACCGGCAACATGCCACTGGTCAGCTCGCGGTCACTGAGTACGATGACCACTTTCTGGTCTTCGGTGACAGCCTTGATGGTTTCGGCGCAGATGCGGCGAATGGCCGCTTCCAGTGACTCGTGCTCGGGATCGTATTGCAGACCGATGCGGAAGTGCGAATAGCCCGGTTCATCGTCCATGACCAGCAGCGTTTCGAATTTCTCGCTGGACAGTACAGGCGAACGTACCAGCAGGCGGTTGGCATGGTGGTGAGTTTCGCGGAACAGGTTCTTCTCGCGTCCCAGGCAGGTCTCGAGAGACATGACGATGGTTTCGCGCAAGGGATCGATCGGCGGGTTGGTCACCTGAGCAAACTGCTGTCGGAAACTGTCGTACAGGTGGCGCACGTGTTCCGACATGACCGGGAACGGTGTGTCATCGCCCATGGAGCCAACGGCTTCCTGAGCACCTTCAGCCAGAACGCGCAGTACCTGGTCACGCTCTTCGAAGCTGACGTTGAACATCTTCTCGTAGACGGCCAGCTGGCTGTCTTCCATGATTGGCGTGGCCTGAGCCACGTCGCGCAGGCGTGAACGCAGATGACGTGAGTTCTTCTGCAGCCACTTGGCGTAAGGCTGGCGGTGCTTGAGCAGATCACTGACATCCTGTGGCAGCAGCAGGCGGCCTGACTGGGTGTCGACAGCCAGCATTTCACCGGGCTTCAGGCGACCTTTCTTGATGATTTCACTGGGCAGGTAGTCATGCACACCGACTTCGGATGCCAGTGTGATGTGACGATCCTTGCTGATGACATAGCGGGCAGGGCGCAGGCCGTTGCGGTCGAGTACACAACTGGCATAGCGGCCGTCGGACAGTACGACACCGGCGGGGCCATCCCAGGGCTCCATGTGCATGGAGTTGTATTCGAGGAAGGCGCGCAGATCGGAGTCCAGCTCCCAGGTGTTCTGCCAGGCAGGTGGCATCAGCATGCGCATGGCGCGGAAGATGTCGATACCACCGGCCATCAGCAGTTCGAGCATATTGTCCAGCGACATGGAGTCAGAACCGGACTGGCTCACCAGTGGCAGCAGTTCGTTGAGTTCCGGCAGGACCGGCGAACGCAATTTGGAGGCACGGGCATTGGCCCAGCTGCGATTGCCCTGAATGGTATTGATTTCACCATTGTGGGCCAGATAGCGGAATGGCTGAGCCAGACGCCATTGCGGCAGCGTATTGGTCGAGAAACGCTGGTGGAAGACCGCAATGGACGATTCCAGCGATTCGTCTTCCAGGTCGACGTAGAAGGTGGCCAGATACTCGGGCATGACCAGCCCCTTGTAGAGAATGACATCGCTGGACAGCGAGCAGACGTAGAATTCAGAGTCTGCATCGCGCAACTCGATTTCCGAACGACGGCGCGCCACGAACAGATGACGATTGAATTCAGCCGAATCCATCTCCTCGGTGGCAGAGACGAAGATCTGTTCAATGCGAGGTACGCTGCGCTGGGCTTCTTCACCGCAGGCTGACAGATCGGTGGGCACCACTCGCCAGCCATTGACTTCCAGGCCGCGCGCCTGACACTGCTCGCTCAGGGTCTGCTTGGCCTTGGCTGCCTTTTCATCATCGCGGCTCAGGAAGACGATGCCGGTGGCAAATTCGCTGCGCAGCTCGATACCGGCATCTTTCGCTGCCTGACGCAGGAATTTCTCCGGTTTTCGCAGCAGCAGGCCACAGCCGTCACCGGTCTTGCCATCAGCGCCGATGGCGCCACGGTGAGTCATGCGAGCCAGCGAGGTAATGGCCGTATTGACCAACCAATGGCTTGCGCGTCCGTCCATCTGCGCAATCAGGCCGAAGCCGCAGTTATCGCGCTCGAAGTCGGGGTGATACAGGCCGTCTTCGGCCAGATTGTCCAGATACGTCATATAAGTCGACCGGTATAAGCCAGAACGAGGGGCGAGGCGTAATGCGATGCATTTCACCAGGCGGCCGGGCATTATACCGAGTCAGGCGGTACTTGATTTCACACAGTTTCAGGCAAGAGCAGAAAAGTTCTGTGCTGCACTGTTTTTTGCCGGGTTCATGCGCCAACTTGACGCGTTGCACCGGCAATGACGCACTCTATTGGTGCAAAAGTGCCTACTGAGCCTTCAGCACGTCCTGCACCCGCCCGACATTACGAATCCACGGCTGATCCGTGACGGCTGAATCAGGCATCTGTTCCACTGCGCTCTGCGCCTCTTCGAAGGAGGAATAGAGTCCATGCAGCAGGGCGTACCAGGTTTCACCCCGGCGCTGGAAGGTGTAGATGGAGTTGGGAGCAGGCAGCACATTACGATTGCGCTTGAGGAAGCTCTCGATGGAAGGTCGGTCGCGGGAAGCACTCATCTGTACGGTGATCTTGCTTGAATCCTGAACCAGTATCCAGGTAGGTGATTCCAGTATGTCGGCAATCTCAGGGTCGACATCCGGCGTCTCGTCGATGTTGGCCACTGATGTTCCTGTTGCTGCTGTGTTGTTACCCGAATTGCTGGCGCCACTGTCGTCCGGCGTGGATTCCACCGTATCGTCGACGACTGCATCGGCAAGTTGCGTGTCCGACAACAGATCGGCATCGCTCAGACTGTCTGACGGGGTGTTGGCAGGCAGATTCGTGCTGGCTGTGGTGTCCGGTGTTGTGGCCGGGCTGGCGACATCGCTGCTCTCGGTTGCCGCCGGGGTCGTGTTGCTTGCGGATTGAGTCTCCGTGTCGACAACGGTGCTGTCTGTCGATGGTGCCTGCGTATCGCTTGCATCCGAGTCGGCGGAGTTGTCTGCCGTGTCGCTCGTATCGGTATCGCTGGTGGATCGGCGGGAAGGCTGGCTGATTTCCGGTACCAGCGATTCGATGGCCTCCGAGGTAAACGGCACGACCTTGCGCTCTTCGACGAGGCGCAGGCGTGGGGCGTCTTCCTCGATGTCATCCGTGATGACATCAGTCGTATCCGCTGCGATGTCGCCATCTGCCGGCAAATCGCTATCGTCGGTACCGCCGAGGCGACTGGTCGCCAGGGGTTCCGCGGTGCACCAGGGCGTAGAGTTCGGGATCGGTGAGCATGACGGGGCGGCCGGGTTGTTGATCTGAAGGGCAAACGCAGGACAATGACGGCACGCAGTATGAGGGGCGAAGCGATGACGACTCCAGCAC
>CBDUIJ010000326.1:0-6591 GCA_965367215.1 uncultured Granulosicoccus sp.
TAACCATTGCCATCGAATAGCGTGCCATCGCAGTCCACGGCAATCAGCTTGCGTCTGTGAGTGTCAGTCATCATGCATTACATGCTCCTTGGTCGAGATGCGGCATTGATAGACTGAAAATTCAATCCAGAGCATTCAAAGACCGATCGGCTGCACTGACTTTACACTTGATCAGGCCGAGAATGCGGGGGGTCGTTGCACCTGTTGCGCGATCTGGTCGAGATGTGTATCCCAGGTTCCACAGCAGCCACCGCATATATCCATATGGGGATAGCGATGCATGAGGTCCCCTACCTGTTGTCCCAGCTCCTCAGGATTGCCTTCTTCAAGGTGGCCGATCTGACACAGACTCAATTTGTCCATAACCGATGCATTGGGACGCACTCCTCTGATTCTTTTCATCCAGCTTCCTGCCTTCAATGCGGGCTCATACTCCAAGGGATGCACACAGTTGATCATGAAAAACGCTGTAGAACTGTTTGTGGCTGCGTCAATAGCTGTCACAGCCTCGCTCAGTGCAGGCCCTGTATTGAGTCTGGAACTACTGTCCAGAGACAATGAAATACACAATGGAACATTCAGATCAGCAGCCGCTCTGGCAACGCCAATAGACTCGGGAATACTGTTGAATGTGATTGCAGTTGCCATATCCACGTCAGCGCTGCGCAATGTTTCCAGCTGCACCGAGTGATAGTCCTGTGACTCATCCTCCGTGATGGTGCGGTTTGCCTTGTAAGCATCGCCACGCGGCCCGATCAGGCCTTGCACCAGGATAGTGTCTATATCACGAGCGTATTCCTTGCATGTGTTTCGCAAAAAATCAATGCACTGATGATTCATATCTGCAAGACCTTGCGCGGAATAGCCGAGTAGCGCTCCCCAGTCCGGGCTGGCCCGGTAGTCCAGACCACCGACCAAAGCTGACATCTTGTGCTTTGCAACGACATCAAGATATTTCCGATACATCTCTGTTAGAGCAGCCACCGCTTTGGGGTCCTTGAGAAGTTCGAACACCGCGAAATGTGGAAAATCGAAACCATGCTTGTACATGATTTCAGTTTCGGTACCTCCCTCGCACATGTAGTAACGCCCTGAGGTCTGTACAGGAAAGGCTCTCGATTTGCTCATCGTCCTGCCCCTGTGAAATTCATGAAACCCGAAACAGCTTTATCCAGATCATGCATCTTGAATCTCCTTCGCACCGTGATCTTCAGCATACGACTGCGAAGGTGTCGGGGTAAGTGGCAAAGATGACGATTTCAAGGCAAACTTGACACAGGACAGGATGTCATTGCCGGTACAGTGCCAGATTGGACAAGAGGCTATGCGAACATGAAAAATAAACCCCGGATCATGTTGCTGGCCGCGCCCGAGACTTCAGCATCGGTTCTCTACGGACTTCATGATGTCCTGTTTTCTGTGGGGGCGGTTTATTCCGACATGGTCGCCGACACTCCAGGACAGGAGCAACTGGATATTCAGATCGTCTCGGCCGATGGCAAGCCATTTCGCTGCCTGGGGAATATTCCGGTTGAGCCGCATATGGCAATTGACCCGCTTGTCGTGCCGGATGCCGTGGTTGTCTGCGATAGGTATACCTCGATTCATGATGCACCCAAGGGGCGTTATCCGCGCGAGGCCGAGTGGTTGAGACAATTACACGAAGGCGGAGCACTTATCACGTCAGTCTGCTCCGGCTCGCTTCTACTGGCTGAATCAGGGCTTTTGAATGGGCGTGAAGCGACGGCCCATTGGGCCTATCGAGACATGTTCCAGCGGCATTATCCGGAGGTCTCGTTTCGTGGTGAATCTGTCCTCTCTCTGGCGGCAGAAGGAGATCGAATCGTTACCGCGGGCGGGGTCAGCGCCTGGCATGACCTTGCAATCTATCTGATAGCCAGATTCTGCGGTTATCAGCATGCCATTGAAACCGCAAAGGTCTTTCTCATCAGCGGACATTCCGAAGGTCAATCGCCCTATGCCGTGATGACCCGCCCGATGGAGACTGCGGACGGACCCATATCCGAGTGTCAAACCTGGATTTCCAGAAACTATGCCGCCAACAATCCGGTGGAGCGGATGATCGAACATTCGGGTCTGCACGGTCGTACCTTTTCGCGCCGCTTTCGAGCGGCATTCGGATTCGCCCCGATCGAATATGTGCAAGCGCTCAGGATCGAGGAAGCCAAACAGTTGTTGGTCTCCAATGCGCATTCGGTAGACGAGATCGGGGCTTTGGTCGGCTACGACGACCCCGCTTCTTTCCGGCGGCTTTTCAAACGCAATGTAGGGCAATCGCCCGCAGCGTATCGAAAGAAGTTCCAGCGAATTGCCAAACCGCATGGAGTGTCGTGAATTCGGAGTATTGTCATGCTTAGGCTACCCATCAAGAGAGACCCATCACACCCGTCGGGTGAACGGAGCAATCTACGGCCACCAAGGGAGCGAATATCTGATTTTCTCGCCCTTTGACCATCAACTATACGGCGACAGCTTTTCCTGATTCCCCGCATCGGCAAAATGCGCCACCAGATGATCGATCAGGGCTCGCACCCGAATGTTCAGATGCCGATTTGTCGGATACAAGGCCTGCAGAGCCAGCGTGCTGGCTTCATGTTCCTCGAACAACACCTGCAGTTCACCGCTACGCAGAAACGGGTCTGCCACGTACTTCGGACAACGGCCGATTCCCAGCCCTTGAGCTGCCATATGCGCAATGGCGCGCGGGGAATTCGCACGAAAGGTTCCCTTGATGCGAACCTGAACTTCGGATCCGTCCACCACGAAGTTCCATAAATCGGCAGCGATGGCCAGATCCTGCTCAAGGCAGTTATGAGCAGACAAGGCAGCCGGGGTTTCAGGCTCGCCTTCACGCTGCAGGTAGTCCGGTGAGGCCACGACCACCAGGCGCATGTTCAACAGACGTCGGGCAATGAAAGCGGAGTCTTCCAGCTGACCGAAACGCACGGCCAGATCAAAGCCCTCTTCGACCAGGGCCACCAGATTATCCGACAGTTGCAAATCGATACGTACCTTGGGGTGTGCCAGCTGGAACGAGGCCAGTGCCGCCGGCAAGGCGCTACTGCCAAAGGCTGTCGGTGCTGACAGGCGAATGCTGCCTGCCAGTTCGGATTGTCTCGCCTGCACCAGCCCTTCAAGCTCGTCGAACTGGTCCAGCAATGGCAGGCAGCGTTGCAGATAAGCACGTCCGGTATCGGTGACGCGAACGCTACGGGTGGTACGACTGAACAGTTGGGCACCCAGCCGCGCTTCCAGCTGCTGCACGTATTTGCTGGCCAGCTTGGTACTGATGCCCATGCGTCTGGCGCCCGCTGTGAACGACTCTTCTGCAGCGACCGCCACGAAGGTTCGCATGCCCTCGATGGTATCCATGATGTGGTCCGACCGCCTCCAATTATCCACATATTGTACATTATGATTCCATATTTCAGGCCATTGTTCCTTTCAAGACACCTAACTACTATCGTGTCTCGCCAATCAATCACGCAGAGCGCGACTTTCACCATGACCACACCTATCCGTATCCATCATTTCCCACTCTCCGGCCATTCCCACCGCGCCGAACTGTTTGCCAACCTGGCCGGCATCGATCATGAAATCGTGCTGGTCGATCTGCCGAACGGTGAACACAAACAGGCCGCCTTTCTGGCAATGAACCCTGTTGGCCAGGTCCCGGTCATCGAAGACGGCGATGTCGTGGTCTCCGACTCCAACGCCATACTGGTGTACCTGGCCCGCCGGTACGCCCCAGCGTGGCTGCCGACCGACGCCAGTCTGGAAGCCGAGGTGCAGAAATTTCTGACCCTGGCAGCTGGTGAACAGGCTTATGGACCTGCAGCCGCCAGGCTCAACACGGTGTTCAATGCCAATTTCGATGTCGAATTCACCCACGCCCTTGCTCACCGCTACCTGGCGAAGATCGACACCCACCTGACAGGTCGTGATTTTCTGGTTGGCGACACTCCCACCATCGCGGATGTCGCACTCTACAGTTACACCGCTCATGCCCCTGAGGGCAACGTCTCGCTGGAAGCCTATCCCGCTGTGCTTCGCTGGCTGGCCAATATCGAAGCCTTGCCAGGGTTCAAGGCCATGCCTGCGACCCAGGCCGGTTTGCTGGCCTGATTCGACAACCTTGAACGGGAGAGCTTGCATGAGTGCAGCAACGACAGTAGTGCCGGATGATTCCCCCTTCCACTGGGGAGAGCTTGAACTACAGACTCGAACCGGCAGTCGTGAATCCGTAGCCGCCTTTACCACCAAGGCTATTCGCGCTTTCATGCCCGATCAGCACCGCCAGTTCTACGAGCAGCTACCCTTTGTGGTGCTTGGCAGTGTCGACGAGCATGGCAGCCCCTGGGCCTCTCTGCTCTCAGGCAAACCCGGCTTCATGCACTCTCCCGACCCCACCCGACTCGATGTGTCGGCCAGGGCACTTCCCGGCGATCCGCTGACAAGCTCTCTGGCCGTCGGCAAGCGCCTCGGCCTGATCGGCCTGGACCCGACGACTCGTCGTCGTAATCGCGTCAATATGCATGTGATTGCCGCCTCCGACAGTGGATTTTCACTGGAAGTCGATCAGTCGTTCGGCAATTGCCCCCAATACATTCAGCGACGTTCCATCGATTACATTCGCGAGCCCGGGCATATCGGCGACGAACACCAGGTCGAGACTCTGGACGCGCTGGATAAGTCAGCTTCCTCCATGATTGCCGGCGCCGACACCTTTTTCGTTGCCAGCTACGTCGATGTCATCGATCGGCCCGACAAGGAAGGCGTCGATGTCTCTCACCGCGGCGGCCAACCCGGATTCATCAAGGTCGAAGGCAATACGCTGACCATTCCGGACTACTCCGGCAATCGTTTCTTCAATACGCTGGGCAATTTCCTGGTCAACCCCAGGGCAGGTCTGCTGTTCGTGGATTTCAACAGCGGCGAGCTCCTGCAATTGAGTGGCTCGGTTGACGTGCTGGAAGAGAATGATCCTGCTATCCAGGCTTTCGAGGGTGCGGAACGGGGTTGGCGTTTCCATGTCCAGCAAGTCATACGGACGCGCGATGCTCTACCGTTCCGCTCAAGCTTCATGGACTATGCGCCCACTACCTTGATGACGGGCAACTGGCAAGAAGCGGATGCGGCACTGAGCGAAAAGTCACTGCGCACCCGCTGGCGAAATTTCAGCGTCACCAAGGTGGTCGATGAAAGCACGATCATTCGCTCCTTCCACCTGCAGCCGGACGACAATGCCGAGCTGATTCCTGCCAGAGCCGGCCAGCATCTGCTCATTCGAATCACCCCGAAAGGCGATGACAAGCCACTGATTCGCTCGTATACCTTGTCATCCGCCCCGGCTGATGATCACTACCGGATTTCGGTGAAGCGGGAATCCCAGGGTGCAGTCTCCACGCACCTGCATGAGCATCTGCAAGCGGGGGACCGTGTCGAGATCAAGGCACCCGCCGGCGACTTCTGGATCGACCCGACAGAGACACGCCCCGCCGTGCTGCTGGCTGCAGGCGTAGGCATCACGCCCATGATTGCCATGGCAAAGCAGCTTGTCGACCTGGCAGCAACGACGCGACCGGTCCGTCACCTGACCGTACTGCATGCCTGTCGCTCCAACGAGCAACGCGCGTTTGCCGATGAATTCGCACAGCTGCAGCAACGCAGCCACGCACGACTGAATTACCATCGCATCGTCAGCCAGCTCGCTGCGGGGGAAACACTCACCCGGCACTACGATCGACAGGGTCGCATCGACGCCGACATGCTGCGCAGCTTCCTGCCACTGGATGACTACGACTTTCTGCTGTGCGGCCCACCCGCTTTCATGCAGACACTCTACGACGAGCTTCGCAGCCTGGGCGTAGCTGATCATCGTATCCAGGCAGAGACTTTCGGTCCTTCGAGCCTGACCCGCAGGAGCTCCGCCAGTACCGAAAAACCCGCAAGGGCCAATGCCCAGCCAGACACGAGCATCCAGACAGCCGAGGCCGAGAGCGCCATCGTGCATTTTATCGACTCCGGTTTCGAACAGCGCTGGAGTCACGGTGACCCGACGCTGCTGGAGCTTGCCGAAGCCCATGGCCTGACACCTGAGTATGGTTGTCGTAGCGGCAATTGTGGCAGCTGCGCCACCCGGCTCATCAGTGGCAAGGTCAGCTACCGCAATCCGCCATCGGCATCCATGGCAGACGACGAAGTACTCCTGTGCTGCGCCGTGCCGGCAAAAGGCGGGGAGGATCTGCAACTGGCCCTGTGAGCAACCCGGCTTGTTCGAGCTGGAGCCGTGAATGCGCTCAAGTGCATAAGCTTATAACCAGAAAGTCTTGGAGACTATTCCTGCGTTGAACGATACTTTTCCCAAGCAGAACAATACAAAGTGACAGAGACGATGGTCAGTGATACGCGCGAAGAGCTGAACTACAGACATCAACTGGCAACAGCCAGGCATGCCATCCATGTCGCTCTGGAAAACACCTGTCGCCCCATCGTCAGCACCAAGTTCTCGGAAGAATCAGCCGTCTTTCTGCACCTGGTCACTCAGGTCAAGGCTGACATTCCGGTTGT
>CBDUIJ010000327.1:0-6586 GCA_965367215.1 uncultured Granulosicoccus sp.
GGTGTGGAACGATTTTGTCTATCCGCTGTTGCTGCTGACCGACAAGGACAAGCTGACGGTGATGATCGCGGTGTACAAGTTCGTCGGTAACACCGGTGTCGATCCAACCAAGCTGTTCCCGGCTGCGGTGCTGGGTTCCCTGCCTTTGCTGCTTCTCTTTGCATTCTTTCAGCGACAGATTCTCTCGGGTGCACCGGCTGGAGCGGTGAAATGAATCTGACGAACCGTCACATCATCGTGACAGGGGCTGGTGCCGGGATCGGTCTGGGTATCGCGCGGCAGGCCCGCGCCGCTGGGGCCGAGGTCACCGGTTTCGATATCAGCGATGCCGGGAAGGCAAGACTGGATGAGATTGGCGCACGCTTCGAAAGGGTGGATGTGTGCGACGTAGAGGCGTTTGTTGGTGCCATCCATTCCGCAGCTGACAGAGAGGGACGTCTCGATGGTCTGGTGAACAACGCGGGTGTGACCATCAAGGTGCCGTTTCTGGACATGACGCTCGAGCAGATGGAAACACTCTGGCAGGTCAATCATCGTTCTGTTCTTGTTGGTTGCCAGGCCGCGGGCCGCATCATGACGGCAGCCAGGCAGGGTGCCATTGTCAATATCGCCTCGAACCATGCACGTGCGACCAATCCCGGGCATGAAGCCTATGCTGGAACCAAGGGGGCCATTGTTGCAATGACTCGCGCCATGGCCTGGTCGCTGGGGCCTCACGGTGTCAGAGTCAATGCGCTGATGCCCGGCATGACACAGACCGAGATCGTCGTCGAGGCCATGAAGGATCCGGCCAATAGCGAGAACTTTCGGTCCTGGGCGGCAGATCATGAGGTCAGCACGGTTGAGGAGGTTGGTGATGCTGCCGTGTTCCTGTTATCCGATGCGTCGAGTGCACTGAACGGTGCCGACGTCATGGCTGATCGCGCGATGTCTGCGCTACTCGGCGTCAATGATTCAAGAAGGAGAAACCATGTCTGAGCTTGCGCTGAAAGAGGTTGTCAAGGTATTTGGTCAGATAGAAGTCATTCACGGCGTTGATCTGAGGGTCGAGGATGGTGACTTCTGTGTATTCGTTGGTCCTTCCGGCTGTGGAAAATCCACCTTGCTGCGCATGATTGCCGGACTGGAGGAAACCTCGGCGGGCCAGATGACCATCGGCGAGCGCGATGTCACGCACTCGGATCCGGCCAGGCGGGGCGTGGCGATGGTCTTTCAGACCTATGCGCTCTATCCGCACATGACCGTGCGAGAGAACATGAGTTTCGGGTTGAAGATCAGTGGTGCGGCGCCGGAGGAAATCAGACGCAAGGTGGACAAGGCGGCCGGCATCCTGAAACTCGAAGCCTACATGGATCGCAAGCCCAAGGCCTTGTCAGGGGGGCAACGACAACGTGTTGCCATTGGTCGTGCCATTGTCAGAGAGCCGGATGTGTTCCTGTTCGATGAGCCACTGTCGAATCTCGATGCCGAGCTGCGTGTGCAGATGCGGCTGGAGATCGCCAAGTTGCACAAGCAGCTGGGAGCCACGATGATCTATGTCACCCATGATCAGGTAGAGGCGATGACCATGGCAGACAAGATAGTAGTGTTGCGAGATGGGCGGATCGAACAGACGGGAGCGCCGGTGACGCTGTACGAAGACCCTGACAATGTATTCGTCGCAGGCTTCATCGGCTCGCCGCGCATGAACTTCTTCGAAGGTAGCGTGGTCAGGGTGGAGGCGGAGTGTGCGCATGTCAGCCTGGCTCGCCTCGGCGGTGTCGAAGTGCCGGTCAGGGTAACTGATTTACCGGAGCAGGGGCAGAGTGTCACGCTTGGTATTCGACCAGAGCATTTCGAAGAAAACGCGTCGGTTCGGATCGAGTTGCTCATCGACGTGATCGAGAATCTTGGCGGTGTGTCCTATGCCTATGCCTCGAGTGAGGGGGATGAATTGCCGATCATCATCGAGCTGCGCGGCAAGGCACGCCCACGCGAAGGCGGCAGGATGATGGTAGGGTTCGACCCGAGTTCCACGCTACTGTTCGACAGTGGTTCGGGCCGACGCATTCGTTGAGCCTGGCAAGCAGATTTCTGTTGCAGAAATCTGCTGCCATTTCTGGCTGCAATCAATGAGGCCAGCGTGCTTCATGTGCTGGCAGGCCAGGTACCGCCATGCGGGCGGCGAACAATCCGCCAGCCAATGGGTTGGCAGCCTTCTCCTCCTCACTCATGCTGAAGGTGCCGGTGGTAATGTACAGAGTGCTCAGGTCGTGTCCGCCGAAACAGCAACTGGTAACGATCTCGCAGGGCAGGTCGAACTGCGAGGTGATGGTGCCAGAGGGCTCCATGCTCACCACGCGTCCGCGATTGCAGATGGCGATCCACAAGGTGCCATTGCTGTCGACGGTCATGCCATCGGGTTTGCCGGTGGTTTCATCAAAGCGGTGCAACACCCGCCACTCATCATCTTCGCGTACGTACAACAGCCCCGGCACACTGTCGATGAAATACAACCGTGTCCCGTCCGGACTGAAGCCCAGACCATTGGAGATGGTTGTACCGGACATCTGGGTGCTCGTACCGGCACCGTCGAGGCGATACAGTGCACCGGTGGGTCCACGGGCGCCTTCGGACATGGTGCCGACCCAGAGCGCGCCATCGGGACCTGCGATGATGTCGTTCAGGCGGTTGCCGGAGAGGCCCGGCTCGGGATGCTCTAGTGGCGACAGTTCGCCGGACTCGGTGTCCAGTTGCGCTATGCCACGCGCAGAGGCTATCAACAGACTTTCCGGTGCCAGCGCCAGAGAGCTGACCAGGCAGGGTGCATCGAATTGTCGGTTTTCCTTGCTGGCCGGATGGTGGGAGTGAATCGTTTCTCCGGCAATATCGACCCACCAGAGAATGCCGCTACGATGATCCCAGATCGGTCCTTCCCCACAACCAGCTCTCGCTTCGTGGATACATTCAACTGCAATCGACATTATCGTTTGTCCCCTTTGTGTATGATTGTGGATATATCATGTGCGATAGCACCCAGTACCTGATTCCATGCAAACTCGACATTCTTGATGGTTCCGACACTTTCTCTGACAGCACTACCGGACACTCAGCCGTCTTCCAATGCGATCTACAAGCGCATACGTCACGATATTCTTTCGGGAGCGCTCGAGGCCAATGAGCGTCTGAAGGTGTCAGCACTGGCAAAACAGCTCGATTCATCAACCAATCCGGTACGAGAGGCGCTGCAGCAACTGCGTGGTGAGGGCCTGGTGTTGTTCACACCCAATCAGGGTGCACGGGTACGCCCCATCGACATGGAGTTCGTTCGTGACGTGGCCGAGGTAGGTTATCTGCTGGAACCGTACCTGCTGGAATTGTTCGTCGAGACAGTCAGTGATGCGGATATCGCTGAACTGGAACGCATCCAGAACGAGATCGAGGCACTGAACTTCGAAGACAAGGCAAGGCATACCCAGCTCAATAACACCTTCCACGAGAGTATGTACGAGCGACACTACAACCGTGTCGCTTTCAACGTGTGGAAGCAACATCGTGAGGTCATCGGCTCGATCAGTACGCGTATTCCCATTGCCATCGGTCGTCAGGAAGCCATCCTGCGGGAGCATCGCGCGCTGATCGACGCCATTCGAAAACAGGATGTGGCCACGGCAGTGTCCGTGCTCAAACAGCATATCGGTGATGCTGGCCGACATCTGGTTGATCAACTCAGAATCATGCAGACGCGCGCTGCACGCAGTGCCGGTGACTAGTCGGTCCTGCTGCACACCTCGCCGCGAGGATAGCGAGCTTGCCGACAGCATGGCGCGTGCGCCGACTTCCCTGTCGGTGTGCGGACATGCGCCGGATTGCGTGGCCGTGCCCGGTGGTCGTGCTCTGGTCGGCACGAAGAAGCCATTGCTTGTCGCGGATGGCGAAGGCCCGCTGGTGGTGCAGCGAGTTCGGGATCTGTGGTGGGAACGAGGCGCTACCAGCATTGGACAGTTCAGACGCTTTGTCGAGGCCACTGGCTACACCACGCTGGCAGAGCGGTACGGGTGGTCCTTTGTCTTTCATACGCATGTGCCGGGTGGGGCAGAGGGATCTCTGGGTATCGAGGGGCTCGAATGGTGGCGCCGCATTGACGGGGCAAACTGGCAGTACCCGACAGGGCCGGAGGGTCCACAGGGTAATGACGACATGCCGGCCACGCACATTGCTCTTGCCGATGCCGAAGCCTTCGCCGCGTGGGCCGGGGGACGGCTGCCGAGTGAAGCCGAATGGGAGCACGCCGCGCGGGGCGGACTGGACGATGTGCCCTATCCCTGGGGTGATGAAGAGCCGGACGATACCGGTTTTTTTCCGTGCAATATCTGGCAGGGGCGTTTCCCGGATCAGGATACCGCCAGGGACGGATATGCCGGGCCGGCTCCCGTGACGAGTCTGGCGGCCAATGGCTACGGACTTCACCACATGGTTGGCAATGTCTGGGAATGGACCGCTGCTCCCTTTCGCTTGCGTTCATCGACAAGCGCTGCGCGCAAGCGGAACCGGCAGATGAAGGGGCTGCAATTGCTGAAAGGTGGTTCATTTCTGGGTCACCGCAGCTATTGCCATCGCTACCGTATTGCCGCGCGAACCGGCAATACGCCGGACAGCACCAGTGAGCACAGCGGCTTTCGCGTGGTCTTTGATCAGCCGCCTCTCGACGGATGATGATGTTGCTCATCACGGCCGCGCCCGTCAATATAACTACCCACCGGCGGATGATGACCGGGCCCGGCCAGCCAGTCGCCTTCTTCTGACATCCAGTCGAACAGGCGTTTTTTCAATCGCGCAACTGTGTCGGCATGGGCAGGGTCGTTGGCAAGGTTGAGACGCTCTCCAGGGTCACTCTGCAGATCGTAGAGTTCCTCGATGTCGTGTGGACTCCAGGCATACTTGAAGCGCGATTCGCGAATGCCGCGGAAGCGGAATTGCCTGCCCTGATAGGCATCATAGACATAGAAGGCGGCGTCAGCCTCGGTTCTGTAGAAGGAATGCTCGGCATCGAGATCGCCGCCGGCACGTTCGATCAGCGTGGGGAAGAGGTGGTGGAAACTGACGAATTCTTCTCGTGCCGTGCCACCGTTGTTGTCCGGTGTACGCAGCAGCATCGGAATGCGCATGACTTCCTCGTAGAAGAATGGCCCCTTGTCGAACCAGCCATGGGCACCGAGCATCTCGCCGTGATCCGAGGTAAAGGCGAGGACCGTGTTGTCGTCGAGCCCGGCCTGGCTGACAGCATGACGAAAATTGCCGAACAGCTCGTCGGTGTAGGAACAGAAGCCCCAATAATGTTGTGCAGTGCGTCGCCAGTCTTCGCTACTCAGATGAGAGGTATCGTGTACGGCGTGCCAGGGGCGTGATTGCGCCAGTGGCTTGTTTTTTTCAGTGAATGGCTCGCAGTAGTTGTCCGGTTCGGAATCGGCGGGCAGGTCGTCGTAGAGGGCGACGAAGCGCTCTGGTACGTGGTGCGGAAAGTGCGGAGCATGCAGGGAAACCACCAGACAGAAGGGTTTTTCTGCTGCAGCCAGTTGCGGTAGCATGCGGATTGCTTCCTGCACGCGAATGCCATCCAGCGGTTCACCGTCGGTGATCGTGCCATACCAGGGAGACTTGCGAGGTTCACCGATCGTCACATCGCCCTGTTCGGTCAGCGGTGTGCTGGCGCCATCGGACAGGGTCACGTCCTTGATACCGCGCTCCAGTATCGTGCCATCACCCAGATGCCACTTGCCGATGAACGCCACGTGATAGCCATCGTCCTGAAGACGCTCGAGATAGGTGGTTTGCTCGGGGTGCAACTTGCCGTGCGGGTAGAAGGCCTTGCCCTGCACGTTGTCCAGCGTCCCGTTCTGGTGGGGTAATCGACCAGTGAACAGGCTGCCCCTGGCCGGTGTACATAGTGGCACCGTGGTGAAGGCATTGCGGAAGTTCTCGGCTTCTTCGCGAAACGCCTGCAGGTTCGGCAGTTTTGCCGGGTTGCCTGGATCGTTCAAGGTATCCCATCGCCACTGATCGGTGATGAACAGGATGATGTTGTGCTTCTTGCTCGCGACGTCTGTGTTCATGGCCCTGCCTATGGCTGCTGCTTGCCTGATCGTTTGTATATAGAGTACTATATTCAATAAATAATGTACGATATGTTGGATATTGTGGATTAAATGCCTCTGCCGTTGAACTGAGGAGTGCCTTCGGTGCGGGCGTCGCTCAGGCTTCGCCCGTGATTCGTGCCCAGGGTTCGTTCGGGCAGACTCATGTCGCAATCACGTTGAACTTCTCTGGTCATGAAGGATTTTCTGATGTCGATGTTTGAAAAGAAGATGTACATCGCCGGTGAGATGAGTGACGGCGAAGGCCGTGTCGATGTCTTCAACCCGGCAACCGAAACTTGTGTTGCCAGTGTGCCCACAGCAGGCATTGCGGACGCGGACAGGGCATTGACGGCTGCGAAGGCTGCGTTCAGGAGCTGGTCACGCACTTCCATCGCCGAGCGGCAGGAGTGGATGCGCAAGTTGCGCGACGCAGTGATCGACAATGAGGAGCATCTGCGTGACTGTATTCA